>DATDOO010000001.1:0-17768 GCA_035293245.1 Methylococcaceae bacterium
TCAACGGCGCGGGCACGGCGCACACCCCGGTTGCGCCGGGCGACGGCCATTGCGCTCTGGCTGCTGGCGTGGCTGGTACCGTGGACCGTTTCCTGCGCGGCTCCCGCTTCGAACGCCAAGGTTCTGATTCTCAACTCCAACGGCGCCGTGAAGAAGTACGCGACCATCGAGAACGCCTTTCAGTCCAACCTGGCGATCCCGACGGCTCGGCTGGACCTGGCGGGGGGAAGCGGGTCGCCGGATGCGCTGAAGGAAAACCTCAAGAGTTCGGATGCGGCGCTGATCTATGCCATCGGCTCCAACGCTTACCAGTTGGCCAGCCGGAACGCGAAACAGCCCATCGTCTTTTCGTCGATCCTCAACTGGCGCCGGCAGCGAATGGGGGACAACGTCTACGGCATTGCCAACGAACTTCCCTCCGGAATGCCCCTGTCGCTGTTCCGTTACCTGTTCCCGGAACTCAAAACCATCGGCGTGCTGTACAGCGAGACCTTCAACAAGGAATGGCTGGCAGAGGCGGTCGGCGCCGCCGCCGACGTTCGCATCGAACTCATCGGCGAAAAAGTCGCCGCGCCTTCGGAACTTCCCCAAGCGCTGGCCCGGCTCCTGCCGCGCGTCGACGCGCTGTGGCTGATTTCCGATCCCGTCGTGTTGGCCACGGAAAATTCCGCCATCGAACTGTTTCGCCGGAGCGATGCCGGAAAGAAGCCGGTTTTTGCTTACGACGACGTTTTCGTGGACCTGGGCGCGGTTCTTGCCATCACGGCGGACATTCCCACCATGGGCATTCAGGCCGCCAAGCTGGCCGAGGATGTGCTGATGGGCCGCGAAACCCCTCCCGAGCATGTACAAAACCCCGCCGGTTCCCACATCACTTTGCATATGGGCAGAGTGCAGCGATACGGCATCCATTTGAATCGCCAGGCGCTTGGCGCGGTCAACCGTGTTGTGGAGTAAGTCTGATTTGGAAGATGCACACCCCCGTTTGCCGCGCCGAGCACCGCAGCTTTCGGCGGATCAAACCCGCAGGGCGGCCGCATGGATGCGGCCGGTTGACCGTCAGGCCAGGGATGGCCTGTCGGGCAACTTCCGCCGGAAGCGAGGAGCGCAGGGAACCGCGATAGCGGCGCGGCAGTCGGGCGGCCTTTTCTTGGGTTACTTTCTTTTGGCCGCGCAAAAGAAAGTAACGCGCCCGTGGGTGCAAGAACCCACATTCAAACAGTTCGCCGCAGGCGCTCAAGACCAATTCCTCATGCCTTTCGGTTTGCGAAAGCTGTCGGTAGTGCAAGGTGCCTTCGGCAATTTGTTTGAATGCAGGGTTTCGCCCCCGCACGACGAGGTACTTTTGTTTCGGCAAAAGTACCCAAAACCATTTGCGACCATACGCTGCCCTTCGGGTCCCCTGCGCTTCTCGGAGAAAAGCGGGGTCGGCAGAAGGGCGATCCATCGCCCTCTGCCGACGCGCGGCATCCCTGCCGCGCCCCTTCGGGCCTTTCCGCTTTTCTCCTGCGATGCTCGGCAGCGCATAAGTCGCAGGACGGCACGTTCAGCGGCAAATCGGTGAAAGGAGCGACGGCCGTGGGACATGACGAAGTAAAAACAACCGAACCGGACATGGCGATCGATTCACCCCGCCACAAGCGCAGCATACGCACCAAACTCCTGGCAACCCTGCTGAGCATGTTGGCGGCCTTGGTGACGGTCTCGACCTACGTACAGATTACCACCCAGAAAAGCCTGCTGATTGCCGAACTGGACAAGCGCATCACGCTGATGAAGGAAAACCTGACCAATCAGGCGGCGGTGCTGGCGGGGGAATTGGCGCAGCAGGCGGAAAGCAACATCGCCACCTACAAGCTGTCCCACATCGACGAAATCCTGCGCAACGCGGTGGCGGACGGCAAGGTACATTGCGCCATCCTCATGAACGACTCCCGGCTCGCCCTGGTGCACACGCTGCGCCCGGAACTGCGGCAGGAAGTGCTGTCGACGGAGCCAGATCTGTACGCCTCCGAGCAGGTGGAAAAAACCGTCGTGGAACGCAGCATCGACGGCCTGCCGATGATGGAGTTCATCCTGCCGATCAGGATAGGCACCGGTCTGTGGGGCGTGTTGCGGCTCGGATTCAGCATGGAGCCGCTCAATCGGGAAATCGTCCGCTCGCGGGAGGAGATTTCCGCGAAAATTCGCGCCACGGTCCTTCAGTCTCTGACCATGGCGGCCGGGGTGTCGCTGCTCGGCGTCTTTGTCATCCTGGCCATGTCCAACCGTCTCCTAAAACCCATACGGCGCCTCACCCGCCTGACCAACGAACTGGCCCGGGGCCACTTCGCGGCGGGTAGCGGCGTGACTGCCGAGAGCGACGATGAAATCGGCATCTTGACCGATGCGTTCGTATCCATGTCCAAGGAGTTGCAAGCCTCCTACGAGCAACTTTCCGACTATAGCCGGACCCTGGAGGAAAAGGTTCGGGAGCGTACCGGGGAACTGGCCGTGGCCCGCGATCAGGCGGTGGCCGCGAACAACGGTAAATCCGAATTTCTGTCCATCATGAGCCATGAAATTCGCACCCCCATGAACGCCATTGTCGGCTTTACCCAATTGGCGCTGCGCACCACGCTCACCGACAAGCAACACGGCTACCTGACCCGCGTGCAATCGGCCTCGCACATTCTGCTGGGAATCATCAACGACATTCTGGATTTCTCCAAAATCGAAGCCGGCCGGCTGGAACTCGAATACGTCGATTTCAGCCTGGTCGACGTGCTGGACAATCTGTCCTCCTTCGTCAGCGCGCCGGCGGAACAAAAGGGACTGGAACTGCATTTTTCCATCGCCGGCGATGTTCCGCTGTTTTTGGTGGGCGATCCCTTGCGCCTGAACCAGGTCCTGCTCAACCTGACCAGCAACGCGGTGAAGTTCACCGAACGGGGCGATATCGTCGTCAGCATCGCCGTGGCCCCTGCCTATCAGAAAGGGGACAAGCTCGGCAAAAAAATAAAACTGGAATTTTCCGTGCTGGATTCCGGCATCGGTTTACACCCGGAACAAAGCAACAAGCTCTTTCAACCCTTTACCCAAGCCGATACGTCCATCACGCGCCGCTATGGCGGCACGGGTTTGGGGCTGGCCATCTGCAAGCGGCTGGTGACCATGATGGGCGGAGACATCGGCGTGGAGAGCACGCCGGGAATCGGCAGCCGTTTCACCTTTACGGCGCAATTCGATACCCAGGACCGGCCGTCGGTCCGCGAAGCGCCGTCACCGGCCGGCCTGCAAAGCATGAAGGTGCTGGTCGTGGACGACAGCGCGGCGTCGCGCGAAATTTTGCAGGCGTACCTGCAATCGTTTTCCCTGGACGTTCTCCTGGCCAAATCCGGCGTGGAGGCGCTCGCACTGCTGGAGCGGCAGCCGGCCGACCATCCCGTCGACCTGGTGCTGGTCGATTGGAAAATGCCGGGGCTGAATGGGGTGGCCACGGCGCGGAGGATCAAAAGCGACGAGAAGATTCCCGGCGCTCCGACCGTCATCCTCATGACGGCCCATTCCCGTGAAGACGTTCTGCGGGAAGCTCAGGATGTGCGCATCGACGGCATATTGACGAAACCGATCACGTCGTCGCAGTTGTACGACGTCATCGTTGCGAAATGCGGCCCGGTTGTCCCCGGAGACGGAGCAGCGCGCCCCTACGCTCCGCAACAACCCGATTTACTGGCGGACATTCGCGGCGCACGCCTGTTGCTGGTGGAAGACCAGCCGATGAATCAACTGATCGCCCAGGAATTGCTGCAGAGGGAAGGGTTCGTGGTGGTTATCGCCAACAACGGCTCGGAAGCGGTGCAGATGGCGCGGCAACAAGCCTTCGACGCCGTATTGATGGACTTGCAGATGCCGGTCATGGACGGCTTCGAAGCCACGCGGGCCATTCGCGCCGAACGGGGCTACGAGGAACTGCCCATCATCGCCATGAGCGCCCACGTCATGGCGCAGGAGAAGGACAAGTGCATGCAGGTGGGCATGAACGGCCATGTGGGCAAGCCCATCGACCTGGACAAGCTCTTCGCCCTGCTGGTCCAGTGGATCAAGCCCAAGACGCGGCCGGAAATCGCACCGGACGCGGCAAGTCCGACGGCCGATTCTCTCCCCGATCTCTTGCCCGCCGCCTTGCCCGGGATCGACATCGAGCTCGGACTGAGCAACGTGGCGGGCAACAAAACGCTTTACCGCCAGTTGTTGCTGCGCTTCGAGCAGGATTTTCACGCGGCGCACGACCGGCTTGCCCAATTCTTGCGCGACAACGATACCGACGCGGCGGGCGAATTGGCCCATGCGCTGAAAGGGGTGGCCGGCAACCTGGGCGCCTCGGAGTTGCAAGCGTGCGCCGGCGATTTGATCGGCGCCATTCGCCACAACGCCCGCGTGGAGCAGACCTGTGAGCGCTGGGGCCAGGCCTTGGGGCAGGTGCTGGCATCCATCCGGCAATTGCGGGCGTCCATGCCCGATGGCCCAGCGGCGCCCGAGGAGGCGGTGACCCTGGATAGCGATCGGTTCGCCGCCCGCCTGGCGGAGTTGCACGAACGGGTGTCCGCCCACAGTCTGGACGTCGACGTCGCGTTCCAGCGGCTACGGCCTTATGGCGACAAGCCCGCGTTGCGGGGCCGGCTTGCCGCGCTGGAAGAGGCGCTGGACGTATTCGACTTTGCGTCGGCCGCGTCGCTCTTGCGGGAAATCGACCCCGGACTGGAGCAAAACTCGATCCGCGCGGCGCCGGAGGCGAACAGGCCGAGGTTGCTGATCGCGGACGACCAGCCGGCCAACGTGAAGGTTCTCGGCGAAGCCTTGCGCAGCGACCATGACATCGTCGTCGCCACCCGCGGCGAGGACGTTCTGCGCATCGCTTCCGGCGACGCGGCGCCCGCCTTGATCCTGCTGGACATTGAAATGCCCAACGGCCTGGACGGTTTCGACGTGTGCCGGCTGCTCAAGGCGGATGCGGCGACGCGGAGCATACCGGTGATTTTCATTACCGGAAGGGACGACGACGTCAACGAATCCTTCGGGCTGGAACTGGGGGCGGTGGATTACATCGTCAAGCCCTTCAGCATGTCCGTGGTCAAATCGAGAGTCCGCACCCACCTGAAGCTGAAGCAGCAAAGCGATTTTCTGGGGCACATGGCTTATCTGGACGGCCTGACCAACATCCCCAACCGCCGCCAGTTCGACGAAATATTCGAAGCGGAATGGCGCCGCGCCTTGAGGAGTGCCATGCCTTTGTCCGTCGTCCTCGTGGACGTGGACGAATTCAAGAATTACAACGACCATTACGGCCACGCCGCCGGCGACGAGTGCCTGAAGACCGTCGCTGCGACCTTGAAAGGCTCCTTGAACCGGGCGATGGATTTCGCCGCCCGCTACGGCGGCGAAGAATTCGTCGCCGTATTGCCCGGCCTGGAGTTCACCGCGGCCATGGACATGGCGGAAACCATGCGCAGCAACATCGAACATCTGGAAATGGCGCACGCATTTACCGATTGCGCGCGAAAAACATTGACCGCCAGTTTCGGCGTGGCCACCGTCACCCCGACCCGTGATATAAGTCGGGAGCAATTGATGAAATGGGCCGACGAGGCTCTCTACGAAGCAAAACAAGACGGTCGAAACCGTGTGCGGGGACGCGAGGCCGGCAACGGATCGCGCGCAGATAAACGGGGGGGGTAAAGCATATGGCGCGGTTTGGCGCAATAAAGACAACGTTCTGCGGTCTGGCCTGTTGCGGCGCGATGGCGAACGCCTACGCGGCCCTGGGGAACGGTCCTTTCGAGATCGGCACGGGAGTCCTGCAGGAAGAACTGAGCTGGCTGCAGGCGGAGTCCACGATTTTTTCCGCGTCCCGCCACGAGGAAAAGGTCTCGCGCACTGCCGCCGCCGTGTTCGTTCTGAGCCAGGACGACATCCGGCGCTCCGGCGCCACCTCCATTCCCGACGCACTGCGCCTGGTTCCGGGACTGGACGTAGCCCAGATCAACGCCAACAGTTGGGCCATCAGCGCCCGCGGTTTCAACGACCGCTCGGCCAACAAAATGCTGGTCCTCATGGATGGGCGGACTTTGTATCACCCGGTTTTCTCCGGAACCCTGTGGCACACCAAGGACACCTTGCTGGAAGACGTGGAGCGCATCGAAGTGATCCGCGGCCCGGGGGCGGCCATGTGGGGGTCGAACGCCGTCAACGGCGTCATCAACATCATCACCCGAAGCGCCAAGGATTCCTCCGGCCTGTATGCCACGGCGGGCACCGGCACCGAGGAGAACGGCTTTGGCGCCGTGCGCTACGGCGGCCAACTGGGGGAGCAGACCTACTACAAAGGCTACGTCAAATACCTCAGCCGCGATGCTTTCGCCCTGGCCGGAGGCGGCAACGCCAACGACGCCTGGGAAACCACGCAAGGTGGATTCAAGGTGGAAAGCGCCCCGTCCAAGGAAGACTCCCTCACCCTGCAGGGCGACATATACCAGGGCAACTCCAATGCCCTGCAACATGTTTCCGCACCGCAGCTTCCTTTCGAGTTCGACAGCACGGCACCGAAACGCTATTCCGGCGGCAATGTGCTGGGCCGCTGGGGCCACCGGTTTTCCGACACCTCGGACATGACCCTGAAATTGTATTTCGACCATACCGAGGATACGTCGCGCTTCCCCGCCATCGACGACGCGACCACCAGCCGCGTGGATACCTACGACGCGGACTGGCAGCACCATTTCCAGTGGGGCGACGCACACGCCTGGACCTGGGGTTTGGGCTACCGCTACACCCACATGCGCTCTGCGACCGGCAAGGACTTCTTTTTCGCCATGCGCGCGTCCACGCGGGACACGCAGTTGTTCAGCGGCTTCGTTCAGGACGAAATCACCCTGGTTCCGGACCGCTGGCGCGTGATTCTCGGCACACGGATCGAACACAACGATTTCAGCGGCTTCGAAGTCCAGCCCAACGGCCGGCTGGTGTTCACCCCGACCGACAACCAGACCGTCTGGGCGTCCATTTCACGGGCGGTGCGGATTCCCAACCGCCTGGACCACGACATGCAAGCCACTTATCTGGCGCAAGTGTCCCCCGGCATTTTCCTGGTGGGCCAGGGCAATCCCGACTTCAAGCCGGAAGAGTTGGTCGCCTACGAACTGGGCTACCGCATCCAGCCCACGTCATCCACGTCTGTGGATATCGCCACGTTCTACAACGACTATTCCCGCCTCACCTCCGCATCCCTCGGCACGCCGTTTCTCTCCGCCAGTCCATCGTTGCATGGGGTTCTGCCGATCTTTCCGGAAAACGACATGCGCGGCCAAACCTATGGCGCCGAAGTCATGGGGCAATGGCGCGTCGCGCCGGACCTGCGCTTGCAGGCCAACTACACCTATCTGCAAATACAGCTCAGCGGCGCCCCCTTGTTCCAACAGCGCACGGAGGATTCCTCGCCCCACCACCAGTTCAGCATCCGAACCTCCTACGACTTGACGGAAAGTCTGCAGGCCGACGCCATCCTGCGCTATGTGGACAAGCTGCCGGCGTTCGAGGTGGACAGCTATGCGGCGCTGGATTTGCGTCTGGGTTGGAAACCGACCCGCAATCTCGAACTGGCCGTGGTGGGCCGCAACCTGCTGGACGGCCAACATCCGGAATTCGGGGAATCGGTGCTGACCGCACAGGCGGTGGAAATCCAGCGCAGCGTGTACGGTCAGATCAGCCTGCGTTACTGACACCATCTTTTGCGTTGGGTTAGGCGTCCTGGCCGACAAATCCGCCGGGAGCGGATTTGCACGCGAAGCGCCCGCAGGGTGCCGGGCAGGGATTGCCCGGCATGAGACCCAACGAACGGCGCCAACCCAACCGGCTCATCTCTGGCCCACCCAGGCGTAGGCCAGCCGGGTGGCCAGATACATCCACACCGATTGGCCCACGGCCCAGGCGACGATGGCGGGAATGTGGGATTGGACCACCCGGCCGACGATAAAAGGCAGCGTCACCGTCAGCAGGAACTCGCCCACGATCACATACACCGGCGTGGAGTCGAAGAACACCATCCAGCAATCCTTGTAGTACCAATAGCCGGCCTGCTTGGCGATGAATTCGTAAGTGGGCAGATTGATGGCCCCGAAAACGCCGGTCAGCAGGGACGCCCTCCACAACCCCCAGCGATTCGCCATCCAATAGGCTAGGTAGCCGAACTGGAACATGATCAAGGCCCAGGAGAACGGCATGTAAAACGGCGAATCCCAGATAAACGGCTCACCCGGCGCATAAACCAGCGTTTGTTGCACCGATACGGCCAGGTAATCCGTCGGCAATTCCCCGAACCCCACCAGCAAGCCGAACAGGTATAAGCGCCCGAACAGGCCGTCGCGGGTTTTCCAGGTGTGATAAACGATCAGGGCGTTTAGCGCAAAGGTGATCAGCGCCGCGGCAATCCAGCCGCCGTGCAGCGCCCACGCGACCAGATCGGTGCCCAGCGCCAATGCGATGGTCAGCAAAACAAAGACCAGCCTTTTATCGCTCCACATGCGGATTCCCCTCCATTCAAAAAACGTTTTATGGTTTGGCCGATACGCCGGGCGGGCGTTTTATCGACGCCTTTTTTGGAATCAATCCAGGCCCAAGAAAGCTTTCTTGGCGGATTTGCGCGAATTCAGCCAGATTTTGATGGCTTCATAGACGATGA
This sequence comes from Methylococcaceae bacterium, assembly GCA_035293245.1. GTDB lineage: Bacteria > Pseudomonadota > Gammaproteobacteria > Methylococcales > Methylococcaceae > DATDOO01. Next base: position 8,717 of record DATDOO010000001.1, read on the forward strand.
CCGTGGTAAACGTCACGGCCATCCACACCAATACCGCTTCCATCGGCAACAAGGTCCAGGCGTCGATGACGATGCCGAGCATCTGCTTGTAGTTGTAGCCCCACCACTGATAGGGCGACGCCAGGGTGGCCTCCCACAGCAGGCTGATCAGCAGGATGAAGAAAAAGCACAGGCTCACCGCGCGCCAGTTGATGAAACGAAAGGTGGTTTTGAACAACGCGGCGGAAGGAATGAAGCTGGCCACCACCAGGAAGGTGAAATATCCCGGAAATCCGCCCTGGTAAGGGCTGGGGAACAGGTTTTTCACCAGGATGCCCAGCACGACCAACCCCAGGCCTACAGCCACGGATTTGCCGTGGAACATCACGATGCGCTCCATGCCCGCCGATTCCACGGCGTAATCGGGCACGTTATAGGCGCTCAGCCAATATTCGTCGCACCAGACGTACATCAACAGCACGGCGATGAAACCGGTCAGATAAAACACGAATTCCTCGACGGGGATTTTGCGCTCCCACGACCCCGTGGCGAAATCGAATCCCGGCACGTAGATTTCCAGGGTCGCCTGGCTGTTGACGAAAGTGAAAAACGTCAAGCCGAAAAACAGGTCCAGCAGGAAACCCAGGGGCACCAGCACGGCGAGGGCGATCCAGAAGGATTTCCGGATGAACTTTTCGTCGTGGTTGGCATGCAGCCAGGCCAGAATCACCAGAATGGGAATGATGAACAGGGACAGGCTGACCGTGTAGCCCAGCGGCGATGAGCCCGCTACCGGCAAAACCTGAGTTTGCGCGCGCTCCACGGACAGCAGGCTGAGGGTCGCGGGGACGCTCACCACGCCGATCATGGCGAGGAAGGTCTTGAAGTCTTGTTCCGGTGTCAGTGCCATGGCGGGTCTCCTTGTTGTTGTAAGACATTGTTTCCACAAAAACTAGCATGAACGCGGCTGCGCGGCAAACGGCAGGGAATTCATTCGCCGGCGGGAACCATGATCCGCAATCCACGCTCTCCAGCCCGTTCCACCGCGGCCCCCATCCGCCTGCTCTCCCGATCCAGCGTTTCCTGCAGCCAGTCCACGTCGGCAGGCGGTGCATAGCGCAAGCGGAAGTTCCGAATCTGTAGCGGCATCAACTCCAGGCTCAGCAGCCGGCCGCCGGCCCCCACGGCGAGGAAGTACATCAGGACCAGATCGCCCCGGAACGCCGCGCGGTCGCCAATGCCTTCGTAATCGTTCAGGAAGTCCCCACAGCCGTACAGGATCGGTTTGCCACGATGGATTTCGATCCCTTTGGGATGGTGCGACGAATGGCCGTGCACGATGTCGGCGGCGTCCTCGTCGATCAGGCGGTGGGCGAACGCCCGCTGGTCTTCGGGAATCTCGTAGCCCCAGTTGCCGCCCCAATGGATGGAGACCACGGCCACATCGCCCGTACGTTTATGCGCCTGGATGCGCTGGGCCAAGCGGTGCGCCGTGCCGACGTACAGATCGGGCAGCAGTTCGATGCCCGGCCGGTCGTCCCGCGCGGCCCACGAACCGGGAATGCCGCTGCTCTCGTCGCCCACGGCGAACACCAGCACCCTGCCCTTGTCCGGAATTTCCAGGATGGCGGGATTTTGCGCCCGGGCCGAATTCGTTCCGGCTCCGGCGGTTTCGATGCCCGCCTGGTCCAGAACGGCTAACGTCTCGCGCAGCCCGGCGGGGCCCCAATCCAGCACATGGTTGTTGGCCAGCGTGCAGCAGTCGATTCCGGCGGCGTTAAGGCAGGGGATATTGGCGGGATGCATGCGGTACTGGATGCCCTTGCCCGGCCAGGGTTCGCCCGTCGCCGTGACCGCCGTTTCCAGGTTGACGATCCTGGCGTCGGGACGCGCCCGCGACAGTTCCGCCAGGGCGTCGCCCCAGATATAGGAAAAATCCACCGGTTTGGCGATGGGTCCGTGGGCATCCTCCGCGAGCTGGACATAACCCAGGGCGGAAGCCATGTACGACTCGTAAATCCGGGGATCGCCGGGATGGGGCAAAACCTGGTCGATGCCGCGACCGGTCATCACGTCGCCGCACAGGAACACGGTGAGCGCATCGGAAGCGGCCGTCATGGGAGTGAGCCCGAAGGGCGCCGCCGCACGTCCGTGGAAATCGTCTCAGCCGCTCAGCCCTTCCGCCTTCAGTGCCTCCCGAACCGCCGGGCGCTCCGCTACCCGCGCTTTATAAGCCTGGAGTTTGGGCCACTTGCCCATGTCCAGGTCCACGTATCCGCTCCAGTTGAGCACGGTGAACAGATACGCGTCCGCCACGCTGAACGCATCGCCCATCAGGTAGGGCTGCCCGTTCAGCCGCTCGGAAAGGTAGTCGAAGCGCCGCCCCAGGACATCGAACTGATTGGCTTTCCACTCCGGAGTGATGTGCGGGTTGAACAGAGGCCCGAACTGCTTGTGGATTTCGCTGGAGACGAAGTTGAGCCATTCCATCAAGCGGTAGCGCTGCATGGATCCCGCGGCGGGGGCCAAGGCCGTTTCCGGCTTGCGGTCGGCGAGATACTGCAGAATGACCGCGACCTCGGTCAGTATCTCGCCGTCGTCGAGCCGCAAGGTCGGCACGTAGCCTTTGGGATTGATGCGGGTGAAGTCCTCGCCGGTCGCAGTCTGCTTTTTGGCGAGGTCCACCCTTTCCAGGTCGAAGGCGGCGCCCGTTTCGCGCAGGGCAATATGGGGCGCCAGGGAGCAGGCGCCGGGAGCGTAATAGAGTTTCATGGTCGACTCCTTTGTCAACGCGGGATGGTCGGGTTGCGCGGACGAACCGCTAACCCGACCTACCGGCCAATACGAAATGTTGGTTTTCAGTATCCGGCGAATTCCTCCGTGCGGATGTCGTCCTCGTCTGCCCCCGCCTCTTCCAGCATCTTCCTCATGGCGGCCACCATGGCCGGCGGCCCGGCCACGTAGTAAATCGGGCCATGCAGCTCACCCACCGCGCGGGTCACAATCTCCGCACCGATATAGCCCCGCTCCCCATCCCAGGGCTGCCGCGAGTTCTCCATTTCGGTCATGGTGCCGATCAGGCGGAAATGGGGGTTCGCCTGCTCGAGCCGCCGCAACTCATCGAGAAAAGGGGCATCCTCGGGGCGCTTGTTGGAATAGAACAGGAACAGGCGGTGGGGCAGGCCCAAGTGCGCGGCGTCCTTGGCGATGGCAAAAAACGGCGTGATGCCGATGCCGCCGGCCAGAAACACGCCGGGGCGGCTGGCGTTCTTGTGCAGCGTGAACGACCCGAAAGGCCCGGCGATGCGCAGCGGACTGCCGGGCGGGAGATTCCTCAGCACGCGCTTGAACGCGCTGTCGCGCAGCCGCGTGGCTATGCGCAATTCGCTTTCATAAGGCGCGCAGGTCAGGGAAAAAGCCCGGGTATCGCCTTCGGCATCGGTTTCCGGCGGGTCGATGAGGGTCAGGTCAATGGACTGGCCGGCCTTGAATTGGAAATCCGCCGGCTTCTCGAAATGGAAAGCCATTGTGCCTTCGGCAACGGTTTCGTGCCGCAGGAGTTTAACGTCGTAAGTAGCCACGGCTTCACCTCCGTTTCCGATTTTTAATAGTCTCCGCATGAGCTTAGAGCCTTCCAGGGCCCTCGGGTTCAGCGTCTCCGGATTCGCGGATCATCGGCATGGCGTTCCGAATCTTTTGCGGAATCGGCGCCGGGAAGGAATTTTTACCTCCCCTTTTTAATCTAAGAAAAACGAAGACACCGGCACGCGAATTACGGGTTTTCCCCTCTGCGTGCGGCAAACGATCCTGTCATCAACGACTCGGGCGAAAGGAGAACAGCCATGAGACGAATCTATTTTCTCGTTCCCAATCTGGATATTACCCGGAAGATTGTCGACGAACTGCGCCTGGAGCGCGTCGACGACCGCCATATCCATGTCCTGGCCAAGCGCGACACGCCCCTGGACGACTTGCCGGAAGCCAGCGTGATGGAAAAGACCGACTTTCTCCCCGCCCTGGAGCAGGGCATGGCGCTGGGGGGCGTAACCGGCCTGCTGGCCGGCTTGGTGGCGGTGGCCTTGCCGACCGGCCTGGTGCTGGGCGGAGGCGCGGTCCTGGGCATTGCGCTGGCCGGCGCGGGCATCGGCGGCTGGCTGTCCAGCATGGTCGGCATCAGCATCGGGAGCCGCCGGATTGCGCAGTTTCAGGAAGCGATCGAAAACGGCAAGGTGATGGTGATGGTCGATGTTCCCCGCGACGAAGTCGAGGAATTCGAGGCCATCGTCAGGAAGCACCATCCCGAAGCCGAGTGCGAGGGCGTCGATCCCCACGTCTTTCCCTGAAATCGCCGATCCTGCCGGTTTTCCATGGAGGCGCGCCCCGTCTGCTGTCCCGCACGCGGAAAACCGAAAGGACTGATTACGGCGGCGCTGCACCGGCGTCGAGCGCGGTGGCCAGGCGCTGCAATCCGGGAGCGATTTCCACCGGATAGGCATAGTCTTCGTCCAGCAGGACCAGCGGTTCGGGCAAGCGGTGCAAATGCGCTGCGGCGGCGTGGCGCGCCACCTCCAGCGAGGGTTGCGCCAAGCGCCGGCCACCGCGCATGACCGGCAGCAGCAGCGGCTCGCCCTCTTGGGGGTCGTCTTCCAGGGCGACGGTATCGCCGAGCATGCGGCCCTGGGCGTCATAGCGGCGCCAGACCTGCTTGCGCCCCGGCCAGGTCGCCTTGCCCGGCGAACGCTTGCGGCGCGGCTTGCCGGCGTATTCCTGCAGTTTGTAGGCGCAGTCGAGATACGGCTGGTCGGCGGACGTATCGAGGCGTGTGCCGATGCCGAAACCGTCGATGGGCGCGTTTTGGGAAATGAGATCGCGCAGGATGAACTCGTCCAGGTCGCCGCTGGCGAAAATGGTGGCGCCAGGCAGTCCGCCTTCGTCGAGAATGCGCCGCACGCGGCGCGCTTGTTCGCCGAGGTCGCCGCTGTCCAGACGAATGCCCTTGATCGCGATGCCCTCCTTCAACAGCTCGCGGGCCAGTTCCACCACCTTGTGGGCCGCGGCCTCGCTGTCGTAGGTGTCGATCAGCAGCACCACGTTGCCCGGCTGGGCATGGGCAAACACCCGGAATGCTTCCGTTTCCGAATCATGCGCCTGGATGAAGGAATGGGCCATGGTACCGGACACCGGGATACCGAAACGCATGCCGGCCAGCACTGTGGCGGTGCCGGAAAAGCCGGCCAGGTAAGCGGCGCGCGCCGCCAGCAGGCCGGCTTCGGCGCCGTGGGCGCGGCGCAAACCAAAATCCACCAGCAGCTTGCCGGGCGCCGCCAGCACGCTGCGCGCCGCTTTGGAAGCGATCAGGGTCTGGAAATGCAGGAGGTTGATGAGCCGCGTCTCCACGAGCTGCGCCTGCGGCATGGGGGCGACCACGCGCAGCAGCGGTTCGTTGGGGAAAAACGGCGTCCCCTCCGGCATCGCGAATACATCGCCCTCGAAACGCCATCCGGCCAGCCAGTTGATGAAACTGCGGGAAAAACGCCCGCTATCGCGCAGCCAGTCCAGTTCTTCCGCCGAGAACTGGGCCTGTTCCAGGAAGTCCAGAACCTGTTCCAACCCGGCCGCCGTCAGGAAACCCCGTCCTGTGCGCAGCTTGCGCACGAAAAACTCGAACGCCGCCGTTTCGGTCATGCCGCGCTCGTAATACCCCTGCAGCATGGTGAGCTGGTACAGGTCGGTGAGGACCAGGCTGGATTCGCTGTTCATGCCGTAAGTTCTTCGAGGGTTACCGGACAAGCGCCCCGGCGGCGCATTTCCGCCAGCGCCTTCTCGCCGTCGCCGGGGACGGCGTCGACCGCGCGCACGGCGTCCTGGAGCAGCATCACGGCGTAGCCCAGCGCCAGTGCGTCCGTGACCGTGTTCAGCACGCAATAGTCGGTGGCCAGCCCGCCCACGAACAGGCGCCGCACTTCGGCGACCTTGAGGCGCGCGTCGAGATCGGTGCCGGAGAACGCGGAATAGGCGTCGCGTTCGGGCGTATCGGCCTTGGAGATTACCGTCACACTGGGCGGCAAGGCCAGATCGGACGCGAATGCCGCCCCGCGACTGCCGGCCAGGCAATGGGGCGGCCACGGCCCGCCCTGTTCCCGGAAGGAGCAATGGTGCGGTGGATGCCAGTCGCGCGAGGCGTAAACCGGCCGATTGCTCCGGGCGAACAAGGCGATATAGCGGTTGAGCGCAGGCACCACCGCATCCCCTTCGGGCACCGCCAGGCTGCCGCCGGGCAGGAAGTCGTTCTGCACATCGACCACCAGCAGCGCATCGCCAAGCTCGGGAACCGTTCCGGAAACCATCGTCTCACCTGGTTGATCTAATTACCTGCGGCGTATCCGCCACGTGTCCGGAGTATAGGCACGATTCGGAATTCGGTCATTTCTTGTCCGACCCTGGCGATGCCGCTACCATGCGGTTAGGCGGAGTCGGCATTCATTCCCAAGGAAATCAAGGAGAACACCATGGCCATCGTCGGCATCGACCTCGGCACCTCCAACTCGGCTGCCGCGGTGCTGCGCGGCGGCCGGCCGGTCATCATTCCCAGCGCCGAGGGGGTGAGCCTGGGGGGCAAGGCATTCCCCAGCTACGTGGCGGTCACCGCCGACGGCCAGGTGCTGGTCGGCGAGGCGGCGCGCCGCCAGGCCACCCTCAACCCGGAAGGCACCGCCACCGCCTTCAAGCGGCGCATGGGCCAGCGCCGGACCATCCGCCTGCGCGACAAGGACTATTCCCCGGAGCAACTTTCCGCCTTCCTGCTGCAAAAGATCAAGCGCGACGCCGAGGCTTTCCTGGGCGAATCGGTGCAGCAGGCGGTGGTGACGGTGCCGGCCTATTTCGACGACAACCAGCGCAGCGCCACCAAGGACGCCTGCCGCATCGCCGGCCTGGACGTGGCGCGCCTGGTCAACGAACCCACCGCCGCTGCGCTGGCCTACGGCCTGGACCGACTGGGGCAGGAATTGCGCATCGCCGTCATCGACTTCGGCGGCGGCACCCTGGACGTCACGGTCATGGAATTCGGCAAGGGCGTGTTCGAGGTCAAGGCCACCAGCGGCGACGCCCAGCTCGGTGGTACCGACATGAACCAGCGCCTCTTCGACCACCTGGCTGAGCGCTTTCGCGGCGAAACCGGCATCGACCTCAAGGCCGACCGCAAGGCGGCGGCGCGCCTGCTGGAAGCGGCGGAAATCGCCAAGATCGAGCTCACCACCAGCACCACCGCCCACCTCAGCCTGCCCTACATCGCCGCGAAGGGGGGCGAGCCGCGCCACCTGGAAATGGACCTGAGCCGCAGCGAGCTGGAGCAGGTGGTGCGCCCGGTGATCGAGCGCTGCCGCGCTCCGGTGGAACAGGCCTTGGGCGACGCCAAAGTCACGCCGAAAGAGATCGACCGCATTGTGTTCGTCGGCGGGCCGACCCGCATGCCGGCGGTGCGCGCCTTTTTCGAGGACCTGTTCGGCCGCAGGGCGGAACTGGGCGTCGATCCCATGGAGTGCGTCGCCGGCGGTGCGGCCATTCAGGCGGGGGTGCTGGCGGGAGAACTGGGACACGACATCGTGCTGGTGGATGTCACGCCGCTGACCCTGGGCATCGAGACCCTGGGCGGCGTGGCCACGCCGCTCATCGCCCGCAACACGCCGGTCCCCACCAGGCACGCGGAAACCTTCACCACGGCGAGCGACATGCAGACCAGCGTGACCGTTCATGTCTTCCAGGGCGAGCGCCCCATGGCCGCCAACAACGTCAGTCTGGGCGAATTCAACCTGGATGGGCTGGCGCCGGCGCCGCGCGGCGTGCCCAAGGTCGAGGTCACCTTCGACATCGACGCCAACGGCATCCTCAGCGTCACCGCCAGGGACACAGCCACCGGCAAGTCCCAGTCCATCCGCATTTCCGATTCCACTCGCCTGGCGGAGAGCGAAAAGCAGCGCATGATTCAGGAGGCGGAACGCTACGCGGAAGACGACAAGAAGCGCCGCGACGCGGCGGACAAGCTCAATGCCGCCGACGGCATGTGCTACCAGGCGGAAAAGATGCTGGCGGAGTTCGGCGACCGGATCACCGCCGAACTGCGCGGCCGCATCGAAGCGGCGTTGAAGCAGGCGCGGGAAGCGGTGGCGAAAAAGGACGCCGCCCTGGCCGAGGCGCGCGCCGAGGCACTGGGCAAACTGCTGAAGGAAGCCGGCACGGTCATCTATGCCCAGACGCCGGGAGCCGGCGTCTACGCGGAAACTCCCGCCCCCGGCGTGCAGCCCGAAATGGGCCGGCAACCGGGAGAGCCGCGCCCCAGCGGCTCCGGCCCGCGCGGCAAAGTGGTGGATGCGGAATACAGGGAAACGTCCTAGTTCGGTGGCCTCGAACCGATCTGCCCCGCCCTGGGCCGGATGAATCCCGCTCAGCGGGCTTGGTAAGCGTCGCGCAAAATCGCCGGGGCATCCCGCCCCGCGCCGGCCAGTTCCTCCGCGCGGCTGACCGACAATCCCAGGCCGTGACCTTCGCCGATGCCCTGGAACACCCAAACGCCCTCCTCCGCCTGAAATCGAATCGCGTCGGGGCAGGAAAGCAGCTTCAGCGCGTTGCGGAACACCTCGCAGGAAATCACCTCTTCGTTGCCCGGATAGAGTAAATGGACGAACACCGCGCCGTCCTTGCGCCGTTCACGGCGGATGTCCAACACGTCCGTTTCGCCCACCAGCCGGCCGAGCTGCGACGCATCCAGGCTTTTCTCCCAGCGCTCCGCCCCGCCCTTGGCGAAGGGCAGCCAATGCAGGTCGCCTGCGGCGGCGAAAGAATCCAGCAGGGCGAGTAATTCCGCATCCGTGGTAGCCCGCCTTGCCGGCTTGGCGTCCGGCAGGCTGCCCTGAAACACCATGCAGTGGGTGGTATCGCACAGGGACTCCGTTTCGCCGTGGCGATGGCTGCCGTGGCTGCCGTTCCACACGATCACCGCGCGCAAGGCATCGCGGGCCGCGCCTGTCAGATGCTGGGCTTCGGCGTCCAGCACGGCGTCGGCGTACGTCTCGCC
>DATDOO010000002.1:0-2919 GCA_035293245.1 Methylococcaceae bacterium
AACGCTCCAAGTCCGGTTCTGCGAGGAGCCGGGGACGAACCGATGCAAGGCGAAGATCGTGTGGCACCGCCGGGAAACCAGGCGGCAAACAGAGAAGACCAACTTGAACCTAACCATCGGCAAGGAACCGGCTTACTCTCCAGTCTAGCATCATAGCATGAGTCCATCGCCCTCTTTGCCTCAACATTGTCTACCGTCGCGACGCCGCTGATTCGAAAGGAGTGTAGACCAAAATAATTTCCGATTTCCTCCGCCCGATCCTGGGTTCCCAACACTTGGCTACGAAGGCTACGCCAGCCAATTGGCCAGCCGCGCAAACTCTTCCAGACCCAGCGTTTCCGCCCTGGCGCCAGGGTCGACGCCGGCGGCGGCAATCTGCTCGGCATCCAGCAAGCCCTTGAGCGTGTTGCGCAGAATCTTGCGCCGCTGGCTGAAGGCCTGGGCGACGAGGCGCTCGAAATCCGCGTGGTTATTGAGTTCCACCGGCGGGATGGGGTGGGGCGTGAGGCGGAAGACGCTGGAAGTGACCTTGGGGCGCGGGTAGAAACTTTCCGGCGGCACGTCGAACAGCCAGTCCGGCCGCGCGTGAAGTTGGGTCATGACGCTCAGGCGTCCGTAATCGGCCGTTCCAGGCGCAGCGCAAAGACGCGCCACCACTTCCTTTTGCAACATGAAGTGCATGTCGGCGATGCAGTCCTGTTGCTCGAAGAGGCGGAACAGCAGCGGCGTGGAGATGTTGTAGGGCAGGTTGCCGACGACGCGCAGTTTCTCTCCCGCCTGTACCAGCGAGCACAGGGGAAAGCGCAGGGCGTCGGCTTCGTGCAGGGTAAAACGCGGCTGCTCGGCGTAGCGTTGGCGCAATTCGGCGGCGAGGTCGCGGTCGATTTCGACGGCGTCCAGGTGGCCGCAGTGTTCCACCAGTGGCCGCGTGAGCGCGCCCTGGCCGGGGCCGATTTCCACCACGTGGTCGGTGGACTGGGCGTCGATGGCGGACAGGATGGCGGCGATGACGTTGGCATCGCGCAGGAAATTCTGCCCGAAGCGCTTGCGCGGAAAGTGCGAGGAGAGGTTCATGTGTGGCGGATCATTTCCAAAGCGGTTTGCAGCGCGGCGATGAGGCTGTCCACTTCGGCGCGGCCTGTACCGGCCAGATCGAGCGCCGTACCGTGATCGACCGAGGTGCGGATGATGGGCAACCCCAGGGTGATGTTGACCGCCTGGCCGAAACCCATGTACTTGAGCACCGGCAGGCCTTGGTCATGGTACATGGCGAGCACGGCGTCGGCGCGCTCCAGGTTGCGCGGCAGGAACAGGGTGTCGGCGGGCAGCGGCCCTTCCAGTCGCATGCCCCGCTCCTTGAGTTGTTCAACGACCGGGATGAGGGTGTCGATTTCCTCCCGGCCCAGGTGTCCACCTTCCCCCGCGTGGGGGTTGAGGCCGCAGACCAGGATGCGAGGGTTGGGGAGGCCGAAGCGCCGTTGCAGGTCGCCGTGCAGGATGGCGAGGGTTTCCGTAAGCGACTCCCGGGTGATGTGGGAACTGACTTCCGATAGCGGCAGATGGGTGGTGGCCAGGGCCACCCGCAAGCCCGGCGCGGCGAGGAGCATGACCGGTTTGCCGCCGGTGAGTTCGGCAAGGAATTCGGTGTGGCCGGTGAAGGGGATGCCGGCGTCATTGATGACGCCTTTATGCACCGGCGCGGTGACCAGGGCGTCGAAGCGCCCAGCCAGACAGCCTTGCGTGGCGGCGGCGAGCAAATCCAGAACGTGGCGGGCGTTGCGCGCGTCGAGCCTTCCAGAGTCGACCGGCGCGGCCAGCGGGATGGGCTGAACGGTTAGCCGGCCCGGCCGGTGCGGAATGGAGGGCGCATGGGTCGCGAAGTTTTCCACTTGCAGCGGAATATTCATCTGCCGCGCGCGCTGTTCCAGGACGTCCGGCGAGCCGAAAGCCACCAGTTCGCAGGGCCATTCCCGTTGCGCCAGCAGGACACACAAGTCCGGGCCGATGCCGGCCGGCTCGCCACAGCTCAGCGCGATGCGGGGGAGGGCGGGCATGCGCAAGACGCATCCGGGTTCAATGGTGCGGAGCTAAGCGCTCCGCCGGGATGTCCGCTCCCTTCCCCTGGCGGGGAAAGGTTGGGATCGGGGCGATCAAAATCTGTTGCCGCAACCTTATTCGACTCGCCCTCACCTGTCCTCTCCAGAACCCTCACCCTACCCTCTCCCAGAGGGAGAGGGAGTTTTGAGATTTGGGGGAGGGACCCAATCGCAGGCGATTCAGCAGGATCGGTGCCTGGAGTCAGGTGGACGATGTGTCCGTGGCCGTCGAAGTGGACGGTGACCATCCGGCTGTCGCGGGCGACGCGCAATTCGTCCGCTGCGACGTGGTACGCCGCGCACATCTCGCTCTCGCTCACGGCGACCGGGGTCGCACGCCGGTCGATCGCGCTGCGGAACCGCAGATGCTGGTACAGCGCCCACAGCAGCCAGCACAAGGCCAGGACCAGCACGGTTTCGCCGTACAGCCAAAGCAGTTCCTGCAAGCTCTTGGTGCCGCCGAACCAGCGGATTTCCTTGGCCAGGCCTTTTACCCCCAACACCCAACCGCCCAGGGTGATCAGCGGAGCCAGGAAATACAGCCACAACAGCCAGCAGGCGAGCGAAACCAGCCACGACCCCAGCCGCTGCCGGAGGCTTTGCAGGTGGGGCAGGTTGATGATGAGGGAGTGGTCCGTCATTTGTGCCTCAGGCCCCGGTCGAGCGTCACCCACACCGCCCGCTGGCCGCGCTTCTTTTTCAGCGCCTTGACCATCCCGGTCACGGTGGTGGCGACGTTGATCATCCAGTAGACGATGGGATACCAGATCATCCAGTAGTAGTAGCGGGCCGTGCCGCCGGTGCGCTTCTCGTAGCGCGAATC
>DATDOO010000003.1:0-3101 GCA_035293245.1 Methylococcaceae bacterium
AATGGATGCCACCAGCGTGCAGTCGGTCATCGCCCGCATCCGCGACCTCGAAGCCACCCGATTTGTCGCCAACGGTTTCGGGCGCCCAGTGATCGAATTCACCGTCACAGCCAGCGATGGCAAACGCATCGAGCGCGTGGCGCTTTCGAGATCAGGCAACGAATACATCGGCCGCCGCGACACGCGCCCCGCACTCTACGTCGTTTCTGACGCAATGATCGCCGACCTCGAAAAATACGTCGGCGAAATGAAGCCCTGGGTCCCGCCCCCGCCCGAACCCGAGACTTCGGCTGCACCGGCCGGCGCGCCAGCCCCGCCCGCACCCACCGCTCCGAAGTCCAAATAGGCCTCCTTCCGGGCGACAGGGAATTTGCGTTTGGCATCGAGCGCGACTTTGTCCTACACTCCCTAACTTACCTAGGAGACGAACGGGTGGCGCAATCCACGGAATCTGTCTCGCGCACCAAACCGGCGCCCCAAAAGCAGCCGGACGCGGGCAGAAAATTGAAAATTGGCCTGGTCGGATTCGGCACCGTCGGCCGCTCCGTGGCCAAGTTGCTCAGCCGGGACGCCGCGGGCCCTTTTTTGCTCACGCACGTCTGCAATCGCAACGTGCAACGCAAGAAAGTGGACTGGCTGCCCAACGTTCGCTGGACGGAGAGCATTGACGAGCTGCTTACGTCGGATACCGACGTCTTCGTGGAGCTGGTCGGCGGCGTCGAGCCTGCCGGTACATGGATTCGCCAAGCCCTGCAAGCCGGCAAATCCGTGGTCACGGCTAACAAACTCTTGATCGCCGATCAAGGGCCGGAGCTGCTGGAACTGGCCCGGAAAGTGGGCCGGCGGCTCGAATTCGGCGCATCCGTGGCCGGAGGCATACCGGCCATCATCGCCATTCAGGAGGGACTGGCCGGCGACCGCCTCCACAAAATCGCCGGCATCCTCAACGGCACTTGCAACTACATCCTCACTCAGATGGAGGCGCACGGCGCCAGCTTCGAGTCGGCGCTCAAGGAAGCCCAGCGCCTGGGTTTCGCCGAAGCGGATCCCCGCGATGACGTCGAGGGCTTCGACGCTCGCGCCAAGCTGATCATTCTGACGCTGGTCGGTCTGCGCCTCCGAGTTCGGAGCGAGCAGATTCCCTGCCGGCCGGTCTATTCGGTCGCGGCCATAGATTTTGCCTACGCCCGCGAGCTGAACTGCACTATCCGCCAAATCTCTCTGGCCACCCGCGAGCCCGGCGACGGCGTCCGCCTGTTTGCCTCCGTTCAACCGGCGTTGGTGCCGCTGTCTTCATTGATTGCCCACGTGCAGGGCAGCCACAATCTGGTCGTGGCTACCGGCGAGTTCGCCGGTCCGATTCTGCTTTCCGGTTACGGAGCGGGTGGTGATCCGACTGCGGTCGCGGTGGTTTCAGATCTGCACTCGATTGCTCGCGCAGGCGGCGCCGCCCCTTCGTTTCCCGAAAGACCCCTACAGGTTCCCAGCAGCGTGAGCGGCGAATTCACCGTGCCCCACTATCTGCGTCTTGTGGTCCGCGACCGCCCGGGCATCGTCGCCGAGGTGGCCGCGATCCTTTCGCGTCATGGCATCAGCATTGATGCTTTGCTGCAAAAGCCGGGATATCCTCATTCGGCACTGCCGTTCATTATCACCCTGGAGTCTTGCAGCAGCACCGTGTTGCAGCGCGCCCTCGAAGAGATCACCCGCTTCGATTTCCACGTCGAGCCGCCCCTCTGCCTGCCCATCTACCTCGACTGAACCGGCCTCCCAGATCACAAGGGGCTCACAAGGAAGCCGACACAACGGCCGTTTCCGCTGGCTGCACTTCTTCGCCTGCGGGCCCGCGGACGGGCACGTCTGCGGGCGGTTCGATCAGTTCCGCGGTAATTTCGGCGCTCTCAAATTGCCCTGCGGGCACGCGCGAAATAAACACGGGGGTCAGACCCTCGTCAATGTAGTCAAGTTCGATCGCTGCCGCCTCGGAGAGATCGATCGCCCGGCTCAGGCGCGGGTGCGGGCCGCGGTCGGTGACCGTCACCACGACCGAGTTGCCGTTTTTCAAGTTGACGACGCGAACCACCGTCCCCAGCGGCATGTTCCAGGCCGCCGCAGTCAGCTTGCGGCGGTCAAACGGCTTCCCATTGGCCATCTTCATGCCCTGGTGCTGTTTTCCGTACCAGGAAGCGATTCCGACGTACTGCGGCTTGCCTCCAAATATCGCCTGCTTTCCCTTGGGCGTGGGTGCGGCAGCCAAAGTGGAAGTCCACAGCAGGCCCGCTACGAAGGCTAACAACCCTAAGCTGGTCATCCGTAGTTTCGTCTGCATGTCCGTCCTCCCTTTCTGAGTCAAAGCCACTGTTTCGGGCTACCCTTAATTTCTAAGGGCCTCTCCTGCTTTGCAGCTCATGTCCGGTGTGAATACAGATTAGCGGTCGGCCCACCCCGCAACCATGGACTAGGAGTCCCGAACCGTTTGGGAGAATAGTCCTAGGACTTTTTGGACATTTCTTCGCCAAACATTCGTCATAGACGCCTGTGGGAATACATTAAAGCTAGCGTTAACAGTGACTTACGTAATTATGAAGGCGGTAGTCAAAGAAGGACATCAGCCAATCTGGTCGGCCTCGTTCTGAACCTATCCATTACAAAATAAGGCAGTTAGGTATTCGTTCCAAGTGGTGATGTGGTGGCAAGAAAGGAGCGGCCCCTCCCACAAACCACGGGGCAGGGCCGCCACGCCGCCGTTACTAAACTGGAGCCTACTTCTGGACTATGCCGCAGGCCAGCCGGGCGCCCGCGTTTCCGGTCGGGTCAGTCTTATAGTCATCCGCCGCCGCGTGGATCATCAGGGCCGTGCCGCCAGGATGGAAGAGTGAGTTAGCCCCGTCGCCCAGGGAAACACCCATGGCCGTGATCGCGGCGCGCCCGCGTCCCTGCGCATCCACGTCGAAGTTCGCCAGGTCCCCCGCGTGCGACCCCATGGGGTTGTCCTTGCCGTGTTGCTTCATCGCCGGGTTGTAATGCCCCCCGGCCGACATGAAATCAGGACCTTCGCATCGCCCTGTGGTGTGGATGTGCAGAGCGTGCATGCCCGCAGG
>DATDOO010000004.1:0-28046 GCA_035293245.1 Methylococcaceae bacterium
ACGGTGATTGGGGAAAAGGTCGTCGGCAGTCTGGCCGAGTCCAGCGCCGATCTGGCCGCCTGCAAGGCGCTGGGCGACAAGGTGAACAGCCGCACCGCCTCCATGGGCGTGGCGCTCACCAGTTGCACGGTCCCGGCCGCCGGCCGGCCGACATTCGACATCGAGGCGCACGAACTGGAAATGGGCGTCGGCATCCACGGCGAACCGGGCCGCCGCCGGGAATCCATGCGGCCGGCGGATGAAATCGTCGCCGACCTGGTGGGCGCCATCCTGGAAGACCTGAAGCCCCAGCGCGGCAGCGAAGTGCTGCTGATGGTCAACGGCTTCACCGGCACGCCCTTGATGGAGTTGTACGTGCTTTACAACGCGGCGGCCAAATTGCTGGAAAAGGATGGGCTAACCGTCAGTCGTTCCCTGGTGGGGGACTACGTGACCTCCCTGGAAATGGCCGGCGCGTCCATCACCGTCTGCCTGCTGGACGAGGAAATCCGCCGCTACTGGGATGCGCCGGTGCATACACCGGCTTTGCGGTGGGGGAGATGAGG
This sequence comes from Methylococcaceae bacterium, assembly GCA_035293245.1. Classification (GTDB taxonomy): domain Bacteria; phylum Pseudomonadota; class Gammaproteobacteria; order Methylococcales; family Methylococcaceae; genus DATDOO01. Next base: position 546 of record DATDOO010000004.1, read on the forward strand.
GCGCGCGCCGTATCGGCGTGAATCTACCGGGGAAGTGGCATTTAGGAGCTCGAATGCATTGGATACTGTTCCTGGTTCTGAGCTCGCTCGCCGCCTTGGCATTTGTCCGCTGGGAAAAACGGCAGCGAATCAAGAAAATGGAAGCCGCTTTTGCCGGACGGGCGCCGCTCTCTGCCGCTGATTTCTACGAGCGGTTCTTTTCGGCGCAAGGCGTGCCGCGGGAAGTCGTATCGAGGGTGCGCAAGGTTCTGGAGGAGCAGCTCGGCGCGGACCTGTCCCGGCTCGCGGCATCCGACGACTTCTCCGAAAACATCGGTTTCTTCTTCGAATTCGACTCGATGGTGGATGTGGAAATTGTCTGCGCGCTGGAAGAGGAGTTTTCGATCCGGATTTCCGATGAGGAAGCGACCAATGCCCATACCATCCGAGACATCGTCGAACTGGTTTCGCGCAAAGTACAAGCCGGGTTAAGTCGGGACGTGGAGCGGGAATTGACGCAGTGAAGCCGATCTTCGCGGACAAAACGCGGGAAGGTGTTTATTTTCGGCAGGGTTGGGCCGGGTGGTTCTGCCACGTACGACTTCGTTGGCGATCGATGCGGTTCCCGGACTCAGCGCATTGTAGTCGGGCTGACCGATCAGTTTTCTGGATTTCATCAATGAAAGAATTTTATTTGTTTTATCCGGTAGTAATTTTTCTCACGATAACAACCTTATTAATATATGTGCTTGCTATCACTGGACGCATAAGGGGGCAATTGCGTCCAATAGTATTTTTATTTGCTTTATCAAATTGCGCGTATGCCCTATTTTACGCATTAAGTCTTCCACGCTTTGATCACGCAGGCAGTTATCATAACTATGGAGGTGAAGCCATATTTGGAATATACATAATCTATATAGCATTTTACTTTATCGCCTTGTCTCGGATAACAAGGCCAAAAAAGCGCTTTGCTGAGCGCGCTATTTATTCGTTGATATGTGGAACAATTGCCATTATATGTTTCGTTGGATCGCTGGTGAGTTTGCTTGTTGTATATTTTGCAAGCGGCGTAATAGATAGCTCTTAAAACCAAGCAGGGTACACATTGCTTACATCATGGGGATGTTGGGTTGTCCGATACATTGGAAATGTGTCATGGGGCGTATACCATATCCTCGGTAATCGGCACACCACATCCTACTCGGGCTCAGATGCTTTATTCACTGCTCTTTGTAGCCAAGGTTGGGCTGGAAAGCGTAGCCGGATAGGAAAGTTTACTTCGACTGCGTTAGCTTCCAGTATCAAAAAAATTGGGTAAGCGCCTCACTGTATTTTCCCGATTTTATCTTTGCATTTTTCATAGCCGAGCTCAAATATCAATAGGGCTTTTTCGCTCAAGTGCTTTCCATAAGAACTCCTGATATCAGCGTGCATGATGTCAGCTTCTCCGGCGGAGAGAACTAATGGAACAAATGACTCCATAGAATGGATAAATATACTTTTGTCTGTTTTGTGCGCTAGCTTGTTCAGTATTATTCTGAGACGGCTGATTGACCGAGGCTTGGGTGGTAGTGTTTTGTCAATCAATATTCTCCGCATGAGCTTGCCATGTTCAATGCCGAGATCAGCTAAATTTATTTCTCTTGCTATGCGCTGGGCTTTTTGCTTCAGTTCACTAGATAACGGAGCGTAGGAGACAAAGTGCAATTCAATCAGAGGGATTTTGCGTCGACTTTTATTAGTGCCCCCCTTCTCGTGAGGCGCGACACGGAAAAACTGGTGATCTATCACCAAGACGAAATCTGTAAAGGTCTCGCCGCGGTCGGAATGAGTACGTTTGAAAAAGGCTGCGTCCTGCTTAGTGTGAAGAAGGAAGTCACCGTAAGTGTACGGATGATGGTCATCGACTTGTGCTGGCAAGTCAAAGCGGCAAACAAGGGCGGCTGAGACAGCGGTAGAGCTAAACGGCATTTCGAGCCCAACGTGAAGTAGACGGCGCTTTTGCAGCGTAAGCAAATCCCATATGCCACATATTCCGGAACTAAGGCGATAACCGGTTATTTTTCTGCCGTTTTCGAGTGGCGCAGGCAAGTAAGCACGGCCTTACCTTACCAAAATACGGCGCGGTGATTTCGGTCAGAGGCGGGCGGTCTGGCATAATAGGCACACATCCCTGATTTCCATAAAAATCCGCGTGGCATAGTGTAGAACAAAATCCCGTCCAGCCAGCAGGTCTGCCGCGCCGGCATTCCTGCCGATCAAGGCCACGAGGAAATCCCACCCAAATAAAAATCCCCTGTCCCCACCTTCCGGCTCGATAGAACCGGAAGGCGGAAACAGGGGATTTCAGGAGCCGGTGGCTTAGAAGCTCAGCCAGCCTGAACCGAACGCCGAAGCGAACACCAGGCTGACGATGCTCATCAGCTTGATGAGGATGTTCAGCGAGGGACCCGAGGTGTCCTTGAAGGGGTCACCCACGGTGTCGCCCACCACGGCAGCCTTGTGGGCGTCGGAGCCCTTGCCGCCGTGCTGTCCGGTTTCGATCCACTTCTTGGCGTTGTCCCAGGCGCCGCCGGCGTTGGCCATCATGACCGCCAGCAGGAAGCCGGAGGCGGTGGTGCCGATCAGCAGGCCGGCGAGCGCTTCCTTGCCCAGGACGAAGCCGACCACCAGCGGTACGACCACGGCCAAAGTGCCGGGCAGGATCATTTCCTTCAGGGCGCCCTGGGTGCTGATGCCCACGCAGGCCGCGTAGTCGGGCTTGGCGGTGCCTTCCATCAGGCCGGGAATTTCCTTGAACTGGCGGCGTACCTCCAGGACGATTTGGTAGGCGGCCTTGCCCACCGCGCTCATGGTCATCGCCGAGAAGAAATACGGCAGCATGGCGCCGATCAGAATACCCGGCAGCATGGTCGGGCCCAGAATGCTCAGGGTGTCGATCTTGGCTGCGGTGATGTACGCCGCCAGCAGGGCCAGGGCGGTCAACACGGCGGAACCGATGGCGAAGCCCTTGCCGGTGGCGGCCGTGGTATTGCCCAGGCTGTCCAGGGCGTCGGTGCGCTGGCGCACTTCCTTGGGCAGGTGGCTCATTTCGGCGATGCCGCCGGCGTTGTCGGCCACGGGGCCGTATGCGTCGGTTGCCAGGGTCACGCCCAGGGTGCTGAGCATGCCCACGCCGGCCAGCGCCACGGCATACAGCCCGGCGGTGATCGTACCGTCGGCCTTGTGGCCCAGCCAGATGCTGAGCAGAATGGCGACAGCCGTGATCAGCACGGGAATCGCGGTGCTCATCATGCCCACCGCCATGCCCTGGATGATGGTGGTCGCGGGGCCGGTCTGGCAAGCATTGGCGATGGACTGGGTGGGCTTCTCCGTGTAGGAGGTGTAGTACTCGGTCACGTAGGCGATGCCGTTGCCGGCCACCAGACCCACCAGGATCACCAGCCAGTAGTTGAAGCTGACGCCGGCCAGCAGGACGGCAACCAGGGACAGCACCAGGATCAGCACCGAAGCGCCCCACACCGAGCGGCGCAGCGCGGTCAGCAAATCTTCCAGGCTGGCGTTCTCGTCGACTTTCGCCACGAATTTGTTGGCGAAGTTCACGACGCGATCGACCACGGAAGGATTCGCGCTCGGCGTGCCGACTTTGACGTCGCCGACCACCATGTAAATGCCGTACAGGGAGGAGATCACGCCTACGGCGGCGACCAGGAAAGGCAGGCCGATGAAGGCCGGGGCCAAGTCGCTGCTGAACGTCGCGCCCAAGGTGGCCGCGGCGATGATGGAACTGCTGTAGCTCTCGAACAGGTCGGCGCCCATGCCGGCCACGTCGCCCACGTTGTCGCCCACGTTGTCGGCGATCACGGCGGGGTTGCGCGGATCGTCTTCAGGGATGCCCTTTTCCACCTTGCCCACCAGGTCGGCGCCCACGTCGGCCGCCTTGGTGTAAATGCCGCCGCCGACGCGGGCGAACAGCGCGATGCTGCTGGCGCCGAAGCCGAAGCCGGTGATGTAGGTCAACTGGTTCGGGTCACCCTTGAAGAACAGGTACAGCAGCGTCATGCCCAGCAGGCTGAAGCTCACCACGGACATGCCCATGATGGCGCCGCTGCCGAAAGCCACGCGCAAACCGTGGTGCAGGCCGTGGCTGGCTGCGGCGGCCGTGCGGACGTTGGCGCGCACCGCCACGTACATTCCCAGATAGCCGGCGCCTGCCGAAGCGACAGCGCCCAATACGAAAGAAAGGGCGGTCTGCCAATGCAGGAACACGCCGATGACCGTGGCGACGATGATGACGAAAATGCCCAGGACGCGATATTCGGCGGCCAGGAACGCGGAGGCTCCTTCCTGAATCGCCGCAGCGATGTTGCGCATGGTTTCGTTGCCCTGGTCGTAAGCCAGGACGCGTTTGAGTTGCCAGAGGACATAGCCGACGCCGGCGATACCCATCAATAAAGCGATGATAACGGACGCATTCGCGTGTAACACGATACTTACCTCCTCTCTGGATCTATCGTAACTTTTTGATTTTGATTTGAAGTTCGGCCAATTCGCGGGGCAAGGCGACAAACCTGGCCGATTAGAGGCTATTTTTGGGGTTTGTCCACCACGCCCAGCTCATAATCCGGTCGATTATGCGTTCATGGAGCGCGGGGTTGAGTAGGCTATTAGTTTTATGACGACACTAGCCACGATATAGCGTACTGAAAAATTGCTGCAACCACAATAAAATAAGCCTCCCCGAGCAAATGCCGGGGAAGAATAATGCACTGCGGGAACAGCGAGACCCCGCGGGATGCAGATGTGCGCCTGCCCAGGGACTACGGCCCCGGGGGGCGGCATCGTCCGCGGCAGACCGGACACCTCGCAATTGAATCTCCATTGAAAATCGAAGGCATGAGACAAACCCATGAAGCCGGCTGACAAACCTGAACGACCTTATTTTTCCTCCGGCCCTTGCGCCAAGCGTCCCGGCTGGAGCCCGGCGGCTCTGGGCGAGGCGTGCGCCGGACGCTCGCACCGCTCCAAGCCCGGCAAGGCCCGCATCAAGGAAACCCTGGACCGCACCCGGCAACTGTTGGGGCTGCCGGACGATTACCGGATCGGCATCGTTCCGGGTTCCGACACCGGCGCGGTGGAAATGGCCCTGTGGTCGCTGCTCGGCGCCCGCGGGGTGGACGTGCTGGCCTGGGAGAGTTTCGGCTCCGGCTGGGTGACGGACATCGTCAAACAACTGAAACTCGCGGATGTCAGAATTTTTCAGGCGGACTACGGAGAATTGCCCGACCTCGCCCAGGTCGACTGTAACCGCGACGTGGTTTTCACCTGGAACGGCACCACCTCCGGCGTGCGCGTGCCGGACGGAAACTGGATGGCGGATTCCCGCGAGGGGCTGACGATTTGCGACGCGACTTCCGCGGTGTTCGCCATGGAACTGCCGTGGGACAAGCTGGACGTGGCGACCTACTCCTGGCAAAAGGTGCTGGGCGGTGAGGGCGCGCATGGTATGTTGATCCTGTCGCCGCGCGCGGTGGCGCGGCTGGAAAGCTACACGCCGCCCTGGCCCTTGCCCAAGCTGTTCCGCATGACCCAGAAGGGCAAGTTCAATGGGGGAATTTTCGAGGGCGACACCATCAACACGCCTTCCATGCTGTGCGTCGAGGATTACCTGGACGCGCTGAAGTGGGCCGAATCCATCGGTGGCTTGCCGGAACTGGTAAAGCGCAGTCAAGCCAACTTCGGCCTCATCGAGGCGTGGGTGGCAAAGACGCCCTGGGTCGATTTCCTCGCCCGCGTGCCGGCCACCCGCTCCACCACCTCGGTATGCCTGAAAATCGTCGATCCGGCGTTTACCCGCTTGCCAGAGGAAGAACAGGCGGCCTTTGCCAAGAAACTGGCGGGCATGCTGGACAAGGAAAGCGTGGCTTACGACATCGGCGCCTACCGCGACGCGCCGCCGGGGCTGCGCATCTGGGCCGGCGCGACGGTGGAGGCCCAGGACATCGAGAGGCTCTTGCCGTGGCTTGATTGGGCTTACACCGAGACGGCGAAATAAATGTAGGGTGGGTTAGGCGCGCGCCGCCAACGATAGCGAAGCTTGCATTGGCTTTGACGCGCGCCGTAACCCACCGAACAGCCCTGATTGCACCATTGAAGCCGTTTGGCGGGTTACGGTGCGCAAAAAGCGGTGAATAACCGTCAAGGCCGTGCCCATGCGCACCTAACCCACCCTACATCAAGACAACTTTGACATCGAAACCGCAACTTTGAACTGAACCGTCACATGAACAAAAAAGTACTGGTAGCCGACAACATTGCCCAGGAAGGCGTGGATTTCCTGAAACAACAACCCGGACTGGATGTGGAATTCGCGCCGGGCTTGAGCCCGGACGAACTGAAGGCCAGGGTGAAGGACGCCGACGCGCTGGTGGTGCGCAGCGCGGTCAAGGTCACCAGCGACATTCTCCAGGCGGCGGAACGCCTGACCGTCATCGGCCGTGCCGGCATCGGCGTGGACAACATCGACGTGGACGCGGCCACCGAACGGGGCATCGTGGTGATGAACACGCCGGACGCCAACGCCACCACCGCCGCCGAATTGGCGCTGGCGCACATCCTGTCCCTGTCGCGCCACCTGCCGCGCGCCGATGCCTCGGTGCGTGCCGGGGAATGGAAGCGGGCCCAGTTCGTCGGCAGCGAGGTGACCGGCAAGGCCATCGGCGTGGTGGGCTACGGCACCATCGGCCGCATCGTCGCCGCGCGCTGCCTGGGGCTGCAGATGCGCGTCGTCGTCTACGATCCTTTCGTCACCCGCCATGTGTTCGAGAACGACGGCGTGGAGTCCATGGATCTCGATCCGATGCTCGCCGCGGCCGATTACGTGACCATCCATTGCCCGTTCAACGACAAGACCCGCTATCTCTTCGACGCGACGCGCATCGGCCGGATGAAAAAAGGCGCTCGCCTCATCAACTGCGCGCGCGGCGGCATCGTCGACGAAGCGGCGCTGTACGAGGCGCTCCAGTCCGGCCATCTGGCCGGCGCGGCGCTGGATGTGTACGAGCAGGAGCCGCCCAAGGAGTCGCCGCTGTTTGCCCTGCCGAACGTGGTGTTCACGCCGCACATCGGCGCCTCCACCGCCGAGGCGCAGTTCGCGGTCGGGGTGGAAATCGCCAAGCAGATCGGCGTCTTCTTCGACACCGGTGAAGTCATGAACGCCGTGAACCTGCCGCGCATCCCCTCGGAAACCCTGCGCCGCCTGCGGCCCTACCAGGAACTGGTGTGCCGCCTGGGGCGCCTGCTGAGCCTCATGCTGCCCGCGCCCATCACCCACGTCGGGCTGTCGCTGCACGGGCGCGCCGCCGAGCTGAACGCGCAACCACTCACGGCCGAGGCCATGGTCGGCCTGCTGGGCGACCGGCTGTCCTCGCCGGTCAATCGCATCAACGGACTGAACGTCGCCAAGCGCCAGGGTATCCAGGTGAGCGAGTCGCGCAGCGAAGAGACCCACGGCTATCTGACGCTGGTGCGCCTGACCGCGGCTTCCGACAAGGAACGGGTTTCGCTCGCCGGCACCCTGTTCGACGAGCAGCATCCCCGTCTGGTGCGCATCAACAACTACGAGATCGAGGCGCATCTGGAAGGCCACATGCTGTTCACCCGCCACAAGGATCAGCCCGGCGTGGTCGGGGCGCTCGGCGCCATCCTCGGCGAAGACGGGGTCAACATCTCGCGCATGCAACTGGGCGCGGAGCCGGGCACGGACAAGGCGGTGTCGCTGCTGGACATCTCGCGGCCGCTGTCTGCCGAAGAACTCAAGCGGCTTGCCGCCATCCCGGCCATTACCAAGGTGGCGCAGATCAGCCTATGAGCGGACCTCCCTATGCCGCGATCCTGTTCGATTGCGACAGCACGCTTTCGGCCATCGAGGGCATCGACGAACTGGCGCGGCAGGCCGGCCTGTACGAGCAACTTGCGCCGCTGACTGCCGCCGCCATGGAAGGCACGCTGAGCCTGGAGGCGGTGTACCGCAAGCGGCTGGACGCCATCCGGCCGACGCGGGAAGCGGTCGAAGCCCTCGGCGAATGCTACTTCCGCCACGCCGTTCCCGGCGCGAAAGAAGTCATCGCCGAGTTGCAGAAGCGCGGCAAGCGCGTGCACATCGTCAGCGGCGGCTTGCGTCAGGCGCTCCTGCCGCTGGCGGCTCGCCTGGGTGTTGGGGCGGAGCAGGTCCATGCGGTGGATGTGTTTTTCGACGAAGTAGGGAATTACCGGGATTTCGACGAGTCCTCGCCTCTGGCGCGCGGCGGCGGCAAGACCGTCGTCTGCTGCCGGGTGCGCGAGACGGAAGGTCCGGTGGTGCTGGTCGGAGATGGCATGACCGACTTCGAAGTCACGGAGGCCGGGGTGGACTTCATCGGCTTCGGCGGCGTCGCAAAGCGCGAATCGGTGCGCAGCCACGCCAGACGCTACATCGACGAAGCCACTTTGTTGCCGTTGCTGGATTGGGTGCTGACGCGGGAAGAACGCGCCTGAGGGGCCGCCGGCCGATCGCGCCAGCCCGTGCAGGGCGCAATAGCGTCCTCGCGTATTGCGCCGCATGGGGCCGGCCGCGAAGTATTGATGCGAGACAGACCCCAATCTGCTTGCGATTGCCCCTCCCCACACGGACTCAAAACCGGAGTCATCCTGGCATGATCTGACGCCGGTCAAAAATATTTCTCCGCTGCCCTGCATTTTTTGGCCGGACCGCCGACTAATGGATTGAAGGCAACAGCCTGAACCGTAGGCTCTCTTCAAGTCTCCCTTTCAACATTCAGGAGGGTACGACGATGAACGCCAATCCCAATGCCTGCCGCGAACTGAACGTCGCTCAATTGCAAATGTTCCAGGCGTGTTCCGTGCTGAACGAACTGCTCAACGATTCTTCGATTTCAGCATACAAATATCGCGCGGCGGCCATTATTGTCCGCCTCAAGGATGCCGTGGCCGACCACCCGACACCGGAAGGTTTTCAGGCCGCTGTAGACACCCTGCTGTTGGAAACCGCGGAGCTGGAAGCCGAATTGTGCAGCGTCCGGCACTGAGACATGCCAACGCTGACGGGCGGGCCTGGGCGAGGCGCCACATCCCTGGCCGGCCAAGCGGCGGGGATGCCGTCTTGTGGAGAGGCCATGCCGCCCGGCAAAACGGGGCAGGCTGAAGTGCTATCGCAGGCCAATAAGGGCAGCGCGGAGCCTGCTCAGCCGGTGGTGTAGCCCGGAACGCGGCGCGCGCCATCGCCTCTGCACGATCCGGATGCCGTTCCCGACAAGCCGGGAGTTCCCAGCGCGACCGACCTGCGCTGGGTCATGGAGACTTCCCTCAGGCAGTCGCTCGCGCGGCCTTGCCGATGCCGGGCCACGAACACCTCGCCGCCCAGCAATAAATACCCGGTGCCGAACCTGATCCCAAGGAATCCGTTTGCCCGCGCCTGCCTGAACGAAGGGCCGATAAGAGACAAAAATATTGAATCCGGCACGCAGGGTCGGCGTTAAACCATGAATCTTGCGACTGCCTTTCGCAGTTGCGTGGCGTTGGCCAGCAGGTGATTGGCGCGTTCCGAGGACTCCTGGGCCGCCTGGCTGTTTTTCTCCGAAACCCGTGCGATGCGCTCGACCTGAATCGCGATATCCTCGCTGGCCATGTTTTGTTCCCCGAGCGCGTTGGAGATTTCCGCAACGGCCAGCGCCACCCGCTGGGCATCCTCGCGGATCCGGTTGATCGCTACCCCCGCCTCATTGGCTTGGGCAACGCCGCGATCCACCTGTTGCACCCCGTTTTCCATCCGCGCCACCGCGCTTTGCATGCTGTTTTGGATGGAGCCGATCATCTGTGCGATTTCCTGGGTGGCTTGGGCGGTGCGCTCGGCCAGCTTGCGCACTTCATCCGCGACCACGGCAAAACCGCGGCCCTGCTCCCCGGCGCGTGCCGCTTCGATCGCGGCATTGAGCGCCAATAGATTGGTCTGGTCGGCAATTCCGCGGATGACCTGCACGACGGACGAGATTTGCTCGGATTGCTCGCCCAGGGTCAGCACCGTTTTCGAGGCCTCTCTGACGGTAACGGCGATTTGCTCCATGCTTTCGACCGCATCGTGGATGACTTCGGCACCGGTGGCGCAGGCATCGCCCGAAGCCGTGGAAACGGCCTCGGCCTGCCGGGCGCTTTCCGTGACATGCCCCACGCTGACCGTGATCTGCTGGGTTGCCGCCGCTGTTGCTTCAACGGCAGCGCTCTGCTGATGGGAAGCCGACGATACCTGTTCGGCCGCCGCCGCCGAATGCTGGGCGTTTGCCGCGACTTGCTCGGCGACGCCACGAATATGCCCGATCATGTTTTTAAGCGCCTGTTGCAAATGCTTGATCGCGCTCAGCAGGCTGGCATCGTCGCCGTTGCCGGTATCGACGTGGGCCATCAGGTTGCCGTTGGCGAGGTGGCGGGCGATGTCCGCGGCGTAGCGCGGGTCGCCGCCCAGAGTTTTGCGCAGGTTGCCGGCGATACCCAAGCCTAGCGAACCGACGGCGGCGGTGAGACCAAGGCCGATCGCGAGCAGCAGCCAGCCGGTCAAGCGGCCGATTTCCGCTGCGCTCCCTTCGCCTTCGGCTATTCCGGCGTTTGCCAGCCGGACAGCCTCGTCGGTTACGGCGCGATGCGCGGCATATTGCCGTGCCAGGGCAGGAAGCAGTTCTTCCGCGGTTTTCCAATCCCCCGCCCGTAACGCCGGAATGAATTTCCGGTCGCGCAGGTCGAAAAACGCTTGTCCAGCCGCGTAGGAATCTTCCACGACGACCGTTTTAAGCGCGCCTCCCGGGAGGTTTCGTACCCAGAACGGGCGCCGGTCTTCGTAGTTCTGGCGTAGCCGGCGGCTTTTTTCCATGAGCGGCGGCAAAGAGGCCGCATCGGCGTGGGCCATTTCCAGGGTGACCAGCCACGATTCGATCAGGTTTTCCGGTGGTGATCCGATGCCGGCGACCAGATCCTTGCCCTGCAGGATGTCCCTGTACAAGGGGCCGTTGACCTGCACCTTGCCGAACATGGCGTAGGCAACCGTGCCGGACAGGACGAGGCCCAAAAGAAAGACGCCTACCAGCAATCGAAGGTGGCCGTTCACATTCATCGATCCGATGAGTTTGCCCGGGTTGAGCCGTGCCCACCGATTTTTGGGAACCAGCTTGCCCTCGTGCAAATTTACCGTGGCCGTCCCCTCCCGGACTTGCCGGTACAGGCGGTCGGCCGCTTCCACTTGCGCCCGCGACGGCTTGGTTCTTACTGAGGCGTAGCCGATCACGCGACCGTGGTCTTCGATGGGTGCGACATAGGCATTGACCCAGTAATAATCGCCGTTTTTACAGCGGTTCTTTACCACGCCGTTCCAGGGTTTGCCGTTTTTGAGCGTACTCCACAGGTCGGCGAACGCCTGGGGCGGCATGTCGGGGTGGCGCACCAGATTGTGGTTTTTGCCTTCCAGTTCCGCCAGGCTGAAGCCGCTGATCTCGCAGAAATCTTCGTTGGCGTAGGTGATGATGCCTTTGAGGTCGGTCCTGCTGACGACGGTGGTGTCGTCGCGCATTTCCACCTCGCGGTCGGTAACGGGCTGGTTAATCTTCATATTGTCGCTCCTCCTGTTTCCGTACTGACGCTATGTAGATGACGGCGTCGCAAATCCAGTAATTCCGTCCCGACGGAAGATCATGATTCTCCATCGCGAGGGCGCTGCTTGCACGATGCCAGTTGCATAAGAAATTTAATGTAGCCTATTTTCTGAGCAATGATCTTGGTTTATGCGGCAAACATGCCGGCGTGTCCCTTTGTCCGAGGAGACCGGGTGCCGGATCGTGCGTTTACCGAAGAGGAGCGCGCCTGAGCGTTTTTTAGCGATGCCGGTCTATTTCGCGAGCAAGGACAACAACCCGCGCAGCAAATCGAACGGCGTCGGCGGGCAGCCGGGGATGACGGCGTCGACGGGGATGACGTTGGCCACGGCGCCGCTAGAAGCGTAGGAGACGCCGAATTCGCCGCCGCAGGCGGCGCAGTCGCCCAAGGCCACGACCCACTTGGGATCGGCGGTGGCTTCATAGGCGATCTTCAGGGCCGCTTCCATGTGGCGCGACACGGGGCCGGTCACCAGCAGGATGTCGGCGTGGCGCGGCGAGGCCACGAAGTGCACGCCGAAGCGTTCGATGTCGTAATAGACGTTGTTGAGGGCGTGGATTTCCAGTTCGCAGGCGTTGCAGGAGCCGGCGTCCACCTGGCGGATGGCCAGGCTGCCGGCAAAGCGCCGGTCGATGACGGCCTTGAGCTTTTTGCCTTCCGCTTCGACCGCCTCGTCCTTGGGACGTGGCGGCACGCGTTCGGTGAGGACGCCGGTTTTGAGAATCTTGCCGTAGAGACGCAGCATGGGGTGCCTTACAGATCGTGGCCGGAATAGGAGCCGTTGACCGATTTGTTGCACACGGGGAAGTCGGGCACGATGTTGCCCAGCACCAGCTTCTCCAGCGCCGGCCAGTTGACGGCGCTGGGATCGCGCGGCCAGTAGCGGGCGATGCGGTTGTCGGCATCGAAACGCACGAAACAGAGGATTTCCCCCCGCCAGCCTTCCACGGCGGCGAAGCCTTCCGCGTGTGGTTCCGGCATCCGCCAGGGCACGGCCGATTCTCCGGCAGGCAGATCGGCCAGCATCTGCTCGATCAGGCGCAAGGCGGCGCGCAACTCCTTGTAGCGCACCCAGAAACGGGACGACACGTCGCCCTGGGATTCCAAAGCCACGCGCACGTTGAGCCGTTCGTAAGGAGGATAGGGGGCGTCCTTGCGCACGTCGAAAGTCTGGCCGCTGGCCCGGCCGACGAAACCCAGCGCGCCCAGCGCGGCCGCCGTTTCCGGCGCCAATACGCCCGCGGCGAGAAAGCGGTCCTCCAGCGAGGAATTGGCGTCGATAATCGAGATCAGTTCGTCCAGTTCCTTGCGCAGGACGACGGTCGATTCCCGCATGCGCTTCGCCACATCGGGGGAAACATCCACCGCCACGCCGCCCGGCACGATGCGGTCCATCAGCAGGCGATGGCCGAACCAGGCGAGGTTTTCCCGCAGCCACAGTTCGCGCAGACGGCCGAACTGGTAATAGCCGAAGGCAAAGCCCACGTCGTTGCACAAGGCGCCCAGGTCCCACAGGTGATTGATGGCGCGCTCCCGCTCCGCCAGCAGGCCGCGAAGGTATGCGGCGCGGGGCGGAATTTCCAGGGCGGCGGCGCGCTCCATCGCCAGGCAGGCGGCCCAGGCGTGGCCGACGGTGGTGTCGCCGGACACCCGTCCGGCCAGCCGCGCCAGGCTGGCCGGGTCGCGGCCTTCGGCGATTTTTTCGATGCCCTTGTGCACGTAGCCCAGGCGCTCTTCCAGATGCAGCACGGTTTCGCCGATGGCCTGGAAGCGGAAATGCCCCGGCTCGATGATGCCGGCATGGATGGGGCCGACCGGGATTTCATAGACGCTGGGCCCTTGCGCCTTGAAGAAGGGATAGCTCGAATCCGGTGGCGTCGTTTCAGGCGGGGAACCCGCCGCCGGAAAGTTTTTGCGCAGTGGATGGGTTTTTTCGTCCCAGGCCTGGTGGCGGACCCAGCGGCGTGGGTCGGGATGGTCGGTGAAGCGGATGCCGAACAGGTCCTGGATGTGCCGTTCCGCCCGGTCCGCCGCCCAGTAATGGGGCGCGTGGGACGGCAACTCGGGCTGCTCGGCGGCGACACGGGTACGCAAGACGAGATAAGCGCCCTGTTTTTCCAGGCAGGCGCTGACCGCCAAAGCCGCGCCTTCATCCTCGGCGAAGGCGCCGGCCCAGCGCCAGTTTTCCTCTTGCGCCGTTTGCGCGCAACGGCCCCAGTCCGGGCTTCCCACTTCCAGCGTGGCGGCCGGCGGCAGCGGCTCGGGCCCGACCGGGCGCGCTTCGATGCCGCGCGCCGCCAGAAGGCTGCGGAACTCCGTACTTGCTTCGGCGTTAACGCGCATGGCGGATTACGCCTCCCTCGCGCATGAAAAGTGTTTCCGCCATGCTGGTTGGTTTCCGTAAAGCCCCTTCCAAAACGTTATCACCCCCCTTTGCGAAAGGGGGGAACCGGCCGGGGTGCCGAGCGGAGAAGGCAGGGTTGCTGTGACTCTCATTGCGCCATGCTCCCCGAAATGAGCTGGGTCGCCTGGTTGAACCAGTCGCCCAGGAAGCCGGGGAGCGACAGCCCCAGCCACAGCACCAAGGCCAGATGCAGCATCACCGGCCACAGGTTGGCCGGGATGGGCGTCTGCCCCTCGGGCACGTCGCCGAACACCATCGGCTGCAAATGGCGGAACAGGCCGGCGAAGGCGATGCCGACGCCGAGCAACAACAGCGGGGTCAGCCAGGGGTAGTCCCGCATGGTGGCGATCAGCAGCAGGAACTCGCTGGCGAACACGCCGAAGGGCGGGAAGCCGGCGATGGCGACGGTGCCGATCAACAGCCCCCAGCCGATGACCGGCTGAGTCAGGATCAGGCCGCGGATTTTTTCCATGCGCTGGGTCCCGGCGAGCTGGGCGGCGTGGCCGACGGTGACGAAAATGGCCGATTTGGTCAGGGAGTGGGTGGTCATGTGGAACAGGGCGGCGAAAGTGGCCCAGGGGCTGCCGACGCCGAAAGCGAAAGTCATCAGCCCCATGTGCTCGATGGAGGAATAGCTGAACAGGCGCTTGATGTCGGTCTGCCGGTGCAGGAAGAGGACAGCCACCAGGAAGGACAGCAAGCCGAAACCCATCATCAGGTAACCGGCCAGGTGCGTGCCCAGGGAGCCGTCCGCCAGCATCTTGCAGCGCACCACGGCGTACAGGGCGTCGTTGAGCAACAGGCCCGACAGGATGGCCGACATGGGCGTCGGGCCTTCCGAATGGGCGTCCGGCAGCCAGTTGTGCAGGGGAACCAGGCCGATCTTGGTGCCGTAGCCCACCAGCAGAAACACGAAAGCCAGGCTCACGATGCCGGGGTTGAGGTCCGCGGCGTGCTCGTGCAGCGCGGTCCACAGCAAGGCGTCGTCACCCAGGGCGTGGACCTGCCCGGCGGCGAAATAGAGCAGCACGGTGCCGAACAGGGCCTGGGCGATGCCCACGCCGCAGAGGATGAAATACTTCCAGGCCGCCTCCACCGATTCCGGCGTGCGGTACAGGCTGACCAACAAAACCGTGGCCAGGGTCGCGCCTTCCATCGCCACCCACAGCACGCCCATGTTGTTGGTGGTCAGCACCAGATACATGGCCAGCATGAAGCCCTGGTACATGGTGTGATAGAGGCGCAGGCGGTTCGGGCCGATGCGGCCGATTTCCCGCTCGTGCTGCATGTAAGAGCCGGAAAAAATGGACGTGGTCAGTCCCACGAAGGCGGTCAAGGCCACCAGGTAGACGTTGAAGGAGTCGATGTAGAGCAGTTTGCCGGAGGACAGCAACGGCCCGTGCAGCAGGACGTCGACGGCCAGGACGATGGTGCAGGCCAGGGTCAGGCCGTTGAGCTGAGTATTGATGCGGCCGGCCCGCGGGCCATGTCCGCGCAGGGCCAGGATGACCATGCCGGCCAGCGGGATCAGCAGCAGCACGTAAACTGCGATCATCGATCCACCTCGCTCAGGCGGTTGAGGCGGTCCACGTTCAGGGAGTCGATGCTGGAGCGGATCTGGAAGAAGAACACGCCGAAAATCACCGCCGCCACCAGTACGTCGAAGGCGATGCCCAATTCCACCACCATGGGCATGCCCTGGGTGGAGGCCACGGCGGCGAAGAACAGGCCGTTCTCGATGGACATGAAGCCCACCACCTGGGCCACCGCGTGCCGACGGGTGATCATCAGCAGCATGCCGAGCAAAACCACCGCCAGGCTGACGGCGATGGTGTTGACCGTGACCAGGGAGGACAGCTTCACCACCGGCAGGGAGACGTAATAGCTGAACACCATCAGGCTGGTCCCGCCCATCATCACCAGGGCCGGGTGTTGCACGGTGTCCATTTCCCGGTGCAGGCCCATGCGCACCACCAGGCGGTGCAGCATGACGGGAATCAGCAGGCCCTTCAAAGCCAGGGTCAGCAGCGCCGATATGTACAGGTGGGGAAAATCCAGGGCGTTGGCCACCATGGCCGTGGTCGCCGCGAGCAGCACGCCCTGGACGCCGAAGATGCCCACCAAACGGAGCAGGCGCGATTGGCCCAGCATGAGGAAGGAGGTGAGCGCGATCAGCGCGGCGAGCAGCAGCACCGCCTGCTGGTAGTAGTTGAGCCCCTCGATGGCCATCAGCGCTGCGCCTCCAGAATGATGTGGCTCAACATGCCCAGCACGCTGAGCAGGAAGGCGAAGCTCAGGTATTCCTGCACCCGGAAGATGCGCATCTTGGCGAACAGCACTTCCGACAGGCCCAAAACGATGGCCAGCAGTCCCAGTTTCAGCGTGATCGCGGCCAGTCCCATGCCGAGCGCCGGCAGGGTGAACTCCTGGGCGACGCCCCAGGGAAAGAAGACGTTGGCCACCAGCACGCCGTACAGCATGAGCTTGATCTGGCTGGCCCACTCCAGCAGCGCCAGGAAGCGGCCGCTGTATTCCAGGATCATGGCCTCGTGGATCATGGTCAGTTCCAGGTGGGTGGCGGGATTGTCCACCGGAATCCGCCCGGTTTCGGCGATGGCCACCAGCATGAGGCTCAGCATGGCGAAGACGAAGGACGGGCGCAGCACCACGCCGGTGTCCAGCACGTAGTTCATGGCTTGCGACAGATTGGTGGTGTGGGCGCTCATGGCCAGGGTGAACACCGCCATGAGCATGGCCGGCTCCGCCAGGGAAGAGATGGTCATTTCCCGCGACGAGCCCATGCCGCCGAAGGCGGTGCCGATGTCCATGCCGGCCAGCACCAGGAAGAACCGTCCCAGGGCCAGGAAGCCTGCCAGCACGATCATGTCCGCCACCTGCGCCGTGGGCAGATTGACCGCTACCAAAGGCACGATGGCCGCCGACAGCACCGTGGACGCGAAGACGATGTAAGGCGCGGCGCGGAAAATCCACGACGCCGGTTCGGGCAGGATGGGCTGCTTGCGGTACAGCTTGCGCAAGTCGCGGTAAGGCTGGAACACGGACGGCGCCTTGCGGTTCTGCAAGCGGCACTTCACCCGCTTGATCCACCCGGCCAAAAGCGGCGCCGCGCCGATGAACAGCAGGGTTTCGAACAGCGCCAGCAGCCAGGCCATCAGCTCACCACCCAGAGCAAAATCAGCAGGGTAAAGAAGGAATAGCCGAGATAAGTGCGGATGTTGCCGGTCTGCAGGCGCCCGGCCCAGCGCGCCAGCCGGGTCACGGCAAAGCCGGCCGGCTCGTAGAGGAACAGCCAGGCGCGATCCAGCACCTGGAAGTGATAGCGCAGCCGGACGACGCGATGCTGGCCGGGGCCTTCCGTTTGCTCCTCCAGCGCCTCGCGCAAGGCGAACACGGGCTGGAAGATGCGGCGGATCGGCATGCTGAACGCACCCGAGGTGTACTGCATCTGCGCGCTCAGGCCGCCGAAACCGCAATCCCAGGGGTCGGCGCGGCGCGGTTCGAGTCCGGTACGGCGGTAAAGAAGGTAATAGCACAGCCAGCCGACCCCCAGGATGCCGGCCAACACCAGCGGCGGGGCGTAGGCGGCAACTTCCGGCGCCACCGGCGTCAGCCACAGCCAGCCCAGCGCCGATACGCCCGGCAGGGTTTCGCCGAGCAACTGCCCGGTGACTCCGCTCAAGGCGTTGATGAACGGCGTCGGCAAGACGCCCAGCAGCACGCACAACGCGGCAAGCAGGGCCGGTCCCGCCAGCATGTCCGGATAACGCACCTCCGTGGCGCGGGCGATGTGCCGGGAACGCGGCAGCCCCAGAAACGCCACGCCGTAAACCTTGACGAAACAGGCGGCCGCCAGGGCGCTGGTGAGCGCCAGCACCGCGGTGGCGGCCGGGATCATGCTGCGCAATACGCCGCTGGGGATGGCGCCGGCCTGTAGCGCCGCCTGGAAGATCAGCCACTCGGAAACGAAGCCGTTGAAAGGGGGCAGGGCGGAGATGCTCAAGCTCCCGATCAGGAATAGCGCCGCCATCTTGGGCATGCGGTGAATCAGCCCCCCCATGTTCTCCAGGCTCTGTTCATGGGTCTGATGCAGGATGGCGCCCGCGCCCAGAAACAGCAGGCTCTTGAACAGGGCGTGGTTGAGGCAGTGCAGCAAGGCCGCCAGCAGTCCCAGGGCGGCGAGGGGCTTGAGTCCGTTGCTGAAGAAGATCATGGACAACCCCAGGGCGCTGAAGATGATGCCGACGTTCTCCACCGAGGAATAAGCCAGGAGCCGCTTCAGATTCTGCTGCTGCAGGGCGTAAAGAATGCCCAGCAGGGCCGAGCCGGCGCCGAGAATCAGCACCAGCACCCCCCACTGCCAGAACAGCGTGGGCAGCAGGTCCAGGGTGAAGCGGATGAAGCCGTAGATCGCCACTTTCAGCATCACGCCGCTCATCAACGCGGAAATGTGCGAGGGCGCCGCCGGGTGCGCTTCCGGCAACCAGGCATGCAAGGGTACCAGGCCGGCCTTCATGCCGAAGCCCAGCAGCCCGAGCACGAACGCGACGCTCGCCCAGGACGGGCTCAGCGCCACGTCGCGCAGCACATCGAAGTTGAAACCGCCGCTAAAACTCGCCAGGACGCCGAAGGCCAAAATGATGGCGATCGCGCCGATTTCCGCCATCAGCAGGTACAGAAAACCTGCGCGCCGGTTGGCGGCGTGTTCGTGCTGGAACGTCACCAGGAAATAGCTAGCCACCGACATCACTTCCCAGGCCACCACGAAAAAGAAGGCATCGTCGGCCAGCAGCACCCCTTCCATGCCGGCCACGAACAGGCCGGTGAAGAAGCCCAGCACCGCCAGGGAATACTTGCCCTGCTCGAACTCGCGCACATAGCCCGGCCCGAACAGGCTGACGGCGATCAGCGGCACGCCGAGCACCCCCAGGAAAAACCCGGATAGGGGGTCGATGCGCGTATGCCAGATCAGCCACGGCAGGCCGAAGGGGAGCGTGCTTTGGTCGACCGTCCCTCCCAGCAAGGCGATGGAGCCCGCCAGCGTTGCCGCCGCGCCGGAAAACGCCAGCAGGACGAAGGGAGCGATGCGGGCGATGCGCGCGAAACGATCCGGCGCGAACAGATAATCCACCCGCGCCGGCAGGTCGGGATAGTGCCGGGAGTCCTGGCTCAACACGCTGTCGATTGCCCGGAGCAAGCCGGTACGCTGCCCGTAGGCCAGGGCGACGAGGCTGGAAAGCAAGGCGGTCAGCACCGACAAATGCGCCAAAAACAGGGACATCGGGTCCTTACGCTAGCGGTTGGAGTGAAAGTCGAAAATCATGATGGTTTGATTCTCATGCTAACAGCATGTTATGTTTTGTAAATGTTAATTATATGTTAATGGTATGTTGGTCATGGCCGCCCTCGAAAAGCGCACCGCCCGTTTGACTCTGCTGGTCGATCCCGACAAGAAAGCCACCTTCGAGCGCCTGTGCGCCGAGGAGGACGTGACGCCCTCGCAAATGGTCCGCAAACTGATCCGCGACTACATCGAACAGCGCCTCGGGCCGAACTGGCGCGACGAAGTGTTTACGGACCGCAAGGAGCCGTAAGTCCTCCCTTAGGGTGTAGGGTGGGTTAGACGCGCATAACCTCCGATTGCGAATTTGTGTCGGCGTTGATGCGCGTCGTAACCCACCGAACGGCCTCGTCGTTGCGATCACGGCCGAATGGTGGGTTATGGTGCGCACAAAAAGGGGAGATATCCGTCCGGCATCGTCCCAATGCGCACCTAACCCACCCTACGATTTCTAATCACGTTTGTCCTTCTCCGACACCTGGATGCCGTACTTGCGCACCCGATAGCGCAAGGTTTCCCGCGTAGTGCCCAGGGCGCGGGCCGCGGCGGCCAGGTTGAATCCCGTTTGTTCCAGGACGGTTCGGAGGATGTAGCGATCCATATCCTCCAGCGGCATGCTGCCGTCCAAGGGGATGAGGAGTTCGTTCTTGCCGGCGGCCGCGGGCGCCGTTTCCCCTTCCTGCGCCGGCAACTGGAGCCACTGGGCCGGGAACACCGTGCTGTCCGACAGCAGCACGCAGCGTTCGATCACGTTGCGCAATTCGCGCACGTTGCCGGGCCAGGAGTAGGCGCGCAGTTGTTCCCAGACCTCGGGCGGGATGGTTTTGACCTGCTTCCCCGCCTTGGCGTTGAATTCCGCCACGAACAGCGGCACCAGTTCGTCCAGGTCTTCGCGCAGATCCCGCAGCGGCGGCAGCAGCAAGTGAAACACGCTGAGCCGATGGTAGAGATCGGCGCGAAATTCTCCTTCGCGGGCCATTTTTTCCAGATCCCGGTGACTGGCGGCAATGATCTGCACGTCCACGCGGATCTCCTTTTCGCTCCCGAGCCTGCGGAAACGCCGGTCCTCTATGGCCTTGAGCAGCTTCGCCTGCAAATCCAGGGGCATCTCGGCGATTTCATCCAGAAACAAAGTGCCGCCGTCGGCTTGTTCCAGCAGTCCCCGATGCCTGGAGCCGGCGCCGGTGAAGGCTCCCGCCTCGTGGCCGAACAGTTCCGATTCCAATAAATCTCTCGGCAAGGCGGCGCAGTTCAATTCCACCAAGGGGTTTTGCGCCCGCCGGCCGCCGTAGTGCAGGATGCTGGCGGCCAGTCCCTTGCCGGTGCCGCTTTCGCCGCCGACGATGAGAACGCTGAACGGCACTTGGGTCATTTTGGCCAGAAACAGGCGGATTTCCCGCGCCTTGTCGCTGTGCCCGAGGTAGGCGTCCGGCGAATAGCGCTGGTGTTGCTGCCGGGCCTGGGCGATGACCCGGCGTTGCACGCCGGCGTTGCGCGCGGCGCTGGCCACCACCAGGTCGAGGTGGTCGAAATCGCAGGGCTTTTCCAGAAAATCGTAGGCCCCGAGCCGCAAGGCCCGTACCGACTCGGGCACGCTGGCGTAGCCGGTAAGGAACAGCCATTCGGCGTGGGCGATTTTTCCCTGGGTCTGTTCCATCAGGTCCAGGGCGTTGCCATCCGGCAGGTTCATGTCGGAAATGACGAGCAAGGGATCGAGTTGCCTTTCCAGGAGCGCGCGCCGCGCCTCGGCCAGATTCGCAACCAGTTCCACCTCCCAGCCCGCTTCGCGGTAATGGCGGGCCAGTTCCGTGCCGAACAGCTTCTCGTCCTCGATGAGCAGCAAGGTGTCCATGGCTTATGAGCGCACGGATGCCGGAAAGGAAATGACGACTTCCGCACCGTGGGGCTTACGGTTTTTCAGCACCAGACTGCCGCCATGCTCGCGCGCGTAGCGCTGTGCCACGACCAGGCCGAGGCCGGTGCCTTCGGGATGGCTGGTGCGGAAGGCGCGGATTCCCTGCCCGACGATCTCGGGCGCGAAACCGGGACCGTCGTCGCGGACCGCGATTGTTACGCCGTCCCCTGTCGGGGTTAGCGCGATGTCGATGTTGCCGGGGTTGGCGCCCAACGCCTCCGAAGCATTCAGAATCAGGTTGAGCAAGGTTTGCCGGAAACCGCAGTCGGGCAAGCGCACTGGAAGCGTGCCTGGCGCGTCCAGGTGCAGTTGCACGTGGTCGGGAATCTGGTAGCGCACCAATCCGATCAGTTCGCGCGCCAGCTTCACGGCGTCGAAATCCCGCGCCGGAGCCGGTTGATGGCGGCTGTGTTCCAGCAGGTTGTTCAACAGGCGCCCCATGCGTTTCAATTCGGCCACGACCAAGTCCATGCGTTCGGTTTGCGGGACGTCGGCCAGTTCGGCGCGCAGGTTGACGCAGGCGATCTGTATCCCGGCCAGAGGATTGCGCAATTCATGGGCGATTTCAGCCGCCAGTTCGCCCACCGCCGCCAGGCGTTCCGCCCGCGCGAGACTGTGCTGCTGTTCCATGAGGGCGTGGGTCGCGGCGCGCACTTCGGCGCGCAGTTCGCCGGCCTGGCGGCGTTTGATCCCTTCCAGTTCGGCCAGATGCCGCACCATGTCGTTGTAACTGGTGAAAACCGGCAGCAGCAGTGGATCGAGACGCTCGACCGCGATGGGACGGAAATCCTCCTCGGCGATGCGGGAAAGCAACTGGCGCAGCCGGTTCAGCGGGTTGGCGACGCGCCGGATCAGATACCAGCCCGCGATCGCGACGATGGCCGCCAGGGTTGCCAGGGCCATGTCCAGTTCCAGTTGCGTATCCCGGCCCAGGTCTTCCAGCAAGCGTCCCCGCTGTCCGGTTTCGTCGTCGAGAATCCGCCCCATGGCGCCCAGCGTGGAAATCAGCGCGATACGGCGCTCGTCATCGGTCAGGGAGGCGGGGGCGGCTTTCACTTTCCCGAGCAAGGTTTGCACCGTGACGAAATTCCCGGGAGTCTGCGGTCCGAGATGAAGCTCCCGCTGGCTCAACTGTTTCAGACGCGCTTGAAGCGATTCGATCCGCGGGCCCATGGCGACGCTCCGGCCCGACAGCTCGTCGATCAGCACGTCCTGCAAATCGAGCGCCATGCCTTCCATTTCATGGGAATAGCTCACATAGGTGCGGATTTGCTCCAGGCGGGCGAGGTTGCGCCAGATGGTGCCGCCCAATATGGCGAGAATCAGCAGGAGCAGGACGAGCAGAATCACGATCCGCCGCTGGGCCAGGCGGAAGGGAAGGGACGCAGTCCTGCCGGCGGAGGTTCGAGTTTCCATCGATGCGGGCGCCAGGTCGGTAAAATCGGCCGGTAAGCAGTTCACGCCGCCGAGGGGGACGCATACCGTCCCGGAACGTCGCGGCGACCGCCCGGACAGTCCTTTCCGCACAGGAGTCGGGAAAGCCGAAGTCATTATGGGCGCCGGCCCTTGTGTTTTCCACGTCCCGACACTCTGCGCCGGCGCGCCGCCAGCGGATGGGGCGAAACGGCGTCGTGGTTGTGCAGGCCGTGAATGTGGCAATGGCCGCCGCGGCGCCGGTAGTCGTGGCGGAAGTGGTGGATGAATTCCATTACCGTATGGTCGATGAGATCGGCATCCGAGAGATCGATGACGATTTTCCTGCCGTCCGGCAGCGCGGCGGTTTCGCTCTTCAGGGCGAGGAAATTGGAAAACACCGCCGCACCTTCCACCTTGATGGTGTACCGGTCCCGGTCTTTTTTTTCCACCCGGTAGGCAATCCGGAACAGATTCTTCGGGCTGATGCCGCGCAGCAAGTGCAGCACGAACTTGGCGGCGATGCCCAGAGCGACGCCGACGAGGAGGTCCGTAGCCAATACGCCCAGGATGGTGATCACGAACAATGCAAGCTGTTCCTTGCCGATTTCCATGGTCCTGGCGAATTCCCGTGGCGAAGCCAGGCGAAAGCCCGTGAATACCAGCAAGGCGGCCAGCGAGGCGAGGGGAATTTCATGGATGAGGCCGGGGAACAGCGCCACGAACGTCAGCATGAACCCGCCATGGAAAAAATTGGCCCAGCCGGTTTTGGCGCCGTTTCCGATGTTGGCCGAGCTACGGACAATCTCGGCGATCATGGGCAGGCCGCCGACGAGGCCACAGATCGCATTGCCCAAGCCCACGGCGGCCAGGTCGCGGTTCAGGTCGGAACAGCGCCTGGCGGGATCCAGTTTGTCCACGGCGGCGGCAGCCAGCAGGCTTTCCAGGCTTCCCACCAGGCAGATGCCGATTGCCGCACCCCAGAATTCATGGGTGGCGCACTTGCCGAAATCCGGAAAGTAAAAGCTGGCTAGGAAATTGTCGGGTATGGCCACCAGGAATTTGGGACCCAAGGTGAATTCGTGGTGGGGCAGGATGGGATCGTCGGGCAGGAACAGGTAGACGTGCTCATGGTCCAGATCGAAATACTGCCCCAGCGCCATGCCCGCCAGTACGACGACCAGTGGCGCGGGAACCCTGCGCAGCCAGGAGTTCTTGAGGAACGACCAGCCGATGAGGATTCCCAGGCCGCTCAGGCCGATGGCGGCTACTTCCGGATTGGGGTCCATGAGGCTGTGGGGAATGGCCAGGATGGTGTCGATGAGGTCCTTCGCTTCCGGCTTAACCCCCACCAGCACGTGAACCTGCTTGGCCATGACGATGATGCCGATCGCCGCCAGCATTCCGTGCACCACCGAGGCGGGGAAAAACGACGCCAGCCGTCCCGCCTTGAGCAGTCCCAGGGCCAGTTGCAAAACGCTGGCTGCGACGATGGCGGCCAGAGTGTAGCGGTAGCCGGCCATGGCATCGCCCCCACCCAGGTTCTGCACCGCCGCCGACACCACCACGATCAGGCCCGCCGCGGGACCGTTGACGGTGACGTGGGAACCGTTCAGCCGCGATACCAAAAGTCCGCCGACGATGGCGGTGACGATACCCGCCGTCGGCGGAAAGCCGGAAGCCATGGCGATGCCCAGGCACAGGGGTAGGGCGATGAGAAAGACCAGGAAGCCGGAGACCAGATCGTCTCTGCCGCATTGGCGGAGATCGGCCAGTCCGCGTGCCGGGGCGGAAGGGACGACTGAGTGGCGGGTTGGCGTGACTGACATGGGGCACCGAGAGGAGGTATGGCCTCCACTTCATAGCGACGAGCGTGCCAACCGGCTTATGTCGCCATAGGTGATTGAATTGGAGTTGTTTTTATTTCAGCGGCATTGTTCGGCGCGGCGGTATTTCCAGCTCGCTGGTTGAGAACAACCCTTGCCGCGGTTGAATTGAACCGATTATTAAAGCCTCAGGGCGCGAACGCCACGGCCAGAGTTTCGCGGGCGATCTGCAATTCCTCGTCGGTGGGGATGACCAGCACCCCTACCGGCCTGCCGGCCTGCCCGATTTCCTGCGCCTCCCCGCATGCCGTGCGGTTTTGCTCCGCATCGAGCGCGATGCCCAGCCGTTCCAGCCCGGTGCAGATTCTCGCCCGTACCATCGCAGCGTTTGCCCCCACCCCGCCGCTGAAAACCAGCGCATCCACTTCGCCCAGCACCGCGCTGTAGGCGCCGATATATTTCCGCGCCCGGTAGCAATACATATCCATCGCCAGGCGGGCCCTGTCGTCGCCGGCCTGTTCGCGCGCCAGAATTTCGCGCACATCGTTGACGCCGCACAGGCCTTTCAGTCCCGATTCATGGTTGAGGGCGTGTTCCACCTCGGCGGCGGAAAGTCCGCCGGCATGCTGCATGTGCAAGGGGACGGCCGCATCCAGGTCGCCGCAACGCGTGCCCATGACCAGGCCTTCCAGGGGCGTGAAACCCATGGAAGTGTCGACGCAGCGTCCCTTTTCGATGGCGGCGGCGCTGGCGCCGTTGCCCAGATGCAGGGTGATGAGGTTGCTTTGGGCAAGGGGGCGTTCCAGCCACTGTGCGGCCCGTTCCGCCAGGTAGCGGTGCGAGGTGCCGTGGAAGCCGTAGCGGCGCACGCCGTGGCGGAGGTACCAGTCTTCCGGCACGGCGTAGCGGAAGGCGTGGGGCGGCAGGGTGTGGTGAAAGGCGGTGTCGAACACCGCCACCTGGGGGATGTCGGGAAACGCGGCGCGGCAAAGCTCGATGCCGGTGAGGTTGGCGGGGTTGTGCAGCGGCGCCAGACTGCTCATCTCCCGTATCGCCTCGATCGCGGCGGAGTCGAGGCGTGTTGGTGCGGAAAACGTTTCCCCGCCGTGCACCACCCGATGGCCGACGGCGTCCGGCCGGCCGTAATCCGCCAGCGCCGCCTGCACGTGGCGGAAAGCTTCCCGGTGGTCGCGTGCGGTCACTTCATGGGAGTTTTCGGCAAGCTCGCCGTGTTCATCCCGGAACCGCGCCAGCAAACGGCTGCGGCTCTCGCCGATGCGCTCCAGCAAGCCGCCGGCCAGCGTCCGCTCCCCGTCCATGTCCAGCAGCCGGTATTTGAGCGACGAGCTGCCGCAGTTGATGACCAGCACGCGGGGCGACGCATTCATCCGTTCAGTCCGGGTAGGTTGGATTAGCCGGTTCTCCGGCGTAATCCAACGGATTCGAGTTGCCTGCGAGTCTTCGGTAAAGCTCGAACAGGAACGCCACCCGGTCGGCGTCGCCGGTGAATTTCTTTTTGGCGTAGGCCGCATCCACCGCCGCGTCCAGCATCCGGTGCGCCTGGGTCAGGTCCGGAGGCATGGTCAGGGGGTCGTAAAGGTCGGCCAAGGTCGCGCCGGGGTGGTTGGCGCGGGCATCCAGGACGGCTTGGGCGGCGGTTTCGATGGCTACGATCGATGCAGTTCCCCCCGCCCGGCCTCCCCCCGGTGGGGGGAGAAGCACGCTCCCCCTCCCTCCTGGAGGGGGTTGGGGGGAGGGAATCGCCTGGGGGGAGGGAAGCACCTCGGGCCAGGGGAAGTTGTTGTAGACGATGCCGGCGGAGTAGCGGTAGTCGCTTTTCAGCCGGCCACACACCGCGCGCGTCCAGGCCATGTGCATGGCGGACTGCAGGATGCCGAAATGGTAGAGGGCGGCGTTCGGTAGCATGAACACCAAGTCGCTGCAAAACGTGTCGGGGTGCACGAATCCGATGGGAATGTATAAGCGCCGTTCGGAAGATACCTTGGGAATCAGCAAGTAGGTGTGCGCGGGGATCAGCTCTGTCCCGAAGTGCGCCGGGGTCGCGGCTGCCGCCAGGGTTTGCTTGCGTTTGCTGGACAAGCGGAACTTTCTGACCGCCTGCACGCGCTTCATGGCCTCCGGCATCTTTCGCAACTGTTCCGGCGGGCGGTCGCCGAGCCACAAGCACCAGCGCTCGTAACCGTTGATGAATTCGTCGGAACCCAGCCAACGGTGGAAATAAAGGGCGGCGTCCGGCTCCAAGGCTAGAAAGTCGGCTTTTTCCCCCGGCGTAAAGAGGAAGTTTCCGTCATCGATCGGCTGGCTACCGATACCTATGCCCGGTACAGGGCAAAGCGGCTTTGAGCGGCGCTGCAACACCACATCCGGCCCATCCACCAGATAAGGGTTGATGTTGCCGGCCGGGAGTTCGTGCGGTTCGGCTTTCAGGGTTTCGTAGTCGAACAGGCGTTTGGCGCCACCCTCACCCCCAGCCGGCTTCGCCCCCCTCGCTTCGCTCTCCCCAGTGGGAGAGGGGAGATAAAAGCCGATAATCACACAATGCACCGCCGCCTTGCCGCGCGCTTCGCTGCTCCAGGCGAAAGTGCGGTGGGCGAAGTGGATATGCACGCCGCGTTGCAGCAAATCCGGCCACAGTGCGCCGACCTGCTCGCCCTGGGTGATGCTGTTGGTGGAGACGAAGGCGCAGCGGGTTTCCCGTCTGTCCCCCCTCCCGGCCTCCCCCCGGCGGGGAGAGGGGTCTCCATGCAGGAGGCACCCGTGAAGGGCGAAGTTCAATTTCTGATCGATTCCGGGGATTTCCGCCGGGAAAAAGGTGGGTGTCCGGGGGTTTCCCGCTTATTAACGGATAATACCGCTCGTTTTTTCGAGGGGGCGTAGCGTCCACCAT
>DATDOO010000005.1:0-3087 GCA_035293245.1 Methylococcaceae bacterium
GGAAAAGACCCTCATCCGCCATGCCGCCAACAGCGGCGTACCGCTGGTGCACTATCTGACGGCGGCACGCGCCGCGGCCCAGCGCGGCGCCAGCGGCTTGCGCGATGAGTACCTGAAAATCGCCGCCGAATCCATGCCGGATGCGGAACTGGCCATCGGCCTCACGCGCGCCGAGCTTTTGCTGTCGGAAAACCAGTTCGAGGAAGCGCTCAACAATCTCTCGCACCTGAACCGCATCGCCCCCAGCCACGCCGCCGTGCTCAAGCTGCTGCACCGCACCTATGCCCAGTTGGGCGACTGGGAGTCCCTGCACGCGCTGATTCCCGCCCTGCAAAGCGGGAAGGTGCTGATGGAGGCGGAGATCCGCCTGCTGGAAACCGAAACCTACAGCGCCTTGCTCAAGCAAAAGGCGCAGACCCGCGACGCCGAAACGCTCAAGGATCTGTGGGCCCATATTCCGAAACACGTCCGCAAGACCGTCGCCGTGCAGACCTTGTATTTCGCCGCCATGATCGACGCCGCTGCGGGAGCGGATGTGGAGAGCGAACTGCGTGCCGCGCTGTCCGCGCAGTGGGATCAGACCCTGGTGGTGCTGTACGGCTGCATCGAAATGGCGGGCAAAGCCGCTGCCGACCAGCTCGAATTCGCCCAGGCCTGGCTCAAGTCCCACGCCACCGACCCCGTATTGCTGCGCGTGTTGGGAAAACTGTGCATCCGCAATCTGCTGGACGACAAGGCGGAACGCTTTCTGAAGGAGAGCCTGGTCGTCGAATCCAGCGTCGAGGCCTTCCATCTTCTCGGCGACCTATACAGCCGCCAGGGTGACAAGGAGCGCGCCAGCCACTGTTACCGCCAGGGCCTGTTGCTGGCTTCCAGCGAAGTGGTCAAGCAGGTCGAGCAGAATCCCGACGGCGAAGCCGAAGCGCAACCGGAATTGCCCGCCGCGGAAGAGCCGGGCGAAGCGGCCGGGGCGTGACGAGGCGGCGAATTCCCCCAGAAAATCTCGCCGTATTGCACGTCACCGTTCAAGTTCCCGGAGAAGATGCCGAATCGGTACTATATTCCACAGTAAATTTCTCCATTTTACCTTTGCCCCTGGAGACGGTCATGCGCAAATTCACTCGTTCCACTTTATCCATCGCGCTTGCGGGCATGCTGAGCGCGGCGGCACAGCCCCTTCTTGCCGCCCCTGGCAACAACGCTCAGCCATTGGAAACTACTCGCCCTTTTCCAGCGGAAGCCCGCTTCGTTCCCGGCCAGCTATTGGTGCAATTCAAACCGGGAGCCAGCGCCGCCCAGCGCCAACGGGCGCGCAGTGCGGTTGGCGCCCAGCCCGAGGAGACCGTGACGACGCCGCTCATGCGCGAACAGGGCGCCGGCGAACTGGAGTTGGTGTCCTTACCGCCCGGGCTTGCCATAGCCGCCGCAGTGGGTGCATTCCAGCAGCAGGAGGCCGTCGAATTCGCCGAGCCCAACTGGATTTATTTCCACGACGCCATTTCCGATGACCCGTATTACACAGGCGGTTCCTTGTGGGGCATGTACGGGGATGCCACGAATCCGGCAAATCAATACGGCAGCCAGGCGGGGGAGGCTTGGGCAGCTGGAAATACTGGATCCCCTGGCGTTTATGTTGGCGTGATCGACGAAGGCATCATGTACAACCACGTGGATTTGAGCGGGAATGTCTGGACCAATACGTTCGATCCGGTGGATGGCGTGGATAACGACGACAATGGTTATGTGGACGACACCCACGGCTGGGATTTCGACGGGCGCAACAACAGTGTTTACGACGGAACCCAGGACGACCACGGAACCCATGTGGCCGGCACCATTGGCGCAAAAGGCAACGGCACGGGTGTGGCAGGCGTGAACTGGTCAGTCACGATGATCTCGGCCAAGTTTCTGGGTCGCATGGGGGGCACTTTGTCCAATGCGGTCAAGGCGGTGGATTACATCACCGATCTCAAGACTCGCCATGGCCTTAACATCGTGGCGACCAACAACTCTTGGGGCGGCGGTGGATATTCCCAGGCGCTAACTGACGCCATCGAGCGGGCGAATGCAGCGAACATTCTTTTCGTGGCAGCCGCCGGGAACGGCGGGAACGACGGTGTTGGCGACGACAATGACGCGACCCAAAACTACCCATCCAACTATGCGAACGCCAACATAATTGCCGTGGCTGCGATAACCTCTTCCGGAGCTAAAGCCAGCTTTTCGAATTACGGTGCCGCGACCGTCGATATCGGAGCCCCAGGTTCGGGAATCTACTCAACATTACCGGGCAAGAACAACACATCGAAATATGGTTCCTACAGCGGCACCTCCATGGCTACGCCGCACGTGACAGGCGCGGCGGCGCTGTACGCCGCGAGCAATTCCGGTGCAACCGCCGCGCAAATCAAGGGGGCGATTTTGGGCAGCGTCGTACCGACAGCTTCTTTGTCAGGAAAAACCGTCACCGGCGGTCGTTTGAATGCAAGCGGCTTCTGATCCCTGGAGAGAGCGGCTGGTGGACGCAGGGTAAGTGTCCTCGCCACGTCGAAGGTCAAAACGGGCGCTTCAAAGAAGCGCCCGTTTTCGTTTCAGACCACTTCCAGTTTCGTCACCCGTGCCACCGCATTGGGCAGCGGTTGGCCTCTCCGGGCGCGATTGCCCTTGAAGCGTTCCAGATCGACCGGTTTCAGGTTCAGGGAGCGGCTGGCGGCATAAACGCGCAAGCCCTGGCCTTCCCGCAGGCAGGCCCAGGCGGCCAGCCGGTCCTGGCCCGCGCTGAAGTCGGCGGCGTGGATGTCGATGAGTTTGTTGCCCTTGCCGCGTTCCAGTTCGGGCAGTTCCTTGGCCGGAAACAGCAGCAGCCGCCCTCGTGCCGTGGCCACGGCCAGCCAGTCGGATTCGGGATTCGCCACGCCAAGCGGCGTCAGCACTTTTGAGCTGTCCGGCACGGTCAGCGTCACCTTGCCGGCTTTATTGCGCGTGTGCAGATCACCCAGCTTGGCCAGGAAGCCGTAGCCGGCGTCGCTGGCCAGAATCAGACGCTCCTCGTCCTCCCCGGCCAGTACGGCGCGGAACGTTGCGCCC
>DATDOO010000006.1:0-29439 GCA_035293245.1 Methylococcaceae bacterium
CCCTACGCGGGCTGCGACTACCAACCTTCATCCGCCACGCGCCAATGCGCCCGCGTGGCTGAAAATCGCGCCGCATTCTGAACCGGTGCTGAAAACGCGGGCATAATGCGACTTTCTGCTTTATCGGAACCGACCTTGCACGAACGCATCACCATCGATCCGGCGATTTGCCACGGAAAACCTTGCATTCGCGGCCTGCGTTACCCCGTGGAAGGCGTGCTGGAATGGCTTGCCGGGGGGATGACGATCGAAGAGATTCTGGCGGATTATGAAGACCTGGAACGTGAGGACATCCTGGCCGCATTGTCCTACGCCGCCCGCCTTGCTCATGTGAAGCGCCTGGATCGCCTGGCGGCATGAAATTCCACCGACAACCTCCTTCCCGGATGGTTGCGTAACCGCAGAATCAACCTCCATGCCCTTGCTCCACCTCAAAAACGTCTCCATCGCCTTCGGCGTCCACGCTTTGCTGGACCATGCCGATTTCCAGATTGACGCCGGCGAGCGGGTCGGGCTGATCGGGCGCAACGGCGAGGGCAAATCGACGCTGCTGAAAATCATCGCCGGCATACAGGCCACCGACAGCGGCGAGGTGTGGCGCGCGCCGAGCCTGCGGCTGGCGGTCCTGGAACAGGCGCCGGAGTTGCCGCAAGGCGCGAGCATTTACGACGCCGTGGCCGACGGCCTGGGCGAGGTCGGCCACGCCATCGCCGGATATCACCATCTCTTGCTGGAAATCGGCCACGGCGCCAGCGACAAGAAGCTGGCCGAATTGGGTCGCCTGCAGCAATGGCTGGAGGCGCACGAGGGCTGGAGCCTGCAACAGCGGGTCGAGACGGTGCTGAGCCGGCTGAGTCTGCCCGGCGAGGCGCCGGTCGCCGGGCTGTCCGGCGGCTGGCAGCGGCGCGTGACGCTGGCGCGGGCTCTCGTTTGCGGCCCCGACGTGCTGCTGCTGGACGAACCCACCAACCACCTGGACCTGGAAACCATCGCCTGGCTGGAAGAGCAACTCCTGCAGTTTCGGGGCGCACTTCTTTTCGTCACCCACGACCGCGCCTTCCTGCAAAAGCTCGCCACCCGCATCGTCGATCTGGATCGCGGCCAACTGGTCTCCTGGCCGGGCGGCTATGCCGACTACCTGGACAAAAAGGCTGCCGCGCTGGAAGAAGAAGCGCGCCACAACGCCCTGTTCGACAAGAAGCTGGCCCAGGAAGAAGTCTGGATTCGCCAGGGCATCAAGGCCCGCCGCACCCGCAACGAAGGTCGGGTGCGGGCGTTGAAAAAGCTGCGCGAGGAACGCAGCGCGCGCCGCACCCAGCAAGGCCGCGCCAAACTGGACCTGGAACAGGCCGAAAGCTCCGGCAAGATCGTCATCGAGGCAAAGAACGTCATGTTCAGTTACGACAGCCAGCCGGTGATCCGCGATTTTTCCACCACCATCCAGCGCGGCGATCGGGTGGGGCTGATCGGACCGAACGGCGCCGGCAAGACCACCCTGCTCCGCCTGTTGCTCGGCGAACTCGAGGCGCAATCCGGCAGCGTCCGCCAAGGTACGCGCCTCGAAATCGCCTATTTCGACCAGCTCCGCGCCCAGCTCGACCCCGACCAGACCCTCGCCGACGCCGTGGGCAACGGCAGCGACTACCTCACCGTCGGCGGCCGGCGGGTGCACATCCTCGGGTATCTCGGCGATTTTCTCTTCAGTCCGGCGCGCGCCCGCTCGCCCATCCGCTCCCTGTCCGGCGGCGAGCGCAATCGCGCCTTGCTGGCGCGCCTGTTCAGCCAGCCGGCCAACCTGCTGGTGATGGACGAACCGACCAACGACCTGGACCTGGAAACCCTGGAACTGCTCGAAGAACTGTTGGCCAATTACGAAGGCACGTTACTCCTGGTCAGCCACGACCGGGCGTTCCTCGACAACGTGGTGACCAGTTCCCTGGTGTTCGAAGGCGACGGCGTGGTAGCCGAATACGTCGGCGGTTATTCCGACTGGCAGTTGCAACGCACCGCGCCCAGATCCGAACCGGCCGCACCCAAGCCGCCGGCGGCGGAAGCCGCGCCGCAACCGGCCGCGCCCGCGCCGCGGAAAAAGCTCGGCTACAAGGAACAGCGCGAACTGGAACAACTCCCGGCGCGCATCGCGGAACTGGAGAACCGCCAGACCGAACTGAACGCGCTGATCAACTCGGACGGCTTTTTCCAGCAGGACCGGGAAAAAGTGCAAAAAAAGCTGGAGGAGCGAAAGTGCCTGGAGCACGAACTCGGCACGGCCTATGCGCGCTGGGACGAACTTGAATCGCTGGCGGGATAGGGTCCGCATGAGCCAAGAACCGGAACACGATCAGACGCGGCACGCTGTCGTGCACCGCCCCATCCGCACGCTCGGCGATCCCGTGCTGCGGGAAATCGCCCGCCCGCTAAGCGAGTTATGGACGCCGAAGCTGCGCGAACTGGTGGATGACATGCTGCGCGCCGTGCACGCCCGCGGTGGGGTAGGCATCGCCGCGCCGCAGGTGGGCGAATCCCTGCGCCTGTTCATCGTCGCCTCCCGTCCCAACGAACGCTATCCCGACGCGCCGTTCATGCAACCGGAGGCGATCTTCAACCCGGAGATCGAGTGGGCTTCGGATGAGATGATCAAAGGCTGGGAAGGCTGTTTGAGCGTTCCGGGGCTGCGCGGGCAGGTGCCGCGGGCCCGGCGCATCCGTGCGCGTTGCATCGACCCGGACAGCGGGGAAACCGTCGTTCGGGAATACGCGGATTTCATCGCCCGCGTGTTCCAGCACGAACTCGACCACTTGAACGGCATCGTCTTTCCCGACCGGGTGGAATCCAGCGAAGACCTGGTCAGCGAGGAGGTTTACCGCCGACTCACGCTGCCACCCGGCGACTCGTCCTCACGGGAAAACGGCTGACGCGGTTTTTCTCCGAAACGGGAGATCAAATCGCGTGCCGCTCGGGTTCTTGCGGCGCCGTGGGCGGCTGCCGGCCGCGCGGCAGGGCGTCGAAGCGTTTGCGCAATTCGTCCAGTTCTTTCTGCAATTGCGGAATCAACTTCTCGCGTAGCACCTTGTCGGTCTCGCGCCGGGCCGCGTCCATTTCCTCCTGCAAGCGCCGCCATTCCCGTTCCAGTTGCCGGGCTTCCGGGCTGTCGGGAACCTCCTTGAGGCCCTGCTGGAAATCGTGCAGCTGGTCGCCCAACTCCTGCAAACCCTGCCGGAAGGAATCCAGGATGGCGCCGAAAGGAATCAGGCTGGACAGCCGCTCCCTGCCTTCCACCGTCGCTCCGGGGGCGATGGGGCGTCCGCCGGCCCTCTCCTGTTCGATCTCGATGCGCTTGTGGCCGGGCCGCTCCGGGTCGTTGTCCAGATAGAAGCGCGAGTCTTCCGTGGCCGCCCCAGCAAATTCGCCGGCGATTTCCACCGACGCCAGAAACCCGTCCTGGGCATTCCCTTCCACCTTCGCCACACTCCCGATCACCTGCTGCCGCAACACCACGGCGTCGCCGGAAACCAGACCGGGATCGGCGGGAAAATGCACCCGAAAGCGCAGGGACCGCTCGCACGCGGACAAGGCGACGAGCAGGAAAAGGGGGACGAGCAAGCGCAAGGACATAACCATCACCGTTTTCGACGAAAAAGCACAAACCCAGTTTACGCTGTCCGGAGAGACATGTTCGACAAGGGCAAAGTATCAAACCGGCGTGCGGGCTATACTTTCGCCGTCCACTTCAATTTACAAGGAGACCGCCATGTATCTCAAACAAAAAGACGAGCATCACCTGATCGAGGTGCTCAGCATCAAGGATCTGGTCGACCCGCTGCACCCGACCGTTGCCGGGCGCTCCCATTACGGCGAGGAAATCCAGGACCCGGAGAACTTCCCCAAGAGCGACCTGGTGTTTCTTTCCGGCGAGGACCTGCCGCGTTGCTGGGTTGATGTGCACTACCGCGACAAGGAAGTTCACCGGCCCTGACCGGCGGGCGCGCCACGCCCGTTCCCCGTCACTTCGCCTTCATGGCGGCGCCCACGTCGCGCTGGATGTCGCCGAAACGACGGGGAACGGGCTTGCCCAGCGAGTCGGGCAACTGTGCGGCGGCGTGGCGCGCTTCTTCCTCATTGGGAAACAGCCCGTAGAACACCGGATACAACGCCTTGCCTTTGCGGGTGACGCGGTAGGCGGCCAGCCCTTTCAGCCCCGGAAAGCGCTTTTGCAGCGCCGCGATGGAGGCCGGGTCTCGGGCGGACATGATTTGCAGGCTCCAGGCGGCGCCATCCTGCGCCACCAGCCACTCCGGGCCCGAAACGCCGGCGGGCAGGCCTATTTTGACTTCGGGTTTTCCCTGTCCCGCGCTCTTCGGACGCTTCGCCGGTGACTCCGCAGCCGGTGGAGGGGGCGGGCTTTCCTTTTTCTCCTCCCTGGCCTTGCTACTCGCGGCGTCTGCCGCCGACGCGACAGACGCCTCCGCCGTAACTGCCGGCTCCGCCGCCGCTTTATCCATCGGAACCGGTTGCGGCGCTGGCGGTGACGGGACGCCCGGCTCCGTCCCCGGCCCTCCCGCGGCCGGCTGAGCCGGTGCGGCCGGTAGCGGCTGGGTTTCGGAACGCGCTTCGCCGCCGGGCGTCGTCGACGGAATAGTCGCAACGCCGGAAGGCGGCGGGACCGGTTCGGCGGAAGGTACCGTGGATTGGGTTTCCGGCAGGGGTTCCGGGGAACCCGGCGGCGGCGCAGCAGGACCCACCGCTTCCGGAGCCGCGAGAGCGAGCCCGGCCGGGGCAGCTTCCGGGACGGGGGGAAGTGCGACTTCGCCGACGACGGGCTGTTGCTCGGCAGTCGCGGCATCCTGCGGCTCGCCGCCGGGGGCGGTCCCCGCCTGAATATCGACTGGCGGTGCCGGCACCGGCTCATCGGGCTCGCCTTCGCGCCACACCCAGACCGTCATGAGCAAAGCGGCGGCAAAACTCAATCCCAGCACGCCCAGCCAGACGAATTCGCCCCGGAAAGGAACGGCACGCTTCTTCCCGGCCGGAGCGGCGAGGAACCCGAGGATCCGCCCCGGAACGCCCCCCGTCTCCAGGAACACGCGGGCGACGAAATCCGCAGTGATGTCTCCCGGCCCCAGCAGGCGGGGCGGCGTATGCGCCAGTTGTTGCAGGAAAGCGCCGCAGTGCCCCTCGTCCAGGGGCGGCACTTCGATGAAATGGCAGTCGTCGAACAACCCGGCGTTGGTGGAAGCCCTGGCGCGCGCTTCGTCCGGCCGCAAAGCCAACACGAGCCTGAGCGCCGGAAAGCGCCGCGCCAGCCGGTGCAATTCCGCCAGGGTGAGCGGCGGCAGACGCCCGGCGTCGTCGAGCACAACGACCGCCAATCGGCCGCTGCGCGCCAGTTCCCCGAGCGCTTCGTCCAGCTCCCGCCGGGCGTCGTCCGGGGCGCCGGCATCGAGCGCCGCGAGAATGGCGTCTTGCGCCTGCTGCGCCGTCAAGCGGACGGACGTGTCGAGGGCAACGACGCGCCAGTTCTCCAACGCCTGTTCGCCCACGAAATGCAGGAAAGTGGTCTTGCCGGAGCCTTCCGGCCCGCACACCGCCAGCGGTTGTTCGAGGTTGGCGATCAGGTGCAATAGGAGGTCGAAACGGCGGGCGCGCAGGGGCGAAAGAAGCCGCGCCTCCGTATCGCGCGCGGCGAAGGAAGTTGCCGCCGCCCGCTCAGCTCCGCCCGTATTCATCGAGGGTCGCGCGCAACAAGGCGGCGTCCACGGGCAGCGGCAGGGTGGCCTTGCCGATTTTTTCCAGCAGGATCAGGCGCACCTTGCCGTCCAGGTTTTTCTTGTCCACCGCCATCCCGCGCAAAAAGCCTTCCGCATCCAGACGGGCGGGCGGAGCCACGGGTAGACGGGCGCGACTCAGCAAGGCGACGATGCGCGTCACGTCCGCGTCGGTCAGCCAGCCGAGACGCCGCGACAGGTCCGCCGCCTGGCACATGCCGATGGCCACCGCCTCGCCGTGCAGGTAGGCGCCGTAGCCGCAGCCGCTTTCGATGGCGTGGCCGAAAGTGTGGCCCAGATTGAGGGTGGCGCGTTCGCCGCTCTCCTTCTCGTCCGCGGCGACGACCTCCGCCTTGTTGCGGCAGGAACGCTCGATGGCGAAAGCCAGCGCTTCGGCGTCGCGCGCCAGCAACGGGTCCAGGTTCGCTTCCAGCCAGAGAAAAAATTCCGGATCGCGGATCAGGCCGTACTTGATCACTTCCGCCAGCCCGGCACTCAGTTCACGATCGGGGAGCGTGTCGAGGGTGGCGGTGTCGGCCAGCACGCAGCGCGGCTGGTAGAAAGCGCCGATCATGTTCTTGCCCAGGGGATGGTTGACGCCGGTCTTGCCGCCCACCGAGGAATCCACCTGCGAGAGCAAGGTAGTGGGAATCTGGATGAAAGGGATGCCGCGCTGGTAGCAGGCCGCGGCGAAACCGCCCAGATCGCCGACGACTCCGCCGCCGAGGGCGACGAGCGTGGCGTTGCGGCTGTAACGACGCTCCAGCAGAACATCGAACACCTTACCGAGGGAATCCAGGGTCTTGTGCGCCTCGCCGTCCGGAAGAATCACGCTGGCGACGGTCTTGCCCGCGAGTCCTGCCATCGCCGCTTCCAGATACAGGGGGGCGACGATTTCGTTGCTCACCACCAGCACCTGCCGGCCGGCGATGTGGCGGGTCAGGAGTTCCGGTTCATCGAGCAGCCCGGCGCCGATGTATATCGGGTAGCTGCGCTCGCCCAGTTCCACGTTCAGGGTTTTCAAATTCGTCACGGCTCGGAAGCGAGGTTGAGTACGCGCAGGATCTCCCTGGCGGCCTGGCGGCTGGAATAGCGTCCCGTGTCCACGATCAGATCGGCGACTTCCCGGTACAAGGGTTCGCGCATCGTCATCAACTCCTCCAGGCGGGCGCGGGGATTTTCCGTGCGCAGCAAGGGCCGGTGGTTGTCCTTGTGGGTGCGCTCCAGTTGCCGATCCACCGTACAGCGCAAGTAAACGACGAAGCCGTTCTTCTTCAGCGCCGCGCGGTTTTCCGCCAGCAGCACCGAACCGCCGCCGGTGGCCAGCACGATGTCGCTCAAGGCGGTCAGTTCGGCGATGATCTCCGCCTCGCGGCGGCGAAAACCCGCCTCGCCCTCGTACTCGAAGATCATGGGAATATCCACGCCGGTGCGCTGCTCGATTTCCCGATCGCTGTCGTACAAGACCATTTTGCGGTTTTTCGCCAGCAGGCGTCCGATGGTGCTCTTGCCGGAACCCATGGGGCCGATCAGAAAAATATTACGCTGTTTCGCCTCGGAAGGTTTTTCGACCGTCCCGGCCGCTGGGTCAGACGCGGCCATACAACTCCGCCCAGTGCCGAATGCGCGCCAGCCGCTCCGCATCCACCTGTTCCCAGGAAAACCGCCAACTCCAGTTGCCGGTGGTGGTGCCGGGCGTGTTCATGCGCTCCCCCTCGCCGAGACCCAGGATATCCTGCATGGGCACCACGGCCAGCCGGGAGCAGGATGCGAGCACGGCGCGCACCAAGGCATCGGGCATCGCCTCACCGTAGCCCAGATAGTCGAGGACGTGCGCCTGCAGGCTTTCGGGCAGCGAGCGGTGCCAGGACAGGCTGGTGTCGTTGTCGTGGGTACCGGTGTAGGTCACGCTGTAAGGAATGTGGTTGTGCGGCAGGTAGGGATTGTGGGGATTGCCGTCGAAGCCGAACTGCACCACCGTCATGCCGGGGATGCCGAAGGCTTCGCGCAGGGCGCCGACGCCCGGCGTGATGGTACCCAGATCTTCGGCAATCAGCGGCAAGGGGACGAAAACCTCGCTCAGGGCGCCGAGCAGCGCGTGGCCGGGCGCGGAAACCCAGCGTCCGTTCAGGGCGGTTTCTTCTTCCGCGGGGATTTCCCAGCAGGCGTCGAAGCCGCGAAAATGGTCGATGCGCACCCAGTCGAACAGGGCCAACTGGGCGCCCAGCCGCTCCTTCCACCATTGAAAGCCGTCGGCTTCCATCCGTTCCCAGTCGTAGAGGGGATTGCCCCAGCGCTGGCCCAGTTCGGAAAAATAATCCGGCGGCACGCCGGCCACCACGGTTTCCCGCCCTTCGGCATCCAGACGGAAGTATTCGCGATGCGCCCACACGTCAGCGCTGTCGGCGGAAACGAAAATCGGCAAGTCGCCGTAAAACAGCACGCCCAGTCCGTGGGCGTAGTCGCGCAACTCCCGCCACTGGCGGAAAAACACCCATTGCTCGAAACGTTGCTGTTCCAGCGCCCCGGCCAGTGCGATGCGAGCCTGGTCCAGGGCGGCGGGGTCGCGGTCGCGCAAGCTTGCCGGCCAGTCGTGCCAGGAGCGGTGGCCCTGGGCTTCGCGCAGCGCCATATAGAGGGCGAAGTCCTCCAGCCAGAACGCCTGCGCCGCGACGAAGTCCCGGTAATCCTGCCGGTCGCAGGCTGAACCTTGGGCCTCGAAAATGCCGCGCGCTTCGCGCAGACAGGCCAGGCGGTAAGCCGAGCCCTCCTCCGGCGGCACGTCGTCGCGCAACACGCCGAGCCAGCCGCGATCCGCCAGCCACTCGATGCTGATGAACAGCGGGTTGCCCGCGTGGGCGGACAGGCACTGGTAAGGGGAACCGTCCAGGTGCGGATAGCCCAGCGGCAAGGTCTGCCAGACGCTGGCGCCGGCGCGGCCGAGAAACTCCACGAAGCGGTAGGCGTCGTGGCTGAAATCGCCGTTGCCGTATGGCCCCGGCAAAGAGGCGACGTGCAGCAGGACGCCGGCGCGCCGGCGGTCGAGAACGGGGATGCTCAACGCAAAATCCTTTTCAGAACTCGATGCTCAGATTCCAGCCTCGGGATTCCCGGGCCGCATCGCTCCGCCTTTCAGGGGTGCGCCGCCGCCATGGCTGAATACTTCGGCCAGGGTATGGGGCGGCTCCTCGCCCAGCAACAGGTAGAGATTGGCCAGGTTCAGGCGGAACTGACGCTCGAAGTCGCTGACGATTTCTTCCGGATTGTAGTCGCCGAACCACCAGAACCAGTCGGAGCCTTCGCAGACGGCGAGCTGCATATCCGCCTCGCGGCGCTGTTCGGCGCTCAGGCGCCCGGAAGCCGCGACGCGATCGAACACGCGCTTGGCTGCGCCGAGCAGATCCCAGGCGCGGTTCTTGTCGGTATCGCCGATCCAGGTGGAAAACGTGCCGTACACCCAGCTTCCCGCCACCATGCGGCGCAGGAAACGCGTGTCCGGATGCTTGTCCAGGTAAGCGGAAAACGTGGTCAGTTCCAGTTCCGGGTGGTTGGAAAGCCGTTCGTACAGGGCGTCGAGAAAGTAATAACCGTTGTGGGGATAGTGTTCCCAGGCGTTTTCGCCATCCATGACGATCGGCACGATCGCATCCCCTTCCCGGCCGCAGGCGTGGGCGATGTTTTCCAGGTGTTTGATGAAGTCGCCCACCGCGTCGTCGGCGTGCCAGTCGGCGTATTTGAAACCGATCAGGTCCGACAGCCCGTCGTCGCGAAAGAAACAGGCGATAGGATTCTCGGTGACCCGGTAGGGACGGAATACGGCGCAGGCGCTGCTCTGGTCGGGAGCCTGGGATGCGGCGAGGGAGGCGCGCAGCACATTGCCGCCGCTCGCCGCCCAGCGGAACCCCCCCGCCTCGCCCAGCAACTGCAAGGCCGGGGTGCTGACCCCGCCTTCTGCGGGCCAGCAGCCCTCGGGGCGGAAGCCGAAAAAGCGCTCGAAGGTTTCCTGCCCTTTTTCGATGTGCCAGCGGCCGCGCGCCTCGCCGCCCGGATAACGCTCCAGAAGCGGCATGCGCGCGTCGGGCAGTGCCTCCAGCGTGCTGTTCAGATCGAGCAGGAGCGGCAGGATGGGATGGGCGTACGGCGTGACCGACAGTTCGATCTGGCCGCGTTCGGCGAGGGCGCGGTAGCGGGAAACGACCGTGCCCAGGTGCTCGCCGATCAGTTCCAGCAACTTGCGCCGGTCCTCGAGGGTGAAGCCGTGCCCGCGCTCGATCAGGCGCTTGGCGCGCGAATCGTTGCGCTGGATGGATTCGCCCAGCCAGGCGAGGTGATACCAGACGATCAGGTCGACCAGGTACTGGCTGCTCAGGTAGCGCACGTCGTCCGGATGTTTCTGCAGCCAGTCCGCCAGTTCCGCCAGGCGCCGGTAGGCGGGATGGCGGTTGATCTGCCGCTCGCGCTGGGCGCGCAGGCACGCCTTGATCAATCCCTGGCGCACCGTGCCCTCGGTGGGCGGAGTGGCGTCCACCAGCGCCGCCAGCAGCGGGTCGTGAACAGGCGAGCCCTGCTTCAGGAAACCCTGCACCTGCTGGGAATAATCCTCGATCTGCTCCAGCAGCACGGGCGCGAAGTTGACCACGGCGCGGGCCTGGGGATGGTTCTCCAGGTGGTGCGCCATGTCGGTGTAATCCTTGATGACGTGCAGAAAAGTCCAGGGGAGCCGGTATTCACCGGTGCGCAGGTTGCGGTAATCCGGCTGGTGCATGTGCCAGCACAGGACGACGCTCAGTTTTTTAGCGGGCATAGTGCAGATTCTGTCCCAGCATGTCGGGGGTTACGAGCACCACGCCGCCGGGGCTGACGTGGTAGCGCTGGCGGTCTTCCTCCGGGTTTTCGCCGATCACCGTGTTGGCCGGCACCTCGCAGCCCTTGTCGATGATGGCGCGGGTGATGCGGCAGTGGCGGCCGATTTTCGCGTCCGGCAGGATCACCGAATCCTTCACCAGGCTGAAGGAATTGACCCGCACGTTGGAAAACAGCAGCGAGTGGCGCACTTCCGCGCCGGAGATGATGCAGCCGCCGGAGATCATGGAATCCACCGCCATGCCGCGCCGGTCCTCGTCGTCGAAAATGAACTTGGCCGGCGGCGTCTGTTCCTGGTAGGTCCAGATCGGCCAGTCCTGGTCGTAAAGGTTCAGGTCGGGCTTGACGCCGATCAGTTCCATATTGGCCGCCCAGTAGGAGTCGATGGTCCCCACGTCGCGCCAGTAATGCTGCACGCCGCTTTCCACGTCGAGGAACGGGTAGGCGTACACCCGGTATTTGTCGATTACCGCAGGGATGATGTCCTTGCCGAAATCGCGGCTGGAGGTCTTGGTGTCGGCGTCCTTGATGAGCTGTTCGTAAAGGAAGGCGGCGTTGAACACGTAGATGCCCATGGACGCCAGGGACAGGCCCGGCTTGCCGGGGATTTCCGGCGGGTTGGCGGGCTTCTCCCGGAATTCGCGCACCCGCATGTCTGCGTCCACCCCCATCACCCCGAACGCCGAAGCCTCCGCTACCGGCACCTCGATGCAGCCGATGGTGAGGTCGGCCTTCGACTCCACGTGCTGGGCCAGCATCAGGCCGTAGTCCATCTTGTAGATGTGGTCGCCCGCCAGGATCAGGACGTACTTCGGCTCATGCGCCCGCAGGATGTCCAGGTTCTGGTAGATGGCGTCCGCAGTGCCCGCGTACCAGAATTCGCCCAGGCGCTGCTGGGCGGGCATGAGGTCGATGAACTCCCCCAGTTCGCCGCGCAAAAAGCCCCAGCCTTTCTGGATGTGGCGGATCAGCGAGTCGGCCTTGTACTGGGTCAGGACGCCGATTTGGCGGATGCCGGAATTGAGGCAATTGGAAAGGGGGAAATCGATGATGCGGAATTTGCCGCCGAAGGGCACTGCCGGCTTGGCGCGCCATTCGGTGAGCTTCCCCAGGCGGCTGCCTTGCCCGCCTGCCAGGATGAGGGCCACCGTGCGACGGGTCAGCCGGCTGACGAAACGGTGGGCTTGGCGGTTCTTGCTGGCCATCGGGCGTCTCCGGGCACGTATCGGATCAATGAAGGGGGGCAATTCTGCTACCATGCCTTCCCTGTCACGGCAGCTCATCAACCAGGACATTCTAATCGCAGAGGTTTTGCCAAGTGAAGCGGAACGCTCAAACCGAGACGCATTCGCGCCTCAGCGCCGACGAGAAACTTATCCTCGAAGCGCGTCACCACGACCCCTTCGCCGTTCTCGGCCGCCATCCGGAAGCGGGCGGGCAAGCCGTACTGCGCGTGTTGCAGCCGCGCGCCGCCCAAGTGCGGCTCGGTGCCGACGGGCCTTATCTGGAACGCGTCGGCGAAACCGACCTGTTCGAACTCCGCGCACCGGCGGAACACATCCCGCCGCATCCCTCGCTGAACTGGAAGGATGGGTACGGCGGCGAACACGTCCGTCTGGACCCGTACACTTTTTCGCCGCAACTGTCCGATTTCGACCTGCATCTGTTCGCCGAGGGCCGCCACTGGCACATTTACCGCCTGCTGGGGGCGCATCCCTGGAGCGTGGACGGCGTGGAGGGCGTGCTGTTCGCCACTTGGGCGCCGAACGCCTCGCGCATCAGCGTCATCGGCGACTTCAACCAGTGGGACGGGCGCTGCCACCCCATGCGGGTGCGCGGCATGAGCGGTGTGTGGGAGTTGTTCGTTCCCGGCCTGGAATCCGGCGCCCTGTACAAGTTCGAGATTCGCGGCCAGCACGGCGAGATCCTGGTCAAGGCCGATCCCTACGGCCAGCACTTCGAAATGCGCCCCGGCACCGCCTCCATCCTGCGTCCGGTGCAACCCTGGCAGTGGGAAGACGCGGAATGGCTGAACGCCCGCCGCTCCCGCGACTGGCTGCACGCGCCCTGTTCGATCTACGAGGTGCATCTGGGCTCCTGGCGGCGCGGGCCGGACGGCGCGTTCCTCAACTACCGGCAACTGGCCGAGCAACTGGTCGGGCACGTGGCCGCACTGGGCTTCACCCACATCGAACTCCTGCCGATCACCGAACACCCTTACGACGCCTCCTGGGGCTACCAGACCACCGGCTATTTCGCCCCGACCAGCCGCTTCGGCACGCCGGACGATTTCCGCTACTTCGTCGAGCAATGCCACAAGCACGGAATCGGCGTGATTCTCGACTGGGTGCCGGCGCACTTCCCCAAGGACGCGCACGGCCTGGCGCGCTTCGACGGCACCGCGCTCTACGAGCACGAAGACCCGCGCCGCGGCGAACACCGCGACTGGGGCACGCTGATTTACAACTACGGCCGCAATGAGGTACGCAATTTTCTCCTGGCCAGCGCCTTGTACTGGCTCGAGGAATTCCACCTCGACGGCCTGCGCGTGGACGCCGTGGCCTCCATGCTCTACCTGGATTACTCGCGCAACACCGGCGACTGGGTTCCCAACGTCCACGGCGGCAACGAGAACCTGGAAGCCATCGCCTTCCTGCGCGAGCTGAACACCGTGGTGCACGAACAATTCCCCGGCGCGCTGGTCATCGCCGAGGAATCCACCGCCTGGCCGGGCGTCAGCCGCCCCGCCGATACCGGCGGCCTGGGCTTTTCCATGAAGTGGAACATGGGCTGGATGCACGACACCCTGACCTACGAATCCAAGGACCCCATCTACCGCCAGCACCACCACGAGCACCTGACCTTCGGCCTGTTGTACGCCTTCACGGAAAATTTCGTCCTGCCCTTCTCCCACGACGAGGTGGTGCACGGCAAACGCTCCATGTTAGGCAAGATGCCGGGGGACGAGTGGCAGCGCTTCGCCAACCTGCGCCTGCTCTACACCTACCAGTTCACCTATCCGGGCAAGAAGCTGCTGTTCATGGGCAGCGAATTCGGCCAAGGCGAGGAATGGAGCGAAGCCCACCAACTGGACTGGTACGTGCTCGACTACCCGCAGCATCGCGG
Organism: Methylococcaceae bacterium; assembly: GCA_035293245.1. GTDB lineage: Bacteria > Pseudomonadota > Gammaproteobacteria > Methylococcales > Methylococcaceae > DATDOO01. The sequence goes on from DATDOO010000006.1 coordinate 13,755, forward strand.
CGTGCAGGCGCTGGTGGGCGACCTGAACCGGCTGCACCGGCGCTTCCCGGCGCTGCACCGCCACGACTTCGAAGGCCAGGGCTTCGAGTGGATCGACTGCAACGACGCCGCCCATTCGCTGCTCATCTACCTGCGCCGCGCCGGGGACGAAACCTGCGTGGTGGTGCTGAACTTCACCCCCGTGCCGCGCCACGGCTACCGGCTGGGCGTACCGGAAGGCGGCACGTGGCAGGAAATCTTCAACTCCGACTCCCATTTTTACGGCGGCGGCAACATGGGCAACGGCCTGGTGCAGGCCGATCCGTTTCCGTGGATGGGCCGCCCCTGGTCCCTGAGCCTCACCCTGCCGCCGCTGGCCGGCATCGTGCTGACGCGCGGACTGGATTGAGCCCTTCGACCGTAGCTCAGGACAGGCTTCAACAAGGCATCGATTGTTGCTAACTTAGCCAGCGTTTAGGCATTACCGTTCCACAATGACCACCATCACTTTCGATACCTTGAAATTCGTCGAGCGTCTCAAAGCCGCCGGCGTGCCCGAATTGCAAGCCAAGGCCGAGGTCGAAGCCCTGTCCGAGGCACTCAGCGAAACCATCGCCATTCGCGAGTTGCCCACCAAATCGGACCTGGAGGCGATGAAGTCCGATCTTGTCAAATGGATGGCGGGCTTGTTGCTGGCTCAAGCCGCCGTCGTCGCCGCGTTGGTCAGGTTGCTCTGACTTTCAGGCGCTAAAGCCCTTGCGTGTGCTTTTCGTCAGCAGCGAAATCTACCCGCTGCTCAAAACCGGCGGCCTGGCCGACGTGTCCTACAGCCTGCCCGTGGCCTTGCGCGAACTGGGTGCGGATGCGCGCCTCCTTATGCCCGCCTACCGCGACGCGCTGCAGCGTGCCGGGAAAACGCGCCGTGCGGCGACGCTGCAGATCGGCACGGAAACGGTGGAGCTTCTGGACGCCCGGCTGGGGAATACGGAAATCCCCGTCTGGCTGCTGGCGCATCCCGGTTTCGACCGGCCGGGCAATCCGTATCTCGCCCCCGACGGCAAACCCTGGCCGGACAGCGCCGAACGTTTCGCGCTGCTGTGCCGCGCCGCGGTGGAAATCGCCCAGGACCGGGCCGGGCTGGACTGGCGGCCGGAGATCGTGCACTGCAACGACTGGCAAAGCGGCCTGACCCCGGCTCTGTTGACGCTGGAAACCAAGCGCCCCGCCACGGTGTTCACCGTCCACAATCTCGCTTACCAGGGCCTGTTCCCCGCCGCGACGCTCGCCGAACTGGGACTGCCCGACGCCTTCTGGCACACGGACGGGCTGGAATTCCACGGCCAGATGTCCTTCATGAAAGGCGGCCTCGCCTACGCCGACCGCATCACCACCGTCAGTCCCAGCTATGCCAGGGAAATCCAGACGCCGGAATTCGGCTGCGGCCTGGAAGGACTGTTGAGCCACCGTCACGAGCGGCTTTCCGGCATCCTCAACGGCATCGACACCGACGTCTGGAACCCGGAAACCGACCCCCTCATCGCCGCGCCCTTCGACGTGCGCCATCTGGAAAACAAGCTGGTCAACAAGCACGCCGCGCAGCGCCGCTTGGGGCTGCCGGAGCAGAACGTGGCGCCGCTGGTGGTGCTCATCAGCCGCCTGGCGCAGCAAAAAGGCATCGACCTGGTCCTCAAGGCCATGCCGGAACTGACGCGCATGCCGCTGCAACTGGCTTTCCTCGGCACCGGCGAGGCCGTGTACGAACAGAGCCTTGTCTACTGGACGCGGCGTTTTCCGGAGCGGGTCGCGGTCGTCACCGGCTTCGACGAGGGACTCTCCCACCTGCTCGAAGCCGGCGCGGACATGTTCCTCATGCCGTCGCGCTTCGAACCCTGCGGCCTCAACCAGATGTACAGCCAGCGCTACGGCACGGTGCCCATCGTCCGCCAGGTGGGCGGCCTGGCCGACACGGTGAGCGACGCCCCGCCGCAAGGCGCGGAACTCCCGGTGGAAGCCAGCGGCTTCAGCTTCCGCGAAGCCACACCGGAAGCCCTCACCGCCACCGTGCGCCGCGCCCTGGCGCTGTACGAAAACCACGACGCCTGGCGCGTCATCCAGGGCATCGGCATGACCAAGGACTTCACCTGGACGCGCAGCGCCCGGCAGTATCTGGAGGTTTACCGGCAGGCAAAAGAAGATCGCAACGGGGTGGGAATCACGAGCGATTAACGAATAAGATAGAGTGGAAGATGCCGCATGGCATCCGACTCACCTCAACGGAATGACCGTTTACAAACATGCCTCCATCCCTTGAACAAGATCGACTCAGCTCACTCATTGAGTTTGCGCAACAAACAGCGCGATTGCGATCGAGCCCTGTAGCGGACGTCGGCCGGCACGGAGTATTTCATGAATACGAACATGACATCAGTGGATTGCCAGGGTTGCATTTCGATGTGGTCAGTGAACATGGGAACGGAGAAACATGGTTAATCGTCGATAGATTACAAGAATCTCCCGCACCGCAGCCAACGAGCACGCTACTGGAAACTTGGCTTGAGCTGACAAACAACCCAAATAAGGCACCCACACTACGCTCTCATGTCGACGCACAAACTCTGCTGGAGATTGGTGCCATATCGTTACCGGTAGACATCACGGACTTCGATCCAAACCAACTCATTGACTTCACCTTATTCGACCATAAAAAAACTGTTGAAGACCAACTCAAGGCATACCTAGAGAACATCTGGAAGCCTTGGGCTGAAGAGGAAAAACGACGGCGTCGGACGATTACCTTATACGCCAAACTTTTTACTCTCAGGCAACAGTTGGAAGGTGCCATTGTCGATGCCCAGCTCGAGCTGGTATGGGGTGCCGGAATAGCCGTATGGAATATATCGGGAAGTCAAGTCAGCTACCCGCTAGTCAGCCGATTGGTTGAGTTATCGCTCAACGAGGCGACAATGGCGATGGAAATTCGGCCTCGAGATGTTGAGCCGAAAATCGAATTGGACGTCTACGCAGCAGCCAACAATCCGGGGATAATTGGGCTGGAGAAAGCAGCCAAGGAGTTTTTTTCTAATACCAACTTGGCGTTTTCTCCATTCGACCGTAGCACATTCGAACCGCTCTTGCGATCCTCCGTTACGCATCTCGGCACGATCCCGGATATGCCGATGGGTATCTACTGGCCCAACCAAACGGCAGCAGAAGACCGTTCGCTTCCCAAGCCGGAGGAAGAACTCAAGGTCACGGATACCTGGGTAATATTTGCCAGACCCCGTAGCGCCAATCTGTTCATTCAAGACCTAGAGCGATTCAAGCTGAAACTTGTAGGCGACGAAGATTTTGCCTTACCCAAGGCCGTTACGGCGCTAGTGACCAATCCGGCCACGACAAACGACTTCATTACTCTTCCGCCATTTCGTGGCGTCTCGATGGTCCATGGCAGCGGCGGCACTAATGGCTTCGGCGGCCAAGCGCCGCAAGACCTCTTCTTCCCCCATCCATTCAACGATGAACAAGTTCGCATCGTCCAACTGCTGGAAGTATCCGACGGTGTAGTGGTTCAGGGGCCGCCGGGAACAGGCAAGACCCATACCATTGCCAATGTTATCTGCCATTACCTAGCGCTCGGTAAGCGTGTATTGGTCACTTCGATGAAAGACCCCGCGCTCTCGGTTTTGCGGGAAAAGCTGCCCCCTGAAATACAACCCCTCGCCATCAGCCTGCTGACCAGCGAGCAAGCGGGGATGAAACAGTTTGAACACGCAATCTCGAAAATTGCCGCCGAGGTACAAGCCATTGACCGTATCTCGCTAGCCCGCGAGATTGTTCAGATAGAGGGGGCTATCGAGGCGTGCCACGCCAAGCTAGCGAAAATCGACAGCCAAATAAGCGAGTGGGCGGTCAAGAACCTCTCTCGCGTTGATCTCGACGGTGAGATGATCGAGCCTAAGGACGCTGCGAATGAGGTTGCTGGCAGCACTCAAGAAACCGGCTGGCTCGATGATCCCATCACTGTGGGACCGGAATACCGCCCCCGCTTTGCGGATGCCGACATCGCGCGGCTGCGAGAAGCCAGGCGTGAGCTTGGCCGAGACATCGATTATTTGGGGTGTACGCTACCGCTTATCTCGGCTTTCCCGGAATCGCGAGAACTCCTTCAAGTTCATCGCGACCTTTCGCGACACGCTGAACTCCAAGTTCGGGTAGATTCAGGAGAGGTTCCACCGTTAGCGGATTCCTCAAAAGCGACATTCCAGGCTGCACAACATCTATCGGCTCAGATTTCGAACCTGAAACTTCTCCGTCAGACTGTCCAGAATTCAGGCGCTAGCTGGACAGCGACCATGTTGGCTCGTCTCCGCACAAAAACCGCCGATACGGCCTTTGAATTGCTCGATTCATTGGGTGCGGAACTGGAGCTTGCGATTTCAGCGCGCACTAGATTTCAAGGCGCCGGTGCCGTGGAGCCTCGCGACGGCATCGACGATCAAAACGAAGTCCTGGTTGCCGCAATTCGACGATGCGCTGATGGCAAGCATCCATTCGGACTAAGCGGCGTTGTCGGCAAAGGCGCTGAAAAGACATGCCTAAAAGCAATTCGTGTCGATAGTTCCGTGCCAATAGGCCAACAGGACTGGCTGCACATTCTCAACTTCGTGTTGCATCGCCAAACTCTTCGAAAACTAATTGGACGCTGGAACAGCCTCGCGGAAGAGTTTCAGTTGCCGTTGTTTCCTGCTCAACCTTCCCAAGCAATCACGATAAACGAACATTTCGGCCTTTATCAAAAACTAACCGCAATAGTCGCGCTGGAAAATGAGATTAGCCATGCCGCTAGGTTACTGCTCACGAATTGGGCAAGAGGGAAGTTTATTTGCCATGACGATAGCGTTTTGGATGAAGCTGAGTGCATCATGCTTCATCACCTCACGCAGAACCGTTTAGCTGAAACCTGGGCGGTCAAGGAAAGATTCCAGCAGGTCCTCGCGGGGAGCGATGGCCGAATTACCCAAGAGATACGCGAATTCTTGGAAGGTATGCTCGGACACCCCGCAATTCCCGACGTAGAAATACAAAGTCAGTGGAGCGCTCTAATGGAAGGGTTGCGTCACATTCAGAATATCAAGCCCCATTTAGACACCGTCGATGAAGTAACGCGTCTCATATCAGAGTCAGGAGCGCCCAGCTGGGCCTCGCGCTTGCGCACCGAACCAGTTAGTTCTACAACCGACTCGTTGCTACCCGACAACTGGCGGAAGGCGTGGCGCGTAAAGCGCCTTTCCAGCTATCTGGAATCCACTGATGGCCGAGCAGAATTGAAACGGCTATTCAAATTGCGTTCTGAAACAGAAACCGATTTGGCGCGATCCTATCAGGAAGCTGTAACAAAACGGACGTGGCTAAAGTTGGAAGAAAGAACCAACCACAGCGTTAAAGCGGCTTTGCAGGCTTATCTTGAAGCTATTCGAAGAATTGGAAGAAGAGGCACAGGAAGACGCGTTCCTTTATATCGACAGCAAGCGCGAGAAGCTACCGCTGTGGCCAGTCCAGCGATACCCTGCTGGATCATGCCCCATTACCGGGTTTCTGAATCGTTGCCTTCGGAATTTGGTTGTTTCGATCTGGTGGTAATCGATGAAGCCTCCCAATCTGACTTGTCAGCATTGCCGGCGATACTCCGGGCGAAAAAGGCATTGGTCGTTGGGGATGATAAACAGGTTTCCCCAGACGGCGCTTTTATCGACACTCAGTCGATACAGAGTTTAGTGAACAGATTTTTGATTAATCAGTTTCCTTTGTTTCGGGCGCAGATGACGCCAGATCGCTCAATTTATGACTTGTTCAAGGTGGTATTTGCCAATTCCGCAGTCATGCTCAAAGAGCATTTTCGCTGCGTCGCTCCCATCATCGAGTATTCGAAACGGGAGGTTTACAAGCACGAACTCAAGCCGCTGAGAATACCGAAAGCGTCCGAACGCCTGGACCCGCCTCTGGTTGATGTGATCGTTGAAGATGGTTATAGAAAGGGAGACGTCAACCTTGGCGAGGCACGATTCATCGTCGAGGAAATCCAGTCCATCGTCCAGGACTCCTGCATGGCTGGGCGTTCTATCGGCGTGGTGTCCCTGCTAGGAGACAAGCAGACACTGAAAATTTGGGAAATGCTCAACGACGATGAACTTGACGAGAACGGAAAGCCGCTCGGATTGCCGCCGGACATTATTGATAAACATAAAATCACCTGCGGTGATGCCCGCACCTTCCAAGGCAAGGAACGGGACATCATGTTCCTGACGATGATTGTCTCGAAAGGAAACGCCACAGCTTTATCGAGAGACACATTTGTACAGCGGTTTAACGTAGCGGCCTCCCGCGCTCGTGATCGCATGTATCTTGTTCGTAGTGTTACACCGGACGACTTGAGCCACGCCGATTCACTGCGCAGAAACCTGATCGCTCACTTTGCTGCACCCTTCGCGCAAGACGAAGCACGAGTAGAAAACCTTCGGGTGCTCTGTGAGTCAGACTTCGAAAGGGAGGTTTACGATCTTTTGACCGATAGGGGCTACCGGGTCATTCCACAAGTTCAGTTCGGCGGTAATGCCGGTGGTTCCCATACGTTTCGCATTGATCTGGTCGTGGAAGGCCATTTGGATAATCGCCTTGCCGTCGAATGCGATGGCGACCGCTTCCATGGTCCGGATCGTTGGGACGATGACATGCGACGTCAGCGTATTTTGGAACGGGCCGGTTGGCGTTTTTGGCGTTGCTTTGCTTCCGCGTTTGTCATGAATCGGCAAGAAGTTATCGCCGACCTGCTGAAAACGCTGGAAGATTTCGGCATAGAACCTATTGGGGCCGAAGGCGTAAGCTGGAGTCTTCATACTTCGCAACGGCGCTATACGGCATTCCCCATGGCAACGCCAAACGGCGAAAGACCTCAATCGGGTGAATCTGGACAATCAGACTTATTCCCCGCTTCGCCCTAGCCATGAAATCGGTTCTTCATCCAACTCATTTTTGGTAGTGGCTGACCACACTGAACCGGCCACCTCATGCAGAAAATTGACGACGTGATCATCCGGCATGGCAGTTGCCTCCCAGTCTTATGCGTCTATAGAGGGGAAAACTGATGGTAATGCCTCCCCGTAAACAAACCTATTCGGAGAACCCCAATGACCCCGAAACAGATCCGACAAGCGGAACAACACCTCACGGAATGGCGGACGACTCACCCGGACGCGGCCAGTGTGCGGGATGCCTATCGCCGGAAAATTCCGGCCTTCACCCTGAATTCGATGGCCCTGGAGAACGAACCGGTCAACCCGGAGCGCTTGGCGACCCTGCTGCAACAACGCGCCCCGTAAACGCCACCCGCGAGTTGACCACCGCCGAAGGGCCATTGCCTTACAGTGCGGTAGCCGAGCACTTGGCGATCAATATCGCCCGCTGTCTGAATGCCTTGCTGGAGGACACGCCGGAAGACATTCACATTACCCCGGAGTGGATTCGCGAAGTCCACCGCCACATCGCTGGAGAATTGTTCCCGGAGTGGGCCGGGTGTTTTCGCGCCGTTGACGTTCAGGTGGGCACGCACCTGCCGCCGCCGGCTTTCGAAGTAGCGGTGCAGGTCGGCAATTTCTGCCTGGACTTGGCGGAACGGATGCGCCATCTGTCCGGCGTGGAATCCATCGCCGCCTTGCTGGCCTGGGCGGACTGGCGTTTCCAGTGGATACACCCATTCAAGGATTTCAATGGGCGGGTCGGGCGCATTTTGCTGGTTGCGCTTTGCTACAAGCTCGGTTTGCCGCCCATCGATCCGGCCGCGGCCGACGAACCTGGCAGGAGAGGTTATTTCGATGCGCTTCGCACCGCCGACGCGGGCGATCTCTCGCAGTTGACCGACCTCTGGCTCGAACGCCTATCGATATAGGGTTTCGTTTCTTTTTGACGGCAAGGATGCCTGCCTGCAAGTGGCGGGCTATTTTGCTCGCGGTGCAACGCTTCTATGAATAGGCGACCACCGACGCTGGAGGACCATTTCCCGAGCGGGAAAAAGAAAAAGCCGTGAGTATAGGAACCCCGAAGGTTCACACGGCACGGGGCCGAGTTTCGCTCACAGCTTTATAGAACAGTCTAAATAATTATTGGCAAAGTTCAAGAAAGAAAAAGGCGGAAATCAGACTGGCGGCACTCTGTTGTCGCCCTCCTCCAACGGGACCGCCGGAGGATGCAAAGCGTCGTGCTCCTCCAGCCATTCGCGCCACACGGCCAGCATCACCGCCAGGATCACCGGGCCGAGGAACAGGCCGACGAAACCGAAGGTCGTCAACCCTCCCAGCACGCCGAACATCACCAGCAGGAAAGGGATGCGCGTCGCGCCGCTGATGACCAGGGGGCGCACCAGGTTGTCCACCCAGCTCACCACCAGCGCGCCCCACAGGAACAATTCCGTGGCCGCCCATTTATCGCCGTTGGCCAGCAGCCACAGGCTGGCACCGACCCAGACCACGGGGGTACCGAAAGGAATGAGGGAGAAAAACATGGTCACCAGGCTCAGCAACACCGGCGACTTGATGCCGACGAACCAGTAGCCCAGCCCGGCCAGGGAGCCCTGGGCGATGGCGGTCAGCACCAAGCCGTACACCACGGCCTTCACGGTATCCCCGGCGGCGGCCAGATAGCCTTGCAATCGCTTGCCCAGCACCAGATGCAGCACCTGCTTGACCTGGCCGATGGCCTGGCGGCCGTCGCGGTAAAGGAAAAACAGGCTGAGCAAAGTCAGGAGCAGCACGGCGGCGTTCACGCCCACATCGCCCGCAAACTGCAGCAACTGGCCGGAAAGGGTGCGCAGCAGCGGCAGCAGGCGGGTGCGCAACTCCGCCGGGTCTCCCGCGAACTGGTCGAACCACTTCTGGATTTCCGCGCCGGCATAAGGAAGTTTGGCCAGGAATTCGGGCAATTCCGGCTTCCGGCTCAGCAATTCGCTCAAGGCGTGATAGGCGATGGCCACTTCCGACTGGAGCAGCGTGCTGAACCAGAGCAAGGGGATGACGATGGCGGAGAACAGCACGAAGGTCATCGACAGCGCGCCGATGTTGGGCTTATCGCCCAGCAGCCTGTTCAAGCGAACGTGCGCCGGCCATGTCATGTAGGCAAGAATCACCGCCCAGACCAGGGGGGTGAGAAAATTGCGCAGGACCAGGAAGGTCAGCGCTAGGAGGCCCGCCAGCAACAACAGCGGGACGAGCGGACGCAGCCATTTTTCCAGCGCCACGCCGTTGTTGGACGACGCTTCAGCCATGCACGCCGCCCTGGGTCAGGCTTGCCGGGTCCAACAGCCGCTCCAGTTCGGCGCGGGGAATGCCGGTCATTTCCGCCGCCACCTCGACGATGGGCCGCCCCTCCTTGTAAGCAGTCTTGGCGATTTCCGCCGCTTTCAGGTAGCCGATGACCGGATTCAGGGCGGTGATCAGGATGGGGTTGCGCGCCAAGGCGGCCTGCAGCCGGTCTTCCCGCACCGTGAAGCCCGCAATGGCCTTGTCGGCCAGCAGGCGCGACACGTTGGCCAGCAGTTCGATGCTTTGCAGCAGGTTGTGGGCGATGAGCGGCAGCATGACGTTGAGCTGGAAGGAGCCGGACTGGCCGGCGACGGTGACGGCGGCGTCGTTGCCGATCACCTGCGCCGCCACCATGCACACGGCTTCCGGAATCACCGGATTCACCTTGCCGGGCATGATGCTGGAGCCCGGCTGCAAGGCCGGCAGTTCGATTTCGCCCAGCCCGGCCAGCGGGCCGGAGTTCATCCAGCGCAGGTCGTTGGCGATTTTCATCAGGCTGACCGCGACCGTTTTCAACTGCCCGGACAACTCCACCGCCGCGTCTTGACAACTCAGGCTCTCGAAGAACGATTCGTTGGGCTGGAATACGATTCCCGTATCCTCGCTCAAGGCGCGGGCGAAGCGGGCGGCGAATTCGGGATGGGCGTTGATGCCGCTGCCCACCGCCGTACCGCCTTGCGCCAGCCGCTGGACACGGACGAGCGCCGCTTCGATGCGCTCAGCGCCGTTGCGCATCTGCCGCGCCCAGCCGCCCAGTTCCTGGCCAAAGGTGACCGGCATGGCGTCCATCAAATGGGTGCGTCCGGTCTTGACGACGCCCTGCAACTCCTCAGCCCGGTTCTCGATGGCGCCGGCCAGATGCGCCAGCGCCGGCAGCAAGTGGCGCCGGCAGGCCAGCGCCGCACCGAGGTGGATGGCGGTGGGGATCACGTCGTTGCTGCTCTGGCCCATGTTGACGTGATCGTTGGCGCTCACCGGGCGGCCCAGTCGCTGGGACGCCAGCGTGGCCAGCACCTCGTTGACGTTCATGTTGCTGCTGGTGCCCGAACCGGTCTGGAACACGTCCAGGGGGAACTGGTCGGCGTGGCGGCCATCCAGCACCTCGTCGGCCGCCGCCGCAATCGCAGCGGCGATGTCTTCCTCCAGCACGCCCAGTTCCCGGTTGACGCGCGCGGCGATTTTCTTGATCCGCGCCACCGCCTGGATGAAAGCGGCGGGCAGGCGCTGCCCGCTGACCGGGAAATTGTCCACGGCGCGCTGGGTCTGGGCGCCGTACAGCGCGTCCGCCGAGACGCGCAGTTCGCCCATGCTGTCCTTTTCGATCCGGAAAGCCTGCTCGCTCATGCGAACAGATACTCGCGGATCGCCTTCTCGCCCGCCTGCACCAGGTTCTTGTCCAGCGACTGGCTGACCCGCTTGAGAACCTGTTCGTTCAGGGATTGGCGCAGCAGGCCGAGAAACTCCGGCGGCGCAATGAGAACCAACTGCTCGAAATCGCCCTGGGTGCGGCCCTGATCCAGGCAGTCGGCGAGCCGGCGGGAAAACTGCATCGCCTCATAGCGTTTCGGATCGACTTCCTTGCCCATGGAGTGACGGCTATTGCCGAAGCTGTCGAACGCGCGTCCAGGGCGGTCCGATGTCATGTCCTGCTCCTGCTCCCGGCCTTCCGGATGCGCGAGGGACTTCACTTCGATCAAGGGAGCGGTGCGGGATTCCACGCGATAAATCACGGCCCGGCTGCTGTCCGCAGCAAGAATCCAGGTCCTGGTCATGGCACACCTCCTCGTCAAATCGTTGAAAACAAAGCGGCATCGGAAACGGCGGGCCTCAGAGGTTGCCGCGCCTGTTGCGATACGGCAATCCGATTGTGAGACGCGGCCCGCCGATTCGTCAAATGCCGGAGGTGCCGGTCAATGCGAAGTTGCCGACCTGGTTCAGGATTTCGCGGCAAATGTGCTGAAACGAGTGCCGGGAAGGCCTTATAGAGCAGAGGCCCGGCAAGAATATTTCGTGGCGGCTGTTGGAAAAAGCCCACCCGCCGCGCGGTTGGCGAAGACTCAACCAGTTGCCTTCTAAGGGTGGCATCGAAGTTGCCCACCCGATCCGCCTCCCGGGCGGATAACAGATTTGCATCGTTCATGTCGACCGCCCCGCTGCCTTGCAGCATGATCGATTCCAGCACCATCCGACAGACTGATCGCATCTTGAAAATACGCGGCCCCCTTCAGGCTGATATCGTATCGGAACAGACTGTAATTTCCGTCCTCTTCGCCCTGTGTGGCCGATGGGCTCAATATCCTGATTTCGGTTCGATGTAGTGAGCCACACACATACCTGACATTTCCCGTCGGTGTCCGTCCCCTAGCCGCCACACCGAGTTCGGGCCGCGACATCAAGTGTGCTTCGTAAGCGCACAAAGTTAAGAGGTCCTAATTTGAATGCAGGCAGCAAGACCATTTTCGGCAGTCTGCTCCAGTGGAAAGCTCAACTCCGCCGAGCTGGCGCTCTACGCGACCAGACAACACAAGAACCGCCGTTAAGGGCAGAGCTTTTCAGCGCCGACCAGATGGAACGGCACGGCCGGACTTTGGCGCGCGCACACCGGTTGACCGGGGAATCGGTCCCGGATCGGCTGCTGGCCAGGCTGTCGGACAATGAAGGCGTGCTCGTCGAATGCTCCCGCGTGTTGACGGCAACGGTCAGCGCGAACCGTCGCCTCACGCCGGCCGGGGAATGGCTGCTCGATAACTTCTATTTGATCGACGAGCAGATTCGCACGGCCAAGCGGCACTTGCCCAAGGGTTACAGCCGGGAATTGCCGCGCTTGTCGAACGGCCCTTCCGCGGGACTTCCGCGCGTGTATGACCTCGCGCTGGAGACGATTGCGCACGGCGATGGACGGGTGGACCCGGAAAGTTTCAGCCGTTTCGTGGCGGCTTACCAGACGGTCACGCCCCTCAAGCTGGGTGAATTGTGGGCCATCCCCATCATGCTGCGTCTGGCACTGATCGAGAACCTCCGGCGCGTTGCAGCCCGGATTGCCGCCGGCAGAATCGACCAAGACCTCGCCGACTCCTGGGCGAATCAGATGCTGGAGATCGCCGAGAAAGATCCGAAGAGCCTGATTCTGGTCATCGCGGACATGGCGCGATCGAACCCGCCGATGACGACCGCGTTCGTTGCGGAATTTGCGCGCCGCTTGCAAGGGCAAAGTTCCGCTTTGGCGTTGCCGCTGACCTGGATCGAGCAGTGGCTCGCCGAGTCGCATCTGACGATCGAGCAGTTGGTACAGGCGGAGAGCCAGCAACAGGCCGCCGACCAGGTCTCCATCGGCAACAGCATCGGCAGCCTGCGGTTCCTCGAAGCGATGGACTGGCGCGAGTTCGTCGAGTCGATGAGCCTTGTCGAACAAACCCTGGGTGAGGATCCAGGCGGCGCTTACGGCAGGATGGATTTTTCCACCCGCGATCGCTACCGCCACGTCGTGGAGAAAAACGCCAGGAGCACCCGCCGGTCCGAAGGTGACGTGGCAAGACGGGCGATCCAACTGGCGCGCGAGAGCGCGGCCGGCAAAGGCAGCGATGATCGAACGGCGCACGTGGGCTTTTATCTGATCGACCGGGGACTGCCGCTGCTCGAACGCGCGGTGGAGGCGCGGCTACCGGCCGCCGAAGCGCTGCAAAGGGTGTTTTGCCGGTTCCCTTTGCTCCTCTTTCTCGGCTCGATCGCGTTGCTGACGGCGAGTTTCACCGGCGGCTTGCTGGTGAAGGCCCATGCCGATGGGCTGCAGGGCTGGAACCTTGCGCTCATGGTCGTCCTGTCGGTCCTGGGCACCAGCCATCTGGGCGTCGCGCTGGTGAACTGGCTGACGACCTTGCTCACGACGCCGCATGCGCTGCCGCGAATGGACTTTTCCGATGGAATTCCGGCGCAATTCCGCACCTTGGTCGTGGTGCCGACTTTGCTGACCAGCGCGCAGAGCATCGAGGCGCTGAGCGAGGCGCTGGAAGTCCGCTTCCTGGCCAATCGGGACGAAAACCTGCACTTCGGCCTCTTGACCGATTTTGCGGACGCGCACGAGGAAACGGCGGCCGAGGACAAACCGCTGTTGCGGCTGGCGCAGGCGCGAATCGACGATCTGAACGAAAAGTATCCGGGCGCGACGCGCGACACGTTCTTTCTTTTTCATCGCCCGCGCCGCTGGAATCCGCAAGAGCAAATCTGGATGGGCTACGAGCGTAAGCGCGGCAAGCTTGCGGACCTGAATGCGCTGCTGCGCGGCGGTGGGGCACAAAACGGCTTTTCGCTGGTCGTCGGTGCGACGGCAATCCTGCCGAAGGTGAAGTACGTGATCACCCTGGACACGGACACGCAGTTACCGCGCGACTCCGCCCGGCAGTTTGTGGGAACCCTGGCGCATCCGCTGAATCGCGCGCGCTACGACGAAGCCAGGCAACGCGTCTGTGAGGGGTACGGCATCCTGCAGCCCCGCGTGAGCGTAAGCCTCTCGGGTTCGAACCCATCGCGGCATGCGCAATTGTTTGGGGGGGAGCCGGGTATCGACCCGTATACCCGCGCCGTCTCCGACGTTTACCAGGATGTGTTCCAGGAAGGCTCGTTCATCGGCAAGGGAATCTACGACATCGATGCGTTCGAGCGCTCGCTCGGTGGCCGCTTTCCCGAAAACCGAGTCCTGAGCCACGACCTTCTGGAAGGCTGTTATGCGCGGGCCGGGCTGCTGAGCGATGTGCAGCTGTATGAGGAATATCCCGCTCGCTACAGCGCCGACGTGAGCCGCCGGCACCGCTGGATTCGCGGCGATTGGCAGCTTGCGGGATGGCTGTTGCCGCGCGTTCCCGGGTTGGGCCGCCGTCAGAAGAATCTTCTCTCGGGACTGTCGCGCTGGAAGATCTTCGACAACCTCCGGCGTAGCCTCACCTCGCCCGCATTGACGCTGCTGTTGCTGCTGGGCTGGACGATCTGGCCGTCGGCCCAGGTCTGGACCGGGTCGGTGCTCGCGATCCTCCTGATTCCGAGCTTGAGCGCCTCCATGCTGGACCTGTTGCGCAAGCCTGCCGACCTTCTCCTCAGGCAGCACCTCGCCGCTGAAATCCGTGCGGCTGGAGGGCGCTGCGCCCAGGCGGCGCTGACGCTCGTCTTTCTGCCTTACGAGGCCTATTTCAGCCTGGACGCGATCGTGCGCACGATCTGGCGGATGCTGGTCGTCCATAAGCGGCTGCTGGAATGGAACCCGTCGAGCGAGGCCGCTCGCAACCATAGCGGCACGGATCTTCTCGCCGCTTGCCGCGCCATGTGGATCGCCCCAGGTTTAGCCATGACCACGGGGATCTACCTGGCGCTGACCCGGCCCGCCGTACTGGCCGTGGCGGCGCCCATACTGCTGTTATGGTGGGTTTCTCCCGCCATCGCCTGGTGGATCAGTCGACCGCTCGCGCGCCGCGAGGCGAGGCTGACGGCTGAGCAGCTATTTTTTCTCAGGAAGATTTCCCGCAAGACCTGGAGCTACTTCGAAACCCTGGTCGGGCCGGAAGATCATTGGCTGCCACCCGACAACTGTCAGAAGTATCGCGGTCCCAGCGTGGCGCATCGCACGTCGCCGACCAACATGGGGCTCGCGCTACTGGCGAATCTGTCCGCCTACGACTTCGGCTACATTGCGGCCGGCGCCTTCATCGAGCGCACGGCGAACACGCTGCGCACGATGGAGGGCTTGGAACGCTACCGCGGGCACTTCTACAACTGGTACGACACCCAATCCCTGCAACCCCTGCGCCCCATTTACGTCTCGACGGTGGACAGCGGCAACCTCGCGTCCCATCTGCTGACCTTGCGCCCGGGGCTGCTTGAGCTGCCCGACCATCCGATCCTGGGGGCAAGAGCGCTGGACGGGCTGGCCGATACGCTGGCGATTCTGGCGGAGGCAACGGGAGGCGTCACCCCGTCCCCGCTCGTTGAATTCCAGGCGGAACTCGAATCCGCCTGCGCTTCCCGGCCCGGGTCGCTCGCCGCGGCGCGGCTCTGCCTGGAGCGGCTGACCGCGCGCGCGGAGGCGTTTGCCGGCAGCTTCGATGCGGTCCCGCAAACCAATGTGGCTTGGTGGGCGCATAACCTGGCCCGGCAATGCCGCGCCCACCTGGATGAGCTGCTGTTCCTCGCGCCGTGGACGCTGCTGCCGGCTGAGCCGGCAGGGCTTGACGAGTACCCCGGCAGCACCGGGATTCCGACACTGCGCGAGTTGGCTGGGCTCGAGTTGCACTGGTTGCCGACGATCGGCCGGCGGCTGGACGCAACGCCCGCGGCGCGCGACTGGCTGGTCCAGCTTCGGCCGCTCATCC
>DATDOO010000007.1:0-12084 GCA_035293245.1 Methylococcaceae bacterium
CCGGCTCGGCGCGGCGGACATTCCGCCGGGCGAGACCGAGCACGACGAATATTTCGGCGACGTGGAAATCCATCGAGGGTCTTTCGAAGTCGCTTTGCCCCTTGATACGCCGCCCGACATCGCGGCGGTGGAGCTGCAAGTCACCCTGCAAGGCTGCGCCGA
Source organism: Methylococcaceae bacterium (assembly GCA_035293245.1). Classification (GTDB taxonomy): domain Bacteria; phylum Pseudomonadota; class Gammaproteobacteria; order Methylococcales; family Methylococcaceae; genus DATDOO01. The sequence continues at coordinate 163 of DATDOO010000007.1, forward strand.
CCGGGGGCTTTGTTATCCCCCGCAAAAGCGCCTGGTCCGCGTGGACCTGCCTTCGGCCGCCGCAGCCGCCACGCCCGGCGCGCTGGACAAGCTGACCGCGGCGCTGCGCGGGTTGGCTCCGGCGAAAGGCGCGGAGGAACTCTTGCCGCCGGATGAAGCATTCGTTTTCGGCGCGGAGGTCAAGGATGCGCGGACGCTGAGCGTAAGCTGGCGCATCGCCGACGGTTATTACCTGTACCGCGACAAGTTCCGTTTCATCCTGCCCGATGCGGCGGGCGTGAGGCTCGGCGACATCCGCCTGCCGAAAGGCGCGCCGCATCACGACGAGGAGTTCGGTGACGTCGAGGTCTACCGCGGCGAAGTCGTTTTCGAACTGCCGCTGCTGCGCGATACGCCCCAGGCGCAACCGTTGCGCCTGACGGCACACTTCCAGGGCTGCGCCGAGCGCGGCGTTTGTTATCCGCCGATGGACAAGACCGTGGCGCTGGCGCTTCCGGCGCTCGATGCTGCGGCCAACCCGCCGGCCAAGGCCGCGCCGCGTTCGGAGCAGGAACGCATCGCCGGCGGTTTTCGCCAAGACGGCATCGGCCTGACCCTGCTGTCTTTCCTGGGCTTCGGGCTGCTTTTGGCCTTCACCCCGTGCACTTTTCCGATGATTCCCATCCTTTCGGGCATCATTGCCGGGCATGGGCACGCGCTGAGTCCGTGGCGGGGTTTCGCGCTGTCCTTCGTCTTCGTGTTCGCGTCCGCCTTGACCTACACGGCCTTCGGCATTCTCGCCGCCCTGTCCGGCGCCAATTTGCAGGCGCTGCTGCAAATACCCGCGGTGATTTACGCCTCCGCCGCGCTGTTCGTGGCGCTGGCGCTGTCCATGTTCGGCTTCTACCAGTTGCAGTTGCCCGCCGGCCTGCAAAACCGTCTGGATCGGCTCAACCGCCGGCAGAAAAGCGGCACTTACATCGGTGCGGCGATCATGGGCGTTCTCTCCACCCTGGTCGTCGGACCTTGCGTCGCCGCACCGCTGGCCGGCGCGCTGCTGTACATCGGCCAGACCGGCGATGCCGTGATCGGCGGCCTGGCCTTGTTTTCCTTAGGGTTCGGCTCCGGGATTCCCTTGCTTGTCATCGGCGCCTCCGCCGGCAAACTGCTGCCGCGGGCCGGGCACTGGATGAATGCCGTCAAGTCGGTGTTCGGCGTCCTGTTGCTGGCGGTGGCGGTCTGGCTGCTGGCGCGGGTCGTGCCGCTGGCGGTGAGCATGACGCTGTGGGCGCTGTTGCTGATCATCCCGGCCATCTATCTCGGCGCGCTCGACACCCTGCCGGCGGAGGCCGGCGGTTGGCGCCGGCTGTGGAAGGGTGTGGGGCTGATTCTGTTCACCTATGGCGTGTTGCTGCTGATCGGCGTGGCGGCCGGTTCCAAGGACCCGTTGCAGCCGCTGCGCGGCCTGGCCGTCGCCAACGCCCGGACGGAAGCGGAGGGCTTGGTCTTCCGGCGGGTGCGTTCGGTCGGCGAACTCGATGCCGCCCTGAGCGAAGCCCAGGCCCAGCGGCGGCCGGTCATGCTGGATTTCTACGCCGACTGGTGCGTGAGCTGCAAGGAATTGGAGCGCGACACCTTCGCCGACACCGCCGTGCGCGCTGCCGTGAGCGATGCCGTGCTGCTGCAGGCGGACGTGACCGCCAATTCCGACGAGGATCAATCGTTGCTGCGCCGCTTTGGGCTGATCGGCCCGCCCGCCGTGCTGTTCTTCGGTACGGACGCTGTGGAGCGCGACGCGTATCGGGTGATCGGCTACATGAATGCCCCGTCGTTCCGTCAACACGCCCAGGAGGCACTGCAATGCGTTCCCGAACGCACGTCCTGCTGATTCTCCTGACCGCGGCGGCGGCGCTAGGGACGGGATTTCTGGCGCACCGCTGGCAGATCGAGCGCGCCGTGAATCCGCACCAGGGCGAGGCGGTTGTGGATGCGTTGAACGTCAGCCTGGCCGACAGCGACGGCCACGTGCATTCCCTGACGGAATGGCGCGGCAAGGTGCTGCTCATCAATTTCTGGGCCACCTGGTGCCCGCCGTGCCGCGAGGAAATTCCCATGCTCAACGCCCTGCAAACCCGGTGGGGCGGGCAGGGCGTGCAGGTCGTGGGTATCGCCCTGGACGACGTGGCGGAGGTGCGGGAATTCATGCGTCGGACGCCGCTGGCCTATCCTTCGCTGATCGGCGGCGACGACGGCGCCAGACTTGCCGAGCGGCTCGGTGACCTGCTGGGTGTCCTGCCTTTCACCGTGGTGGTCGATGCGACCGGAAAGGTGGCCGGTCAGCACCTGGGCGAGCTGAGCGCCGAGGACGCCGAGGGTCTGCTGCGCCCGTTGCTCGATTCCGGGATTTCGCGCTGATTTTTGCGGATTTACACGCGAACGGCGCGTAACTGGACAATTCTGGGGGGGGCGGGCAAAATAACCCATGAAGCTGGTAGCCATAATTATTACAAAATCAAGCGCCCTCTCCCGGCATGAAAAACATCCTCGTCCTTAACGGCCCCAACCTTAACCTGCTGGGTACGCGGGAGCCGGAGGTATACGGCCGCCTGACGCTGCGGGACATCGAGGATCGCCTGGTCAGTCTTGGTGCGGAAATGGGTTGCCGGATCGTCTGCTTTCAGAGCAACGCCGAACACGGTCTGATCGACCGGCTTCACGAAGCGTTCCAGGATCGGGTCGATTTCGTCCTCGTCAATCCGGGCGCCTACACCCACACCAGCATCGCCCTGCGCGACGCGTTCCTGGCCACGCGCCTGCCGTTCATCGAGGTGCACCTGTCCAATGTGCACGCGCGCGAACCGTTCCGACGCCACTCTTACCTGTCGGACATCGCCAAGGGCGTCATCTGCGGCTTCGGGGCGCTGGGTTATGAACTGGCCTTGCAGGCCGCGACTGCTACCTTACGAGATTGAGAGCACATGATCATGGATATAAGAAAACTAAAAAAACTCATCGAGTTGATCGAAGAGTCCGACATCGCCGAGATCGAGATCCGCGAGGGTGAGGAGTCCGTGCGCATCGCCCGCTACACGGCGGCGGTGGCGCCGGCAATGGCCGCGCCCGCCGTCGCGGCGCATCCGCCCCACCTCCAGCCGGCGGCCGGTGGCGAAGTGGAAGAAAAAATCACCGGCCACATCGTGCGCTCTCCCATGGTCGGCACCTTCTACCGTTCCTCCTCACCCGATTCCAGGCCGTTCGTGGAAATCGGCCAGGCTGTCCGGGAAGGCGAAACGCTGTGCATCATCGAGGCGATGAAAATCCTCAACCAGATCGAGTCGGACAAGTCCGGCGTGGTGGCCCGCATTTTGGTGGAGAATGGCCAGCCGGTGGAATACAACCAGCCGCTATTTGTCATCGAATGACCGGCGACAACCCGCGTACCGCTTTTTCCATCCTTCTTCCTCGCGTGATTCGACATGCTCGGTAAAATCGTCATCGCCAACCGCGGCGAAATCGCCTTGCGCATCCTGCGCGCCTGCCGCGAACTCGGCATCAAAGCCGTCGCCGTCCACTCCGAAGCCGACCGCGACCTGAAGCACGTCCGCCTGGCCGACGAATCGGTGTGCATCGGCCCGGCGGCGTCCCGGGACAGCTACCTCAACATTCCCGCCATCATCAGCGCGGCGGAAGTCACCGACGCCGAGGCCATCCATCCGGGCTACGGCTTCCTGTCGGAAAACGCCGGGTTCGCGGAAAAGGTCATGCAGAGCGGTTTCATCTTCATCGGCCCGCGGCCGGAGACCATCCGCCTGATGGGCGACAAGGTTTCCGCCATCAACGCCATGCGCGCCGCCGGCATTCCCTGTCTGCCCGGCTCCAACGGCCCGCTGGGCGAGGACGACGAGGAAACCGTCCGCATGGCCCGCCACGTCGGCTTCCCGATCATCATCAAGGCCTCCGGCGGCGGCGGCGGACGCGGCATGCGCGTCGTGCACAGCGAAGCCGCCTTGCTGCACGCCGTGTCGCTGACCCGCTCCGAAGCCGGCGCGGCGTTCGGCAACGACACGGTGTACATGGAGAAATACCTGGAGAATCCGCGCCACATCGAGTTCCAGATGCTGGCCGACAGCCAGGGCAACGTCATCCACCTGGGGGAGCGCGACTGTTCCACCCAGCGCCGCCACCAGAAGGTCGTCGAGGAAGCGCCCGCTCCGGGCGTCACCCCGGCGCAGCGCAAGGCGATGGGCCAGCGCTGCGTGGACGCCTGCAAGGAAATCGGCTACCTCGGCGCCGGCACCTTCGAGTTCCTGTACCAGGACGGCGAGTTCTATTTCATCGAGATGAACACCCGCGTCCAGGTGGAGCACCCGGTCACGGAAATGATCACCGGCGTGGACATCGTCAAGGAGCAGTTGCGCATCGCCGCCGGCAGGCCCTTATCCCTGCGCCAGGATGAAGTGAAACTGACCGGCCACGCCATCGAATGCCGCATCAACGCCGAAGACCCGGTTACCTTCATGCCCTCGCCCGGCCTGATCGAGCAGTTCCACCTCCCCGGCGGCCCCGGCATCCGCGTCGAAACCCACATTTACAATGGCTACCGCGTCCCGCCGTATTACGACTCCATGATCGGCAAGCTCATCGCCCACGGCGAAACCCGCGCCAGCGCCATCGCGCGGATGCGCACCGCCCTGAACGAGATGGTGGTCGGCGGCATCAAGGTAAACATCCCGCTCCTTCTGGACATCGTCAACGACAAGGCCTTCGAAGCCGGCGGCCAGAACATCCACTACCTTGAGAAAAAACTCGGCATCAAGCACTGATCGCCGCTCGCCTTCCGAATCCGGAAGCGAACCGGCATGAGCGCGCCCGTGATCTGGCGGCAGGTGTCCGTCCTCAGCGACGCCGTCCACGCCGAACGGCTTTCCGAATCGTTTGAGGACGCGGGCGCGGTTTCCGTGACCTTCGAGGACGCAGCCGACCAGCCGCTATTCGAGCCCAAGCCGGGTGAAACGCCCGTGTGGGACGCCACGCGAATCATCGCCCTGTTCGAAGCGGACGCGGACCTCGACGCGGTTCATGCCCAGATGCTCAGACAGGCCGGCCGCGCGCCGCTGAGCAACTGGCGGGAGGAGGTTCTTGCCGATCAGGTCTGGGAGCGCGCCTGGCTGGAACATTTCCGCCCCATGCGTTTCGGCGCGCGGCTGTGGATCATCCCCAGCGGTTTCCCCGCGCCGGACGAAGCCGGCGCGGTGCCGATCCATCTCGATCCCGGCCTCGCCTTCGGCACCGGCGCCCACGCCACCACCGCCCTGTGCCTGGAGTGGCTGGACGACCATGACCTCGGCGGCGAGATTGTTCTGGACTACGGCTGCGGTTCCGGCATCCTCGCTGTCGCCGCCTTGACGCTCGGCGCCCAAGTGGCTTTCGGCGTGGACATCGACCCGCAAGCCCTGATCGCCACCCGCGACAACGCGGAAAAGAACACCGTGGCGCAACGGCTGCACATCCACTCCCCGCAGGGGTTGCCCGCCACGCTCCAGGCCGACGTGCTGCTGGCCAACATCCTGGCCAATCCCTTGATCGAACTGGCGCCGGTTCTGGCCGGCCATGTCCGGCCCGGCGGCTGGATTGTGCTCTCCGGCCTGTTGCAAGAACAAACGGAGAGCGTCGCAGAGGCCTATCGGGCGTATTTCAAGATGGAGCCGCCGGTGTTTCGCGAGGAGTGGGTAAGACTTGCGGGCCGGCGCACCTGAATCATGTTCACCCGCTGCCCCAAATGCCATGCCCTTTACGAACTCGGTGTCCCCGAGTTGCGCGCCGGGGGCGGGGAAGTGCTGTGCGGCCAGTGCCGGATCATTTTCAGCGCCCTGCACAGCTTGGCGGATTCAGCCGCTGAGGCCACGCCCAACCCGCAGTCGCGTCTGAAAATTCCCCTGCTCGACGCGGTGGTCGATGCTCAGGCGGCGGAAACGCCCTTGGTGTACGCGCCAGCCGCCGGTCCAGCGCAGGACGAGGACGATGAAGCCCAAGAGGAATTTCCGGACGATTTTGTCTATGCCCAACCTTCGGCATCCCCGCTCTGGACACTGGCGAGCCTGGGTGCGGTCGCGCTGCTCCTTTGGCAAGGTTGGCACTTCGAGCACGACCGGCTGGCGCGGGACGAGCGCTACCGGCCCTGGATGGAAACCGCCTGCCGGCTGGCGGGATGCGTGCTGCCGGTACGCCGCGATCTGGCGCGCATCGAAATTCTCGACCGCCAACTGAACCCGGCGGAGGGAACGGTGGACGGCCTGGAGTTCCACACCGTGCTGGCCAACTATGCCGATTTCCCCCAGCCTTTTCCCCGTCTGAAACTGTCCCTGACTTACTTCGACGGCGACCCCATCGCCCAGCGTATCTTCCCGCCGGAAGAATATCTTCCCGCCGAGCTTGCGGCGAAAGCCATGCCGGTGGGCGAGTCTTTTGAAATCAAGCTCTTGTTGGCCCCGCCGGAGAAAACGGTCGGCGGCTTTACCATCGAACTGCTTTGAACCTGGCTTTGTGACAGCACCAAGCCCAAGGGGCGGGGTGGCACGAAGCCGCCTGTCATCGCGTGCCGGCTCAACGGCCAAGCAATTTATGTTTCCCGCGCCCCGGCCCTCTCCGGGAGGAAGAGCAATGGGACAAGCCCTGCTCAAGGACGCCCTGTTGCGCACGGCGCAGGCGGCCGATATCGCTGGCATCCGCGCCTTGCTGGTTCATGCCGGGGACGAAGCCGCGCGTCGCTGGTACGAGTCCTGGGATTTCGAGCCAGCCTCACCGATCCCTTTCATCCGTTCCTGATGCTCAAGGATTTGAAGGCCCTGCTCGGCGAGTGATTTGGTCGCCTGTGGCATTGCCGTATCACGCCTTGAAATGAATGGGCCATTCGGGATAATCGGCGCGACGGAGGGCGATGTTCAGCCTGCCCCGGTTTGGCGCGGAATGAATCAGTTGCCGAACTGGTTCGCCCAGTCCTCCTTCAGCAATCTGATCAAATTCGTGATGGCTAAAAATTCGGCCAGCACTTGCTCCCTGGGAACGGTTGACGTGGAAAGCATGGCGACTCGTGCTGCCGCCAAGTTGAGTGCGATGGCGTCCAATTTCGCGCCGACATTGATATCAACGTTCGCGTTCAACGTGGTGCCAAGTCCATTGAGGGTGGAGCTGGCTGCGAACAGTTGACCGTATAAGGCGTTCATTTCGGCTGCCGCGACTGCGGCGGTGAGCGTAGCCCTGGCTCGCCTTGCCGTGATGATTTCTTCCAGCAGTCCGCCGATCACATTGATGCCGGTTTCCTGTTGCGCTGCCGCGGAACCGGGAACTCTGCATTGGCAGTTTGACGAGGTCTGACGACATGTTCCGCTCTGGGCATTGACCGTGCAGTCGCTTCCTTCGACGTTGTTGTTGCATTCTCCGTGTGTGGTGTCGAAGTGGGTATGGCCGCATGTGCCGCCAGCCCCATGAGTCGCATAGGATGGAGTGGTGGTACATGCCCAGACAAGTGCAGCCGCCGCACATCGTGCAGTTAAGGATAGGTAACGCATATGGATATCCCCGGAAATCTGTCGGTTCGTTCTTCGGCGAAAAACTCGGAAATCCTGTTGGCCGTGGTTTCCCGCCCGTTAATGATGTTGTCTGTTGATAGCCTCCTCATTTGAATGCGCAATTGCATGGGATGAATCGTTTCGTGAGCGTCCGCAAGTGATCGCGGAACGCACACCGATTTCTTGCCCTTCGAGCTTGCGAAGCAGGCCGGCCGTGGAGAAATCGTCGGGTTACTTATAGTTCACGCTTGTGGCCCTGGCAAGGCGACGGTTCGCGTGAGCATTGCCTTTCCGCATCAACGCTTCAGCAAGCGGCCGATTTCAATGGCGGTCTGCAGGGCGCGTCGGCCGGCTTCGCCGGGCACCAGGGGCGTTTTGCCTTCGCGGATGCACGTCGTGAAATGGCGGATTTCCTCCATCAACGCGTCGCCGTTCTCGAACACCGATTCCTCGGCAAGAATCTCCGGTACGCCGGGGAACATTTCCTTCTCCCCCTTGCGGTAGCGGGCCAAGGCGCGGTTTTGGAAGTCCACGGACACGTAAGCGTTGGGCAGGAATAAGCGCATCTTGCGTTCCACCTTGGTGCTGATGCGGCTGGCGGTGACATTGGCCACGCAGCCGCTCTTGAAGGTGATGCGGGCGTTGACGATGTCGGTATCGCCGCTCAGCACTCGTAGGCCGTTGGCGTCGATGCGCTCTACTTCCGAACCGACGATGTCGAGGATGATATCGATGTCGTGGATCATCAGGTCCAGAATCACCGACACGTCGTTGGCGCGCGGCTTGAACGGCGCCAGGCGATGCGACTCGATGAACAGGGGGCGGTTTTCGGTGAGTTCGAGATTGAGCAGCGCCGGGTTGAAGCGCTCCAGATGCCCGACCATCAGGATGCGCTGGTTGGCGCGGGCGAGACGGATCAGTTCGTCGGCTTCCTCCACCGTGACGGTGATGGGTTTTTCCACCAGCACGTGACTGCCGGCGTCGAGGAAGTCCCGCGCCACCTCGAAATGCAGGCTGGTGGGTACGACGACGCTGACCGCGTCCACTTTCCCGAGCAATTCCCGGTAATCGGTATAGGCGGTGGCGTTGTGACGGCCGGCGACGGCTTCCGCCGTGGCGCGGTCGGTGTCGATCACGCCCACCAGTTCGCAATCGGGCAGGGCGGCGTATTTTTCCGCATGGAATTTGCCCAGATAACCGGCGCCGATTACGGCGCATTTGAGTTTGCTCAAGCGGGTTTCTCCAACTCAATTAACCGAAATGGATGACGCCCGGCCGCAGCTTGCACAAGGTGGCCAGCAGGGCATCCACGTCCTGTTCGGTGTTGCCGGCGCCGAAACTGACGCGCACCGCGGTGCGGGCCAGTTCCGGCGCGACGCCCATGGCCAGCAGCACCGGGCTGGGTTGTCCTGCGCCGCTGGCGCAGGCGGAGCCGCTGGAGAGCGCGAAACCCTGGCGGTCCAGGGCCATGACCAGCGCTTCGCCGTCCATGCCGGCCATGCCGAACTGTACGGTGTTGGCCAGTCGCGGTGCGGCGGCGGCAAACACGCACAGGCCCGGCAGTTCGTTCAGGCCGGCCTCGAAGCGTTCCCGCAATGCCAGCATGTGGCGGGTGCGCATTTCCAGTTCTCCATAGGCCAGTTCCGCCGCCTTGCCGAAACCCACCAGCGCGGCCACGTTTTCCGTGCCGGCCCTGAGGCCCCGTTCCTGCCCGCCACCGTGCAACATGGGCTCCAGGGGCAGGGAGCGGTCGGCAATCAAGGCCCCCGCGCCTTTCGGGCCGTATATCTTGTGGGCGGATAAAGTCATGAGATGCAGGCCGCTGGAAGCAAAATCCAGGGGCAGGCGTCCCGCCGCCTGGGTGGCGTCCGAGTGCAGCCACACGCCGCGCTCCCGCAACGCGCCCAGGGGGGACGGGTCGTGGATTACGCCCGTTTCATTGTTGGCGCGCATCAGGGACACCAGCCCGATTGTATCGTCCAGCCGGCCGGGAAGGCCGGCATCGACCTGGCCCAGCGCATCCACCGGAATCAGGCGCACGGCGTGGCCGTGGCGGTGCAGCCAGGCGGCGGCTTCCAGCACGGAAGGGTGTTCGGTCGCGCCCACCGCCAGCGTCTTGCCGCGCAGGGCCGGAGCCATGCCGAGCAGCGCCAGGTTGTTCGCTTCGGTGCCGCTGGAGGTGAAAATGACTTGGCCTGGACTCGCGCCCGCCAAGGCCGCGACTTGCTCGCGGGCGGTCTCCAGCGCGTCGCGGGCCAGCCGGCCGAAGCGGTGCAAGCTGGAGGGGTTGCCGTGCAAACGGCTGAGATAAGGGAGCATGGCCTCCACCACCCGCTCATCGACAGGGGTGGAGGCGTTGTGGTCGAGATAGACCACCGGACCGGCGCCGGCCGCTTTAGTGCGCGGAGGGACGCTGCATGAGTTCCAGGTAAGGCGAACCCATGGCGATGCGATCCTGGCGCTCGGCCACCTGGCGGACGTTCTCCCGGCTGATCAGGTCGTGGAGGTTGATGCCGGCCAGATACTCGCGGATCTGCACGCTGAGCCCCAGCCACACTTCATGGGCCAGACACGGGAGGTTGTTGTGGCAATTGCCCTTGCCGCCGCAGCGGGTCGGGTCCACGGATTCGTCCACGGCGCTGATGATGTCGGCGACGCTGATCTGGCTGGTGTCGCGGCTCAACTGGTAGCCGCCGCCGGGACCGCGCACCCCTTCCACCATGCCGGCACGCCGGAGGCGGGCGAAAAGCTGTTCGAGATAGGACAGGGAAATGTGTTGCCGTTTGGCGATGTCCGTCAGGGCGACGGGACGCTCAGCGCCATGAAAAGCCAGGTCGAGCATGGCGGTTACCGCATAACGGCCCTTGGTGGTCAACTTCACGGATGCACCCTCATGGTTAATTCCATACAGATCGTAAGACTATACGTATCATAGCGTTTCAGTCAACTATTCTCGCGGCTTTTTTGTTTCCACGGAATCGTTTTCCTCGCGGTCGATGCCGCAATCCGTCAGATCCGGCATGGGCTTTTCGTCCAGGGAGGCGCCCATCTCCTTCAGCGCGCGGCAAATCGCGTCCAGCCGGCCGTCCGTGGCCTGGATGTGGTCCAGGATGTGGTTGATGGCCCGCGCCACCGGGTCCGGCAGGTCCTGCGGCGTGCCGTAAGGGTCGAAGCCCATGCGCGCCGCCAGGTCGTCCAGCCGCGCCCGGGCGTCGCGCTGGCTGGGGGTCACCTGGTGGGCGGGTATGCCGACCATGGTAGCGCCGCAGGGCACGTCCTTGACCACCACCGAATTGGAGCCGATGCGCGCATTGTCGCCTACCGTGATGGGCCCCAGCACCTTGGCTCCGGCGCCGATGACCACGCCGTTGCCGAGGGTGGGATGGCGCTTGCCCTTCTTCCAGCTCGTGCCGCCCAGGGTCACGCCGTGGTAGAGGGTGCAATCGTCGCCGATCACCGCCGTTTCGCCGATGACCACCCCCATGCCATGGTCGATGAACAGGCGGCGGCCCAGCCGCGCGCCGGGATGGATCTCGATGCCGGTCAGCCAGCGCGCCATGTGGGAGGTGATGCGTGCGCCCCAACGCCAGCCCCGCGACCACAGGGCGTGGCTGGCTCGGTGCAGGAGGACGGCGTGGAAGCCGGGATAAGCGGTGACGATTTCCCAGGCCGACTGGGCGGCGGGGTCGCGCTCGAAAACGCAGGCGATGTCTTCACGTATCCGTTGCAGCATGGATTCGGTCCGGAACAAGGGCACAAAGGAGGGCTGAGAAAAAGGGCTCATTGTAGAGCATTCCCATCCGTCGGTCGGAGGGCGTGTGCTTTCTCCAGCCGCGCGACGCGCTCCTGGGCCTGGCGCAGGATGCCGCGCAGGATGTGCAGTTCCTTGTCGCGCAAATGGGCGCGGTTGAACAGGCGGCGCAGACGGCGCATGAGCGAGGGGGAAGACTTGCGGGCGTGAAAAAAGCCGATGTCGAACAGCGCCTGGCGCAAGTGGCCGTAAAACGATTCCAGTTCTTCGCCCGTCGCCGGGCGTCCCGCTTCGTCGTCCAGCAGGTTCCGGCCCGGATGCAGTCCCTGGAATGCCTGGTAAAACTCGTAAGTCACCACCTGGATGGCGGCGGCGACGTTGAGGGAACTGAAAGCCGGATTGCAGGGGATGTGCAGCAGAAAATGGCATAAATCCAGTTCTTCGTTGCGCAGGCCGGAGTGCTCGCGGCCGAACAGCACGGCGACGCGGCCGCCGCGCGCAAGCTCGGGAAAAAATCGCGCCGCGCACTCCTTCGGTGTGAGTTCCGGCCAGGCGATGGTGCGGATACGGGCGCTGGCGCCGATGACCACCGTGCAGTCGGCGATGGCCTCGGGCAGCGTCGCG
>DATDOO010000008.1:0-3889 GCA_035293245.1 Methylococcaceae bacterium
CAAAAGGCCGTTCTGGAGCGAAGCGGCGCGGCGTGGGCTGCTGACGGTGGCGCTCAAGCTGTTCTTCGTGCCCTATCTGACCGGCTGGACCTTCCAGAACATCCAGCACGTCGCCACGTTCCTCGAACCGCGCCATTGGAATTTTTACGCCATCAACCAGGCGCTGGTGGACGGCTTTATCCTCCTGGACACACTGGTATTCGCCTGCGGCTATCTGCTGGAGTCGCGGCGCCTGGGGAGCGAAATCCGCTCCGTCGATCCCAGCCTGCTGGGCTGGGCGGTGTGTCTTATGTGCTATCCGCCGTTCAACGAGTTTGTCTTTGCGCCCTTCGACCGGGCCTGGTTCGGTATCGCCATGACGGCGGACGAGTCGACGCGACAACTCTTTACCGTCGCCGTCACCCTTCTGTGGTGCGTGTTCGCCTGGGCGTCGCTCTCCCTGGGATTCAAGGCGTCCAACCTGACCAGCCGTGGTCTGGTGGCGCACGGGCCGTACCGCTACGTGCGCCATCCGGCCTACGCGGCCAAACTGCTCATCTGGTACATCCAGGGCGTGGCGTTCGGCGAGTTCAGCGTGGGGCTACTGTGTGCCCTGACCGTCATCTACGTGCTGCGCGCCCTGACCGAGGAATGGCACCTGCTGGCGACCGATCCGGCCTACGGGGAATACCGGCGGCGGGTGCGCTGGCGTTTTTTGCCGTGGGTGGCGTGAGCGGCCTCAGTGCGAGGCACTACCATGCAAAAGGGCCCAATTTCCAATCCGAGCGGCACGCCTGGATATGCCCTTTTCCGGTTATGCTAAAAATCCACGCAACGCACATCTTCCCGCGGTCCGAACTCCGGAAGTCAGGCGTGGGACCCTAAACCGCCTGCCGACGAACTGCGACTTTTCTTGACGGATTTGGTCGGGCGGCGGTAGGTGTATCGGCAAACCGGCGGAAATTGGCGGCGGAAATTGGCGTCAGTTCTCACATTCCGACATGCTGGAATGTGAGACTGACCTTATGTGCCTTTTCGCAGAGCGATGTCCTTGATATCTGCCTGACCGGGCAGGAAATCGGCTCTCTTCGAACATTTGTCGCAAACAGTTTACACACTGAATCGGTGCATGATGCGGCGGCTGGACTAGACGAAAACCGGCAACGATCAGGTGGAAGCGATGATCAACGCAGTGCGCGCTCAGTACTCGTTGAAACTGACGCGAAGATTGCGGACATGAGCAAATACATCGAAGGATAGCGCCGACGCAATACCAGCCGTTTTTCCCCTCTCGCCCTTCTGTGGGATTTACCTTACTAAAAACATGGTACATATCTGACGGGCAACAACCCCAACAACACGATAATGTGCCTACGCACGATTTAGCTTTCCTTGGTAGTCGCCTACGTGCAGCGACGTCGCGGCAATGCGGCGCCACCGGAAACGGCGTAATCGGGGTCCGCCCCTGCATCAAACCGATGCACACGGAGACTGATGCCTCTGACGACGAGGGCAGTCGGTGAAGGCGCTGAGCCTAATAAATAACGTGAAGAAATAACCGAACGCCCCCTCACAAACCTATTTTCCCATACGGTCAATAGCTTACCGGACAGGAATAATCATGAAAAATGTCGCGCTGGAATGCTCCAACCATCGAGAAATTCCCGGTAGCACACGCAAGATATGGCAAGTCGCCCTGTTCGTCCTATTCGCCCTGCTTGCCCAGCCAAGCGAGGCCGTCGCCCCGATTTATTGGTGGCGCAATACGATGGGTCACTCCGGCGATGGGTTTGCCGATGAAGGATCGGCCTATAACGCAGCGGTCGCGGATTCTTTCGCCAATGACCTTACCCCCGACGACGGCTGCTGGGCGGACCCGCTCAGCGGCTCGTTTCCGTTCTGGGGCGCCATATTGCATGGCTGCTCGGATGTTAGTGTCGCGGCTAGTTGCCCCCCTAATACGCAGATGAATGGAGACACGCGCAGTTGCGGCCTCCTGACGGGTAAAAACAACCCGGATCAATCCGCTGGCCAGCCTCTCGTGTGCGAGGGTAACCCCTGCGACCCCGCAACCGGGAACAAGTATCAACGGGAACAGGACTATCGAAGCAAAGCCGCCCCGCTCCTTCGTCTCGTCCGCCATTACAACGGCCTTTACCCGCGCCAGACCTCCCTGGGAGCTCAGTGGAAACACGATTACGACAGGCGCATCGCCTATCGGTCCGGCGAAATTCACGCCTACGCTCATCGCGCGGACGGCAAAATTGTGGAATTCACGCTAACCGACGGAGTTTTTGTCCCTCCGGTGAATATCCCCGCGACACTCCTCGAAACGCGCGACGCTTCCGGTACGCATACAGGCTGGCGCTATGTCTCGGAAGAGGAAGAAGTCGAAACCTATGACGCCGCCGGTCATTTGATCTTCCTTGCCAACCGTGCCGGTCTGGCCCAGACTCTCACCTACGACGTCCAGAACCGGCTCAGTCAGGTGAGTGACTCTTTTGGCCGAACCCTCAGCTTGTCTTACGATGGCCTGAACCGTATCCGCACTGTTACCGACCCCGCCGGCGGCGTGATTCGCTATGCGTACGACACGGCAGGCAATCTGAGCGTCGTGACTTACCCCGATGCGACGCCCGCCGATTCCGCCGACAACCCGGCGCGTCTTTACCATTACGAAGACCCCCGTTTCCCCCACGCCCTCACCGGCATCACCGACGAGAACGGAGCGCGCTACGCCACGTGGTCCTATGACGCACAGGGCCGGGCCGCCTCTTCCGAGCACGCCGGCGGCGCGGAACAGGTCACCCTGTCTTATGAAGCGGACGGCTCCACGACGGTGACGGATGCACTGGGCAAAACGCGCCACTATGCATTTGAGACGGTCCTCGGCGTGGTGCGGCCCACGCGGGTGGAAGAATCCTGCCCGGGCTGCGAAAGCCGCGCCCGGACGTATGGTTACGACGCTCAGGGCAACGCCACCTTTCGCACCGACTTCAACGGCAACCTGAGCTGTTTTGCCCATGACCCGGCGCGCAACCTGCAAACCGCGCGCCTGGAAGGAATCGCACCCGGCGGAGCCTGTCCAACGGACTTGACGGCATACACCCCGGCGGCGGGAAGCACCGAGCGCAAGGTGACCACGGCCTGGCACCCCACCTTCCGCCTGCCAATCCGCGTCGAGGAGGCCGGGCAGCGGACGGAGTCCGTATACACCGCGGCGGGAAACCTGCTGAGCCGCACCGTCACCGACACCGCCACGGGGCAAAGCCGAGTCTGGACCTTTACCTACAACGGCTACGGCCAGGTATTGACGGAAGATGGTTCCCGGACGGACGTCAACGACGTCACCACTTACAGTTATTACACCGACACCACCGCCACCCACACGACGGGCGACCTGTGGAACGTCACCAATCCCCTGGGGCACGTCACCGCTTACACCCAGTACGACCAGCACGGCAAACCCCTGGCCATCCAGGATCCCAACGGACTCCTCACCAGCTTGGCTTACGATCCCCGCGGCCGGCTTACCGGCAAGACGGTGGACGGCCACACGACGAGTTACGCCTACGACGCCGCCGGCAACCTCATCCGTCTCACCCTGCCTACCGGCGTTTTCTACCAGTACGGCTACGATGCCGCCCACCGGCTGACCGACATCACCGATGCCTTTGGCGGCAACCTCCACTACACCCTGGATGCGGTGGGCCACCGTATCCGGGAGGACATCCGCGAGGCCGGCGGCACCGTCGTCAAAACCCATCGCCGCGTTTACGACGCCCTCGCGCGTCTGGCCGAGGACATCGGCGCCTATAACCAGACGACGCGCTACCAATACGACCCCAACGGCAATCTTACGGGCATCACCGACCCTTTGAACCAGATCACCGGCCAAACCTACGACGCG
>DATDOO010000009.1:0-5589 GCA_035293245.1 Methylococcaceae bacterium
TCACCTGCTATGGAACAGGCGCTTGCACCCCTGAAGCGACTGGCGGCACAAGCGGCGGAGGCGCACGCCGCCGCGCTGACGGATTACAAGCTGGCCGTGAAGCTGGCGGGACTCAAATCCGAGGCGGCGGAAAAGGAAGCGCGAAAATCCGTAGGCAAGGCGAGCGATGCGGAACTCTTGCACCTGCTGGACGGCGACGAACCCGAACCGCCGACCCTCAAGCGTTACATCGCCGGCAACACCACGGCGGAAGCCTTCGGCGAGTTGCACCGGCAAAACCCGAACGGCCTGCTGGCGTACCGTGACGAATTGGTGTCCCTGCTGAAAAGCCTGGATCGGGAAGACAACGCCGAAGCGCGGGGTTTCTATCTCACCGGCTGGAACGGGGACAGCCCGTACACCTTTGATCGAATCGTGCGCGGTTTCAACCTGCACATTCCCGCCGTTTGCCTGTCCCTGCTGGGTTCGACGCAACCGGGCCGGATTGCGGAATACATCCGGGCGGCGGTGCGCGGCGGCGCGGCGGATGATGGGCTGATCCAGCGTTTCGGCCTGCTGGTATGGCCGGACAACGGCGGCGACTGGCGGGACGTTGACCGCTGGCCGGACAGCGAAGCCAAGAAGAAAGCCTTCCAGGTGTTCGACGATCTGGACAAGCTTGATCCGGTCAGCACCGGCGCGGTTCAGGACAAGGACAGCAGCGGCGAGCCGGACGGACTGCCTTATCTGCGATTCGACACGGGCGGGCTGGGGCTGTTTCAGGAATGGCGGGCTGATCTGGAAAAGCGCTTGCGCGGCAGTGAACTGCACCCAGCAATGGAGTCCCACCTTGCGAAATACCGCAAATTGGTTCCGGGACTGGCGTTGATCCTGCACCTTGCCAACAACGGAACCGGGCCAGTGATGGAACGGGCGACGCTGCAAGCCCTGGGCTGGGGGGAATATCTCGAAACGCATGCCCTGCGGGCCTATGCCAGCGTAGCCATGCCGGAAGTTGCAGCGGCCAAGGCAATCATTCACCGGCTACGCAAGGGCGATCTGGCGCGGACGTTCTCAAGCCGTGACGTGTGGCGGCCTGGCTGGGCGCTGTTGTCGGATCGTGAACAAGTCGCCGATGCCCTGCGTCTGCTGGTGGAACTGGACTGGCTGGCGGTATCCAAGCGTGAAACGGAAGGACGCACGGCGACCGTGTACGAAGCCAATCCGACGGGGCTGCAATGATCGGCGGCTACCTGGAGCGCTTGAAGGCGGAATCTGGGAAACGTGCAATAGGGGAACTGTCAAAACCGCCAAAAGCCCCCGCTGATTTTCCAGAAACACGCAGCCAAGGCACTGCCAAAACTGCCATAAGCCCTTTTGACAGTTTTGGCAGTAGCCATGTTGTTCGTTTTCAGAAAATCGAGCCTTCCGAACCGGCGGAAACAAAACCGACGCTGGAACCTTCCCGGCGTCTTCCGACTGGGCAGGAAGCGGCGGAACTCAAGGCACTAATCCGGGCCTGCGGGGAGCCTTACGGATTCAGCGAAGCCGACTATGCCGAAGCCTGGGCGCGGGCGGTGGCGGACGTGGACGCGGCGCTAACCAGCTATCGCCACATGGCGAAGGTTGAGCGGGTGGACGTGGCGGAGCTATTGGCTGTTCCTAGGCCGGATGACGACCGGCGGCGCTGCCTAAACTGCGCGAACTTGCAGCCGGGGGAGGTTTGCGCCAGGGCGAAGCGGGGGACGACGTTCGATCCGTTTGCTCCTGTACGGTATCCCATGGCGGAACTGCCCCGGCGCTGCGATGGGTACGCGGCGAAGCTGAGGCCGGTTCAACATGGGGGCGCGACGCGAAACTGACCATCACGATGACCCTGTAAGGGCCAGCAGGCGGCGGGAGCACTCGTAACCGGCCTTGAACGACTGAGCGATGAAAGCCTGTGGAACCTGCCCGCGTTAACATCGAGCAGGCACATCGGGGTCATCGCCGGAGGCTAATCGGGCGGACCTCCCGACTGAGGGATCAGCCTAACGCTGTTCGCGCCACGTCCTGGCGATGCACAACTCCCGCTCCGTCCTGTCCTTGATCTCGGAACACAGATAGGCGCTGTTTCTCACCTCCGCGAAACAGGCCGCGCGCCTGTCTGGATTCTGTATCCCGTAGCATGGCTGGGTGTTGCTGCGGCGGATGGCTTCCGCCTGCAGTTCGACATCCCCGGCTTCCGCGGCGCCAGCGAGCAACATCCCCAAGACAATGGCTGATTTCATCTTCTCGCATCCCTTCTTTTGGTGGGGTCGTGATCGGAGAATTATCGGCAACAAAACCAATGCTGGAAATCCTCTCCTATCCGAATTTGATCCCGCACCCACCAGCACTCAGTACCCTCAGCGAGAGTGGCCACGATGAAACCCTCCAAAACGAAAGCCAGGAAATCCCCTTCGAGTTCAGCCGCGGACGGTGAAGAAAGCGAGGCTGAGCGCAAGCGCAACATCGCGCGGATCGCGACTTCTCCGGAATTCGCCGCTTTTCGTGTGCTGCAGATAGCTAGTGCGAGCCTGGGAAGCGACAAACCCATTGACGTCGTCGAATTAATTGAGACGCTGAGGGATCAAGCTGCCACAGTGAGGGGCGGTGACCTCACTCGCGTCGAGGCCATGCTGCTGAACCAGGCGACGGCGTTGCAAACCGTTTTTGTCGGCCTGACGGAGCGGGCATTCTCCGCGCTCGAACTGAAAAACCTTGAGACGTTCATGCGCCTGGCGTTGAAAGCCCAAAGCCAGTGCCGGGCGACTTTGGAGACGCTCGCGACCGTCAAGAATCCGCCCCTGGTAATTGCGAAGCAGGCCAACATCGCCCACCAGCAACAGGTCAACAATAACAGCGTGACCGAACCCTCGCACGCGCGGGAAATGAAAACCGCGCCAAACGAACTATTGGAGCGTCAACATGGCGAACGGCTGGACTTTCGAACGACGGCAGCGGCAGGCGGCGTTGATTCGCCGCTGGAAGCCGTGGGAAAAATCGACGGGGCCGAGAACGGCTGAGGGCAAATCCACCTCATCCGGCAATGCTTTCAAGGGCGGCCACCGGACCATATTGCGCGAACTGGCACGCGCGCTGAAGGAGCAGCGGGAAGCATTGCGTCGCCTGGCGTGACGCGAAGGGAATCACGACGGCTCGACCCGTGGCACTTTACTTCCGGCGCCCGGATTTATGGGCTATGGACAAGAGAGTTCTTCTCGATGCGGCTCAGAGTTCGGATCAGTTCCAGGGCGATCCGTTGATTCGTCGGCGACAGGTCGCGGAAACGCTGCCGCACCTCCAGCGCCTCCGAGGAAAAGTTCGCATCGGTAATGTCACTCAGTTCCTTCGGTGGTTTCGCAGTCGCGTCATCGCCTTCTGCGCTGGCGAAGATGGAGGACACGCGGGTTCCCAGCGCTTCGGCCAGCCGCTCCAATAGCCGAATCGAAGGCTGGCGCGTGCCTTTCTCAATCCGCGACAGATTGCCCGGATCAACGCCCGCTTCGAACGCCGTCGCTTCCAGCGTCAGCCCCTTTTCTCTCCGCAACGCGTAAAGCACTGGCCCGATGTTCATGGGCGGATTGTCGGCAGCGCTTTGCCTGCCTGGCAAAGCCGCAGGGGCAAGATTGCTTCTTATCTTGCCATTGGGGCAAACTCTCGTTTCAATTTGCCAACTCAGCATCCTGCCCGCCTTAAGGAAAAGGTCCGCCATGCCCCCGAAGTCGAAACGCGCCGCAACCGTCACGAGCGGCGCCCACAGTTACGCACACGACAACAAAGCCGTTCAGCGCCCCGACGTGGGCCTGCAGCAGGAATTCCTGAAGGTCAGGAAACCGCCAAAGACTTACCGCTACGACTCCAGCCTTGACCCTGCCCTGTCCTGGGACGAAAACCCTGGCCGCGAGCAGGCGGAATGGCTGCTGGGGTTGATCGAACGCTGCGCCGAGGATGGCGAAGGCGTCGTATTTGCCGAAGAGCAGCTCAGCGCAAACGGCCGCATCCGCGTGGGCAGCCTGAAAAGCTGCGTGGCGATGCTGAAAAACCTCTCCCAGCCCTTCCTGAACTGGTCCGGCAAGGCGGAGCGGGCGGATATTCAGGTGCCGACGCTGCCGCTGTTCGTGCATGAGCGGCATTCCACCAAGGCCATCATCGACGGCCTGGTCAATCACAAGGCCAAGGGGAGCAATCTCGACCTGTTCGGCGATCCCGGACTGGACCTGACCGACAAGCTACGCGCTTACGAGCACGTAGGGCCGTGGACCAACCGGATGATCCTCGGCGACAGCCTGGTGGCGATGAACTCGCTGCTGGAGTACGAGGGTTTGGGCGGCCAAGTGCAGATGATCTACATCGACCCGCCCTACGGGGTGAAATTCGGCTCCAATTTCCAGCCTTTCGTGCGCAGCAAGCCAGGGTGCGGTAGCGCTCGTGACGTAAAGCACGGAGCCGATGACGCGATGACCCGCGAACCGGAAATGGTGAAAGCCTACCGGGACACCTGGGAACTGGGCCTGCATTCCTATCTGGCCTACCTGCGTGACCGGCTGTTACTGGCAAGGGAACTACTGACCGATTCCGGCAGCGTGTTTGTGCAGATTTCCGATGAGAATCTGCACCACGTGCGTCACTTATTGGACGAGGTTTTTGGCCCAGAGAATTTTGCTTCCCAGATTACATTTCAAAAGACGAGCGGCTCGACCACCGCGACCATCCCGACAACATCTGACTACCTCCTTTGGTATGCGAAAGATATCCAGTGTGTCAAGTTCCATAAGCTATATGTGCCGCAGGTACCTGGTGCTCCAGGAGCGATGGAGTATAAGCGGGTAGAGCTTGCTGACGGGGCACTCCATCCGATAGGCAGGTTCAGGGATGACGCTGGTGTGCTCCGTCTTCCTGATGGCGCACAGATATTTGCAACTGACAGCATTGTCTCGAAAGGTGGCGACGATGAAGATGTTGTTGTGGAATGGGAAGGCAAGAAATATCGGCTTTCATGCAAGCCAAATCGACATTGGAAATGCGGCGCTGACGGTGTCACGAAACTCTGGGACAAAGGGCGCCTTCTCAGGCAGGAAGGATTGCGCATTTTCAAGAGATACCTAAGCGACTTCCCTTTCCGCGAGCTTGTGCACGTCTGGACAGATACCAGGGGAGAAGACGATCCAGCATATGTGGTCCAAACAGATATCAAACCCATTGAACGCTGTGTACTCATGACCACCGACCCCGGCGACCTGGTGCTGGACCCCACCTGCGGTTCCGGCACCACCGCTTGCGTCGCCGAACAATGGGGCCGGCGCTGGATCACCATCGACACCTCCCGCGTTCCGCTGGCCCTGGCCCGGCAACGTCTGCTGACCGCCACCTTTCCTTACTACGAACTGCTTTCGCCGAACATCGGGCCGCGGGGCGGTTTCGTTTATCAGCGCAAGCAGAACAGAAAGGGCGAGGAAATCGGCGGCCTGGTACCGCACATCACCCTGAAGTCCATCGCCAACAACGAGGAACCGGCCCTGGAAGTGCTGGTGGATCGGCCGGAGGTCGTCAAGGACGTCACGCGCGTCAGCGGTCCGTTCACCGTGG
>DATDOO010000010.1:0-3536 GCA_035293245.1 Methylococcaceae bacterium
GCCTGCTTTCGTACCTACGCATCAATCGGCGCGTCGCCGCGCCAACTGCAAGGCTCGATACCGGACCCGTGGCTAGCGGTTATCCGGGTGGGAATCCCACCCACTAGAATGTGCGGCATTGCCAAGCCGCTGCCGTCCCCTGTCCGGCACCCTGCGCTCGCCCTGGTGCCCGTACAGCAAACCCGGCTGGATCATTCCCGGCGTGTCGCCCATCAAAACCTGCACCATCCACCGGCAAGTCCGCGTCGATCCCCGAACCGGCCTGCGGCTGTGCCGGGGCGACGAGCCACACGGCGAGGCACGAATCGCCGAATTCTGGGACAGCGACGTGCTGGAGCAATTCCGCCTGGCCGGGGTGCGCCGCGACACCCCGCCGCCTTTCGCCCATCCCTGCGAAGACCTGGCCGGCGGCGACGCGGGCGCCCATCCGCCCAGCATCGTCTCTCCACAAGCAGCGGTGAAATACCCCGTGCGGCCCGACGGCCACAGCAGCGTGGAATTCTCCGCCGTGAGCGGCGGCGGCCGCCACCGCTTGTTCTGGTTCGTGGACGACGCCCTGGTGGGGGAAGGCAACACGGTGTTGTGGCCGGCCAGGACCGGGCGATTCATCGTCCGGGTGGTGGACGACCAGGGCCAGTCCGCGTCCACCACCCTCTGCGCCGTCCCGGCGGATTGGTAGGGCAAACCGCCAGCGGAACCAATCGGCTGCGCCGGACAGGTTAAAATGGCGTTTTTGCCGACGAAAGTTAAACCACATGACGGATCAGGCGAGGCGCTCCGAACAATTCCGCCGTTTGCTGGGGCAGCGCATTCTGTTTCTGGACGGGGCCATGGGCACCCAGATCCAGACATACAAGCTGCAGGAGGCCGATTACCGGGGAGCGCGCTTCGCCGACTGGCCCCACGACCTGAAAGGCAACAACGATCTGCTGCTGCTGACCAAACCCGAGGTCATCGCCGCCATCCACCGCGCCTATCTGCAAGCCGGCGCGGACATCCTGGAAACCTGCACCTTCAACGCCACCCGCGTGTCCATGGCCGATTACGGCATGGAAGAACTGGCTTACGAGATCAACGCGGCCGGAGCCCGGCTGGCGCGCCAGGTAGCGGACGAAATGACCGCCCAAACGCCGGACAAGCCGCGCTTCGTGGCCGGCGTCATCGGCCCCACCAGCCGCACGGCGACGCTTTCGCCGGACGTGAACGATCCGGGCTTCCGCAACGTCACCTTCGACCAGTTGGTGGAAAACTATTACGAATCCACCGGAGGACTGGTGGACGGCGGCGCCGACCTCATCCTCATCGAAACCGTGTTCGACACCCTCAACGCCAAGGCGGCGGTGTTCGCGGTGGAGAAGTATTTCGACGATCGCGGCCTGCGCCTGCCGGTGATGATTTCCGGCACCATCACCGACGCTTCCGGCCGCACCCTCACCGGCCAGACCACGGAAGCCTTCTGGAACTCCCTGCGCCACGCCCGGCCGGTGTCCATCGGCCTGAATTGCGCGCTGGGGGCCAAGGAACTGCGCCAGTACGTGGAAGAGCTGAGCCGCATCGCTGATACCCACGTCTCCGCCCATCCCAACGCGGGACTGCCCAACGAATTCGGCGGCTACGACGAAACGCCGGAGATGATGGCGGAAGAACTGGCGGAATGGGCCGAGAGCGGCTTCATCAACATCATCGGCGGCTGCTGCGGCACCAGCCCAGCGCACATCAAGATACTGCATGACCGGCTGAAAGACATCCCTCCGCGGCGGCCGGCCGCCATCCCGCCGGCCTGCCGATTATCCGGGCTAGAGCCGCTCAACATCGGCAAATCCCCCCTTCCCCCCTTTGAAAAAGGGGGGCTAGGGGGGATTTTCGTGAACGTGGGCGAGCGCACCAACGTCACCGGCTCCGCCGTCTTCAAGCGCCTCATCAAGGAGGAGCAGTACGACAAAGCCCTGGACGTGGCCCGGTCACAGGTGGAAAACGGCGCCCAGATCATCGACATCAACATGGACGAAGGCATGCTGGACGCCCAGGCGGCCATGGTGAGGTTCCTGAATCTCATCGCCGCCGAGCCGGACATCGCCCGGGTGCCGGTGATGCTGGATTCGTCCAAGTGGGAAGTGCTGGAAGCCGGCCTCAAGTGCCTGCAAGGCAAGGGCGTGGTCAACTCCATTTCCATGAAGGAAGGCGAAGCGGCTTTCATCGAACACGCCAGGCTGGTACGCCACTACGGCGCGGCGGTGATCGTCATGGCCTTCGACGAGCAAGGCCAGGCCGACAGCAAAGCCCGCAAGGTGGAAATCTGCACCCGCGCCTACAAGATACTCACCGAGCAGGTGGGCTTTCCGGCCGAGGACATCATCTTCGACCCCAACATCTTCGCCGTGGCCACCGGCATCGAAGAGCACAACCGCTACGGCCTGGACTTCATCGAAGCGGTGGCGGAAATCAAACAGGCCCTGCCCCACGCGCTGATTTCCGGCGGCGTGTCCAACGTGTCCTTTTCCTTCCGCGGCAACAACCCGGTGCGCGAGGCCATTCACGCCGTGTTCCTCTACCACGCCATCCGGAACGGCATGGACTTAGGAATAGTCAACGCCGGCCAGTTGGCCATCTACGACGACATCCCGGCGGAACTGCGCGACGCCATCGAGGACGTGCTTCTCGACCGCCGGCCGGACGCCACCGAACGCCTGCTGCCCCTGGCGGAAAAATACCGCGGCGAAGGCGGTGGGACTGACAAGAAGGAAGACCTGGAATGGCGGTCCTGGCCGGTGGCCAAGCGCCTGGAGCACGCCCTGGTCAAAGGCGTCGACGAGTTCGTGGAAACCGACACGGAAGAGGCGCGCCTGACTTTGGGCCGGCCGCTGCTGGTCATCGAAGGCCCGCTCATGGCCGGCATGAACGTGGTCGGGGACCTGTTCGGCGCCGGCAAAATGTTCCTGCCCCAGGTGGTGAAATCCGCCCGCGTCATGAAAAAGGCCGTGGCCCATTTGATGCCTTACATGGATGCCGAACGTAGCGCCGGGCAGAGCAACGGCAAAATCCTCATGGCCACGGTCAAGGGCGACGTGCACGACATCGGCAAGAACATCGTCGGCGTGGTGCTGCAGTGCAACGGCTTCGACGTGGTCGACCTGGGCGTCATGGTGCCTGCCGACAAGATTCTGCACACCGCCCAGGAGGAAAAGGTGGACATCATCGGCCTGTCCGGCCTCATCACCCCGTCCCTGGACGAAATGGTGCACGTGGCCAAGGAAATGCAACGCCTCGGGCTGGACATCCCTTTGCTCATCGGCGGCGCGACCACCTCCCGCGCCCACACGGCGGTGAAAATCGAGCCCCATTACGAGGGGCCGACCGTGTACGTCACCGACGCCTCACGCGCTGTCGGAGTCGCCACCAGCCTGCTCAGCCGGGACTTGCGGGATGCCTATATAAAAGGCGTCCGCGAGGAATACCGCCAGGTGCGCGAGCGCCACGCGCAAAAACGCGAACGCGCCCGGGACTTGAGTCTGGCCCAGGCCCGCGCCAACCGTTTC
>DATDOO010000011.1:0-2730 GCA_035293245.1 Methylococcaceae bacterium
CGATACGGTCGGCATATTCAAGCCCCTCCATGGGGCGGCCAATCCACACTGCGGTGATCGCGAGACGCGTCCAGTCGCCACCCAGCGGGTCGCAACGCGTGCGCCTGAGATCGTGCGCGAGAGCCGCCTCGCCGTAGCCGAAGACGATCGCGGTCTGGTCGATCCAGAGGCCGTGACGGCAATTATCCCAGCCGTCGAATGCGCGCACGATCTGGTCCTTGAGGCTCCGCCAGCTGGCGGACACCGTCGTCCGCACCGCCTGGATGACGAGGCGCTGGCCCGCGTCGCGTTCGTAGCGAATGGCGGCGTCAAAGTCTTCGGCCAGGCGTCGCGCCGCCTCTTCGACACTGACGCCCGTCGCCGACACGAATCCCGGACCATGGCCTGGTGCCTCGTCGATGAGAACGTGCGCGTAATAGTCCGCATGGTGGAAATAGGCATGCGCAAAATCCGGCTTGCGCGCGATCGCCGCTTCGAATTCGGTGTTTGCGCGCGCCAGCAGCGGGACCAGCGGGCCCTCGTTATGCGCGCGGTTGAAGAGTTCCACGCCGCGCTGGTAGGCGATGAACGCCTCCACGTCGCGTACCCCGACCTCGGCCATCGCGGTGCGCTTGCGGTCGTCGAGCAGGACACCCAGCGTGTCGGCAATGCTCTCGGCGATCTGGGTCTGCACGGCGAATACGTTGTCGAGTTTGTGGTCATAGGTTGCCGACCACAGGTGAAATCCGTCCGCGGCACGGATGAGTTGCGCCGTGATGCGCGCGGTGTCGCCGGAGCGGCGCACGGATCCTTCAACGATGTGCGCAACACCCAGTGTTGCAGCGATTTCGGGAATCGGGATGTCTTTGCCTTTGAAGTAGAACGTCGACGTGCGGGCCGTGACCAGGAGGTCTGGAAGCGCTGCCAGGGCATTGATGATTTCTTCCGTCAACCCGTCGGCGAAATAACCGTCATCCGCACCCGAAGAGAGCGCGGCAAAGGGCAAGACGGCCACGGATGTTTCGGCGGTGACGGCTGGTTTTGCGGCCGTGGTTGCCGCGGGAGTCGCTCCTGGCACCATGGCACCCTCCCGGTCTGGCTCGTAGAACCAAAAGCCCGTTCCACCTGCCAGGAACAGCAGCAGGATGATAAAGAGTTCGGTTCGGGTCACCTGTTGCTCGCCCCGGTCGCCGTGATACCAGGCGATGACCAGGATCAACGGCAGTCCAAAGAGGACTGCAAGCGTGGCCCACTGCCGGATCGGCTCGGGCCAGTGAAATGTCCCGGTTGCATACTCGACGGCCTGTAGCAGGGTCCAGCCAGCCGCAGCGTAGGCAAGGCCCCACTGCACGACCTTCCTGCGGCGCAGCTTGGCCCACAATCCATCCTGCCAACGCTCTCCTGGCGTATCGGTCACGACCTCACTCCGCGCACGAGGCCCTGGTCGGCTCGGTGAGCAGATTAGCCAGGTAGAAATCGGGCATGCGATCAAAATCCACGAAGTTGCCTCGGGGCGTGCGGTATTGCTGATGATAGCACCGCTGTCCGGCCTCGCATTTGCCGCGTGCGCATGCACGCTCAGCGCATTCTGCTCAGCAGCGTCCGGCCGCTACAGGTAGAATGCCCGGCAGAACACTGCTGGATGGCGAGAATTAGCATGACACGCATGGTGCATTGCCAAATGCTGGATAAGGAACTTGAGGGCCTTCTCTTCCAGACCTGGCCGGGCGAACTCGGCAAACGCATTTACGAGAACATCTCGCAACAAGCCTGGGCGCAATGGATGAAGCACCAGACCATGCTCATCAACGAACACCGCCTGTCACCGCTCAACCCCGAACACCGCAAGTTCCTCGAAGGCGAGATGGAAAAGTTCTTTTTCGGCGGGGGTTCGGCGAAACCCCAGGGATACGTCGATCCCGGAAATTAGCCTATCGTGCGGCGTACTGGCAATTCCACATGACAGCCAGGATGCAACAGGTATAAATTGAGCTTGATATTCATTGCCCAAGGAGCCGCGTCATGCCCGCCGTAGACTGGATCGCTTCGATTGTCGCCGCCGTTTCCGCGTTCGTGCTGGGCGGCATCTGGTACTCCCCCCTGATGTTCGCCAAGGCCTGGCAGCAGGACTCCGGGCTTTCCGATGAACAACTTGCAGCCGCCAATAAGGCCAAAATTTTCGGCGGCGCCTTCGTCCTTTGCCTGCTTGGCGCCCTCATGTTCTCGATGTTCCTGGGGCCGGATCCGTCCGTGGTCTTTGGCGTCGGCGCGGGCGTGGCCGCTGGCATCTTCTGGGTTGCGGGCTCCTTTGGGGTGAACTACCTGTTCGAGCTCAAACCGCTGCGCCTGTGGTTCATCAACGGCGGCTACCATGCGGTGCAGTTCACCCTGTACGGGCTGATACTCGGCCTGATGTGAAGGCAGGGGCCGGCAATCCAGGGACCGGCGGCGGTTGACTTAAACCACCCCAAAAGGTTTAATACGCGGCCTCATTACCCCAAGGCCAGGTAGCTCAGTTGGTAGAGCAGCGGACTGAAAATCCGCGTGTCGGTGGTTCGATTCCGCCCCTGGCCACCAATCCTTTCAGGGTCCTTTCTTGGGACATAGGTAACAGTTTATTCCGAGGACATGGGTAACACTTTTGGAGCGAATGGGTTAACACCCACTGGCTCCACCCGGTTTGGACTTTTTCCTCTCCGGTCAATACTGTATTTGCCATTTCCAATAGCCTGGAATTGAGGTGCAAAGTAC
>DATDOO010000012.1:0-2306 GCA_035293245.1 Methylococcaceae bacterium
CGGGCGCGGCGGCCGTGCCGGCAGACGTCTTTGGTCATCGATCCGCCCAACGGAAGAACGCCCGAAATGCTGGCGGAGGCCAAATCCAGACCAGCCCCGGAAGGGGCCGGCAACGCCACCCCCAAGGCCGATTCGTGGGAAGACTTCAGCTATTACATCCGCTGCATCACCCGCGGCGTGCCGGGCTCCATTTTTCCGGTCATCTATGGAAATGGGCAGCAAATCGTGCAGGGGCAGGGCTTCGTGACGATATTGCAGGAAATGGTGCATGAAGCCCGCGTGATCCCGCTGGACGGGCGTCCTCATGCGAGTCCGAACATCCGGTCTTACATGGGCGATTCGCGCGGCCGCTGGGAAGGAAAAACGCTAGTGATCGAGACCACGAATTTCCTTGGTAACCGGACGGGAATCACCGGCAATGGCGGCGGCATCCCCACCAGCGACGCCATGAAATTGACCGAGCGCTTTACGCGTGTGGGTCCGGACGAGATGCAATACGAAATCACCATCGACGATCCGAAAACCTACGTCCGGCCGTTTAAGGTGGGGTTCCCGTTAACGCAGGAACCCGGCTATCAGAATTTCGAGTATGCGTGCCATGAGGGCAACAACGCGATGTTCAACTCCCTCAGCGGCGCTCGCGCCAGAGAGAAAGCCGCGGCCGAAGCAGCCGCCAAGAAATAAGGGAGCACATATGAAAAAGACACTCGCAGTTGTTCTTACAGCCGGGGTTTTGCTGATGGCAGCGGCGCCACTATGGGCCCATCATGCGTTCGGCGCCGAGTTCGACGCCAACAAACCCGTCAAATTCAAGGGAACCGTGGAAAAGATGGAGTGGATCAACCCACACGCCTGGATTCGCCTTGACGTCAAGGACGAACAGGGCAAAGTTACCAAGTGGATGATCGAGGCCGCCGCTCCCAATGCCCTGCTGCGCCGCGGCTGGACCAAGAATTCCTTGCTGGCCGGCACCGAGATTTATGTCGAGGGGTTCCAGGCAATCGACGGGACCAATAAAGCCAACGGCAGCGTCATCACATTGGTGGCCGACGGCAAGAAGCTATTCGTCGGTTCCTCCGCTGGAGATCCCGGCGCAGCCCCCGGCGCGCCCTCCAAATAGTCTCGCTGCGGCCAGACGATTGACGACGGCTGCTTCCCAGTAAAACTGCCGATCATTGATATACCGCGCATCGGCGGTGAGGTGGGCTGTTCCAGGGTGGGCTTGAACTCCGCCGCATAATTGCCTATCATTCGGGTCGGTGGTGCTGTGTATCGCCGTTCGAGGAGATCTGGAAGGAGAGTCGCATGAGGTACCGGTATTTGAAGTCTGTCCCCGCGCTGGTGGCCGTAGCCGCCATCTTTGCGCTGAACCCGGAACCGGTCACCGGACAAGCCGGCAAAAAGGCGCCCGCGGCCCCGATCTGGACGCATCCCGAGACTCCCTGGGGCGATCCCGATTTGCAAGGAACGTGGACCAGCGACGACTGCATCGGCACGGGCCTGAACCGGGCGGCCAACTTCGGCGACCGGCTTTACCTTACGGAGCAGGAGCTCGCCGACCGGCAGGGCAAAATCGCCGCGAAACAGAAACAGGATCTGGTCGAAACCGTGGCGGCGAACCAGAAGGCGAGTACCGGACCTCCCGGCCACTGGGGCGAGCGGGCGCGGCGG
The DNA here is from genome assembly GCA_035293245.1 of Methylococcaceae bacterium. GTDB lineage: Bacteria > Pseudomonadota > Gammaproteobacteria > Methylococcales > Methylococcaceae > DATDOO01. The sequence goes on from DATDOO010000012.1 coordinate 1,672, forward strand.
CCGTGCCGGCAGACGTCTTTGGTCATCGATCCGCCCAACGGAAGAACGCCCGAAATGCTGGCGGAGGCCAAGTCCAGGCCAGCCGGGCAATTCAACGTGGAACTAGCCGAATCGTGGACGGATTTCACCTATTACATCCGCTGCATCACCCGCGGCGTGCCGGGCTCCATTTTTCCGGTCATCTATGGAAACGGGCAGCAAATCGTGCAGGGGCAAGGCTTCGTGACGATCTTGCAGGAAATGGTGCATGAAGCCCGCGTGATCCCGCTCGACGGGCGTCCTCACGCGAGTCCGAGCATCCGGTCTTACATGGGTGATTCGCGCGGCCGCTGGGAAGGGAAAACGCTGGTGGTCGAGACCACGAACTTCCTTGGTAACAGGACGGGAATCACCGGCAATGGCGGCGGCATCCCCACCAGCGACGCCATGAAATTAACCGAGCGCTTTACGCGTGTGGGTCCGGACGAGATCCAATATGAAATCACCATCGACGATCCGAAAACCTACGTCAGGCCGTTTAAGGTGGGGTTCCCGTTAACGCAGGAACCCGGCTATCAGAATTTCGAGTATGCGTGCCATGAGGGCAACAACGCGATGTTCAACTCCCTCAGCGGCGCTCGCGCCAGAGAGAAAGC
>DATDOO010000013.1:0-23231 GCA_035293245.1 Methylococcaceae bacterium
GCACCGCCTGTCGGCTGCGCCGGACGAGGGCGCCGCCGAGATCTGGCACCTGCGCAACGGCGGCGAAGGCTGGAGCCATCCGGTGCACATCCACTTCGAGGAAGGGCGGATCATCAGCCGCGACGACAAGCCGCCGCAAGCCTGGGACAAATGGGCGCGCAAGGACGTCTACCGCCTCGGACCTTTTGCCGATAGCGGCCGCGACGTGGTGCTGGCCATCCGTTTCCGGGAGTTCATGGGCACTTACATGGAGCACTGCCACAACACCCAGCACGAGGACAAGGCCATGCTGCTGCGCTGGGACGTGCAGGACCCGAACAAGCCCATACGGGACCCGAACGACCCGAACAACACACTCATCGCGTTGCCCACTCCCATGCCGGACTGGAACGGCGTCGCCTATGAAGACACCTTCACTTTGGAAACTTACAAGACCGGCGACGTCCTGCTCGCGCAAACCTTCGAGCTTCCGGACGGGTTCGCCACGGCCGACCCGCCACCACCACCCCCGCCGCCGCCCGTGGCCACGGACACCATCGTGGTTACCCGTGCCTCGTTGACGAAGCGGGGGGTCTTGAGGGTGGAAGGAACCGTAACGCCCTTCACCGGAGGCACCAAAGCCACCGTCTTCAATGGCGTGGAGAGCAACGGGGTTTGCAGCGGCGCCACCCTGGGCAGCGCGGATATCCGCAAATCCAAGGGGAAGGGCGTCTTCCGCTTCCAGACGTCGGTGAAAGGACTGGTGCCGCCGCCGGCGACGGTATGCGCCGCCTCGCCGGGCGGCGACGCCGATCAGGAGACGGTGCGGTTGCGGTAAGCGGGATGCTTGTTCTTCCAACGCACAGCAGGAGTGGAGTCATGAGCACGCACGGCATCCTGAGACCGATGAAAACGATGGCTTTCATGCTCCTGCTCGCCGTCGCCGGGCCGATTCCCGGCGGCGGTTCCACTTGGGCCGCTCCTCCCGGTTCCCCGTGGGGAGCGGCTTACTTCCCCAACATTCCGCTGACCACCCAGGACGGGAAAACGGTGCGTTTTTACGACGACCTCATCAAGGACAAGGTGGTCGCCATCAATTTCATCTACACCCAATGCGGCGACGTGTGCCCCATGGAAACGGCCAACCTGCGCCGGGTGCAGAAAGAGCTGGGCGAGCGGGTGGGGCGCGACATTTTCCTGGTTTCCATCAGCGTCGATCCCGAACGCGACACCCCGCAGGCGCTCAAGGAATATGCCGGGAAATTCAAGGCCGGGCCGGGCTGGACTTTTGCGACCGGGAAAAAGGATGACATCAAGCGGCTGCGGCAAAAGCTGGGCCTGTACCGCGAGGAAGCGGGCGGAGAAAAATTGAATCAGCACCACACCAGTTTCCTGGTGGGCAACGAGGCCACCGGCCGCTGGATGAAGCGTTCGCCCTTCGACAACCCCAAGGTTTTGGCCTGGTTGCTCGGCCAGTCCCTGCCCAGCTATCGCGTCGACGGCCCGCAACGGGCCAGCTACGCCGAGGCGCCGCGCCTGCCCGACCTGCCCAAGGCGGAGGACATCTACCGCTCCCGCTGCCTCGCCTGCCACAGCTTAGGGAAGGAAGACGGCATCGGGCCGGGGTTGGCCGGCGTCGCGCAAAAGCGCGACCGCGCCTGGCTGGCCCGCTGGTTGAAAGCCCCGGATCGGCTCCTGGCGGAGAAGGACCCCATCGCCCTGGAGCTTTTCGCCCGCTACAAGAACTTGCCGATGCCGAACTTCAAGCTCGACGACGCCGAAGTGGAGGCGCTGATCGGCTACCTGGAAAACCCCACGCTCACCTCTGTGGCAAAAAAGGCCAAACCGCCCGCAGCACCCTGAGCCGGCATCCAGGGCCCCATAAAAACAGGGCGTGGCGGATACGAATCGCCACTCGTCCCCACCGGAGTACGTCCATGGCTACTACATCCACCGAACACCAGGCCGGGACGCCCGCGGCGGACAGCAGCCGACGCGCTTTTTTCCTCAAGACCGCCCTGGCGGCGGCCGCGCCGATGCTCCTCACCGCCCGCAAAAGCAGCGCCAGGGACGACTCGCTGGACATCCCGGCCAGCCCTCCCACCACGCCTTTCGCCGACGAACTGCCGGTTCCGCCGGTCAAAACCCCGGTCGGCAGTCCGGCGGATTACCAGGGTGGGGCGGTCAATCCGGCGGCGCACCAGTATTACAACCTCTCCCCGCCGAAAAAGTTCTACGAAACCTTCGTCCGCGCCGCCGAGCACCGCTTCCACCGGGATCTGCCGCCCAGCACCATCTGGGGCCACGACGGCATCTATCCCGGCCCCATCTTTCACGCCCGCTACGGCGAGCCGGTGCTGAACCGCATCCACAACGAATTGCCGCTGGATGCCTCCACCTTCGGCATGCCGCAGATCATCACCCACCTGCACAATTTCCACAGCGCCGCCGAGAGCGACGGCGGACCGTTCGATTTCTACGACACCGGCCAGCACCTGGACCACCACTACAACATGGCCTACGCGGGCTTCGACAGCAGCCATCCGGGTCTGGGCGACCCGCGCGAGGCGCTGAATACCCTTTTCTACCACGACCACCGTCCCGACTTCACCGCGCCCAACGTCTACAAGGGGCTGGTCGGCTTCTTCCTGGCTTTCGATCCCGTGGACAGCGGCGACGAGACCGACGCGAACCCGCAAGCCCTGAGGCTGCCGAGCGGCGAATTCGACGTGCCGCTGCTGTTCGCCGACAAGGCCTTCGACCGGGACGGGCGACTGTTCTTCGACCCCTTCGATTTCGACGGCTTCCTGGGCGACAAGGACACGGTCAACGGCGTCATCCAGCCGTTCTTTCGCGTCAAGCGGCGCAAATACCGCTTCCGCATGCTGGTCGGGGGACCGGCGCGCTTTTACGACTTTTACCTGCGCAAAGGCGGCGCGTTTCTCAAGCAGCCGTTCATCCAGATCGCCAACGACGGCAACCTGCTGCCGGCCCCGGTGCGGCGCAACAACCTGCTCATTTCCGTGGCCGAGCGCTTCGATGTGGTGATCGACTTCAGTGAAATCGCCCAACCGGGCGACGAAATCGTGCTCTACAACCGGGCCGAGCAGACCGACGGCCGCCAGCCCAGCGGCAAGCTGCTCAACCCCGGCAATCCGGTGCTCAAGTTCATCGTCGGCGAGACCGTGCCGGACCCGAGCCAGGTGCCCGACATCCTGCGCGAACAGCCGGTCGTCGACCTGAACGCGGTGGTGCGCACCCGCCTGTTTCGTTTCGAGCGCGGCAACGGCGCCTGGCAGATCAACGGCAAGTTTTTCGATCCCGACGTGAGCTTGGCGCGGCCCAGGCGCAACACGGCTGAAATCTGGATATTCGAGAACAAATCCGGGGGCTGGTCGCACCCGATCCACGTCCACATGGAGGAGTTTTTCATCCTCTCGCGCAACGGCCGGCCGCCGCCGGTATACGAGCGCGGGCGCAAGGACGTGGTCCGGCTCGGCCCCAACGAAACCATCAAGACCTTCCGCTATTTCCGCGACTTCCCCCAGCCGGGCTTCGTGCCGCCGGGGGTGAGCCCGTTCACCGTCGGCCGCTACGTCATCCATTGCCACAACATGACCCACGAGGACCACGCCATGATGGCCCGCTGGGACGTGGCGCCCTAACGGCGATGGCGATCGCCATCCTGCCGGGGAAGCTCCCTGGAGCATCCAGGAGCCCCTTCCCCCCTTTCGTAAAGGGGGGGCGGAGCTCGCCTCCGGAAATGGGATTGCGGCCCCTAACTCCCCCTTTTGCAAAGGGGGGAACGGACCGGAAAGATTTTTTCCTCACGAGGAACCGTGCCATGAACAGACGCGAATTCGTCAACACCCTGGCGCTGGGCGGCGCGGCGCTCGGCCTTGCCGTTCCCCGGTCCCTTCCCGCCGCTGTGCCCGCGGGACCCCGCGCCGGCTATTTCCCCAACTTCGAACTGACCGCCCACACCGGCCGCAAAGTCCGCTTCTACGACGACCTGGTCCGCGGCAAGCACGTGGTGATCAATTTCATCTACACCGCCGGCGGCGACGTGTGCCGCGAGTACACCGAAAACCTGCTGGAGGTTTACCGGCTCCTGGGCGGAATGGTGGGGCGCGACGTATTCCCCTGCACCATCACCCTCGATCCGAAAAAGGACACGCCCGCCGTGCTGGCCGAGTGGGCCCGGTGGTTCGGCGTCGGTCCGGCCTGGCCGTTTCTCACCGGCCAACCCGCGCAACTCGACCTGCTGCGCCGCAAGCTCGGCTTCGCCGGGCCGGAAACGAAGCCGGGCATGGACATGGGGCAGCACATGGGCATCGCCCTTTACGGCATCGAGCCCCTGGACCGCTGGACCGCCATCCCGGTGCTGTCGCGGCCGGCGTTTTTCGCCGAGCGCGTCCTGTCGATCCGGCCGCCGGGGAAGGAAGCAGCCCGAGGGTAGCCCGGAGGCGCGTCGAGCGCGTCCGGGAGCAGCCGAAACGTTGGGTCTCATGCGGGGCTGTCCCTGCCCCGCACCCTCCGGGCGCGTGCAAATCCACTCCCGGCGGATTTGTCGCGGAGAACCGCTAATCCAGCCTACATTTTTGAATTCGTTGGAAAAAACAACCGGCGGTGCGCCGGAAAGGGAACAGGGAAGGGAGGGACAGAGAAACATCCTGTTTTCAATCGAGGAGAACCATCGTGAACACGAACCACTTTCCAGACCCAAACCCGGCCACGGAAACCGGTCGCAACCGGGGCGCCCCCCCCCGCAATGACGGCTGAAGCGGACGGGAAAACAGGGGAAAAGCAGGCGCTTGCGCCCGGCATGGCGCTGCCGATCGCTTTGTGTGCGTTGCTGGCCAGCATGTCGGCCGAATCCAAGACTTTCGACATTCCCACCGGCGCTCCGCCCAGCCCGCTGTTCGGCGCCGCGGAATTCAGCAGCCAGATGCTGCTGCTTGAAGAGTTCGGCACCCGGCCACTGCCGGGCAACGAAGCCCCGCGGGACTATGTCCTGCCGCAACCGGCGTCGAGCTGCTCCAGCGTTCCGGACGGCGCCCGGCTCGACGCCTTCCTGGGCGCCGACGCGCTGTATCCCCTGCCCAACCGCAACACGCCGGAAGCCTACCTGGGCAGCCCCAATCCCTGGGACAGCCGCATCAAGGAGTGCGTGCCCGGCGTGGCGCAGACTTACATGGAAGGCCGGCCGCCGGGAACATTCTTCGCCCACCAGCGCTGGACGGAGTTCTTTCCCGAGGTCTACTTTCAGAGCGCCACCACCGGGGCGCGCACCAACAACGGACTGCGCAACCCGTTCCAGCGCCACCGATACAGCACAGGCGAGTTCGCTCCGGGCGGCCTCTATCACCTGCCGGACGGTACCAAGGGGATCGAGGTGCGCTTCCACCCCAGCTTCCCCGTACAGGACCCCAAGGCGGTATGGACTTTCGACGGCACCATGCCGCCCAAGCTGCTGGTGGCGCGCTACGGCGAGCCCATCCTGTTCCGCCACCACGACGCCCTGCCCATCGACGAGGAGGCCAACTTCGGCTTCGGCCTGCACACCATCACCACCCACGAGCACAACGGCCACAACCCGGCGGAGAGCGACGGCTATACCCATGCCTTCTTCTATCCCGGCCAGTACTACGACTACCACTGGCCGATGATCCTGGCCGGCCACGACCGCACCAACACGCTTGCCGCCGATCCAAAAGCCGGTGCGCCGGACGGCAACGGCGGCATCCGCAACGTTCGCGGCGACTGGCGCGAGACCATGAGCAGCCACTGGTTCCACGACCACATGCTCGATTTCACCGCTCAGAACGTCTACAAGGGCATGGCGACCATGATGAACTTCTACAGTGCGCTGGACCGGGGCCGGGAACCCGCGAACGAGCAGGAAAAGCGGTTCGATCCGGCGAAGCCGGGCATCGGCTGCCACTACGCCGACCCGGACAGGAACGTGAACCTGTGCCTGCCCAGCGGCAGCGGCCTGGACTGGGGCAACCGGGACTACGACGTCAACCTGATGGTTACCGACAAGGCGTGGGACCAGAACGGCCAGCTCTTCTTCAACATCTTCAACACCGACGGCTTCCTGGGCGACCGCATGGTGGTCAACGGCAAGTGGAAGCCCTATTTCGAGGTGCGGGCGCGCCGCTACCGCTTCCGCATCCTCGACGCCGCGGTATCGCGCTTCTTCAAGATCGCCCTGGTGGACGAGGCGGGCAACCGGGTGCCGTTCCATATGGTCGCCAACGACGGCAACCTCATGGAGCACGCCGTGCGTTTCCCCAACGACGAGTCCGCCGACCTGCCGGAACTGGGCATTGCGGAGCGCTACGACATCGTCATCGACTTCAAGGACTTCCATGAAGGCGACAGGCTGTACTTCGTCAACCTGCTGGAGCACATAAACGGCCGGGGGCCGAAACGGGTGGTGCAACTCAAGGATGTCGTCAGGGGCACCTATCGGGGCGATCCGGGCGTCGGCAAGTTCCTGGAGTTCCGGGTAAAGACTTATGCCGGCACCGACTTGAGCATGAATCCGGCTGATTACGAGGAAGGCAGGAAGAAGATGATCCCGCTGCCCGTGTTCACGGCGGCGGAATTGCAGAGCGCCAAGCATCGCTCCTTCGTGTTCGGGCGCAAGGACGTGGATGTCCCCGACGAGCCCAAGCCCTGGGTCATCAAGACCGACGGCGGTGCAGGCCTGCCCCCCGATGTCGACGAAGGCTTCAACATGGACCCGCACCGTTTGTCCGCCGCGCCGGACGAAGGCACCACGGAAATCTGGCACCTGAAGACCGGCGGCGGCTGGAGCCATCCGGTGCACATCCACTTCGAGGAAGGGCAGATCCTGCTGCGCGACGGCAAGATCCCGCCCGCCTGGGAGCGGTTTGCGCGCAAGGACGTGTACCGCGTCGGCGATCTTGCGCCGGACAGCGGCAAGGAACTGGACCTCGCCCTGCGCTTCCGGGAATTCATGGGCAGCTACATGGAGCACTGCCACAACACCCAGCACGAGGACAAAGCCATGCTGCTGCGCTGGGACGTGCAGAACCCCGGCCAGACCATCAATCTGCCCACTCCCATGCCGGACTGGAGCGGCGTCGTCTACGAAGACACCTTCACCCTGCCGACCTTCAAGACCGGCGACGTGAAGGCGGCCGAGGATTTCGAGATTCCGGATTCCATCGTCTTCAGCGCCAGGGTGACCCAAGGGGGCATGTTCCGCGTCGAGGGCACCGTCAATCCGTTCCAGGGGAACAAGGGGGCCACGATGGTCAGCCTGTTCAACGGCCTGACCAACGAGGGAATCTGCGACGGCGTTCCCCTCGGCCAGGTGAAGATCAAGCAGGGGAAGGGAAACCAGGGCACCTTCGAATTCCATATTGCGGAGAAGAAGCTCCTCTGGACGCCCGAGACAGTGTGCGCCGCCCTGTCCGTGGGCAACGTCGCCAAAGAGGCGGCGGTGCAGCAGCGATGAAGCGCGTAGTCCGGAGGCGCGCTGCGCGCCTCCGGACTACGCGGGCATCCAAAAGCGGACCGCCGCTCGCTACCGGATTTTCCCGCCCGGAATACGGTGCCCAGCAACGCAATATACGGTTTTCACTGGAGTTATTTTCCGACGCCCGGCGACTAATCTTCAGTCCAGGCTTGATCGGAAGGCCACGCGGTACGGCCCACGAATAGTCCCGCTCTCATCCATGGGGAGAACACGTCATGAACACGCAATACCTTGGAGCCAGACTCGTGAGTTCCGAAATGTCCAATGGAACACGGGTGTTCGCCAAACGGTCCCGCGCAACGACGCCCGAATCGCGCGAGTTCATCGCGGGAAAGGCGGCGGTCATGGAGGGCATAACGCTGCTGAGCCGCCTGTTCATGGCCTGGGCGGGCATGGGGCTGATGATCGGCCTGCTCATCGTGGTCTCCGCGGTCTGAGGCGATGGGTCCGGCGGTCGCCCGGTCCAGGGCGCCGCTCCGGAGAACGGCTCCGCCGGGGCTACCGGATTTTCTTCCCGAAAATACGTGGCCCCGCCAGGCGATATACGGTTTCCACCCGAGTTACGTATCGCCGCCTTGCTCCTAATCTTGGCTCAAGCCGATGGAATCATCGCGCGGGGCGCCCACGGGGGCCGGTCCCGCTTTTACAGAGGAGCACATCACATGAACACGCACTACTTTACAAACTGGCTTCCGGCTTTCAAAAGAGGGAACGGCAGCCGCGCGCTCGTCGCGGCACCCGCCACCGTCGAGTCGCAGGAGGGCTTAGGCACCAGGACGGCCATCATGGCGGGCACGGCCTTGCTGATCGGCCTGATCATCGTGGTGGCCGAAACGTATTTCGACAACCTACGCGGCCATGCGGTCGCCCCGGCGACATCCCGAACCAAATAAGGCTTCGGAGGTGACTCGTTTCGGCACGGGTTCCTCGTTCCGCAATGGCAAGGGGCGCTCGCGGAGCGCACCAAGGCGAAGTCGGTCATGGAGCAATCCCGGTGCGTTGGCGCTAGTGGATGTTGCCGTCTCCGAAGGCGTTCACCGCCACTTCGAAATAGAAGAAGTTGCTGGGGTCTTCGGTGAATCCGCGCTGGACCTTGGTGATGGCGTCGGTCGCGGTCGGGCTGAACGGGGCGTCCTCGGTGAAGTTACCCGGCGTGAAGCGGCCGTAGCTCAGGCTCCAGTCCAGGTACGGGTTGAGGTGGTGGCGGAGGCGGATGTCGAATTCGTGGCCTAGATAGCTGCCGCTCCTGCCGCCCCGGTCGCGCAGTCCGGTCCGGTTCCAGGCCTCCGTTTCGCTTTCCAGCCAGTAGGCGCCGAACCCCATGTCCAGGCGCACGTCCTTGTACGGCGTCAACTCCAGGCGCGCTTTCGGCGTGCGGATGTTGTCCCAGGAGAAATAGTCGTTGCGCGACCAGGGCTGGTTGAAGCCGTAGAAAGAATCGAAACGGTTGTTGACTCCGCTGGTGACCGAACCGGAATTGGGGCTCTTGTCGCCGGTGCCGAAGCCGTAGTACAGGCTGGCCCTGGGTTTCCATTCGTGGTCGAAGGTGTAGCCCAGTTCCAGGGAGTAGGCCAGGGCGTCGTGCCGGTAGTCGAACTGCTTGCTCTTGCCGAGACTATTGCCGTCCAGATCCTTGGTCCGCAGCACGCCGAAACGGCCGAACTGCTTGTTGATGTCGGCGTCGAAATCGAAGCCGCTGTTGCCGAACAAGCCGTAGACGCGCAGGCCGGGCGCATAGATGTCCTGATCCAGAACCAAGGGAGCGTCCTTGCTCGGCGCCTGGTTCGGATCGCCGTTGGTCTTGCGGCCCAGGAAGTAGGGCTGAATGGTAATCACGTCCGACCAGTGCTTGAGGCTGAGCACGCCGCCGTAAAACCAGGTTTTTTCGTCGGGCCGGTCGAAGTCGTACTTCAGGCGTTGCACCGGCTGGAAGGCAAAAGTATCCAGATCCCAGTCGTTCCGCTTCTTGCCGAAGCGGACGCGGAAACCTTCGAAGTTGTTGGTGGTGTTGCGGAACTCGTTGTTGCCCACCAGGCGCCGATCCAGCAGTTCCAGGTGCTGACGGCCGGCACGAATGCTCAAGGGCCGGTTGTTGCCGAGCAGATTTTTGAAATACAGCTCGGCGTAGCCCTGAATCAGTTCGAACTCGTTGGTGGTGCCGTTATCGCGCTCATACAGGCCGTTGTAGCTGCGCGCATCCTCGTATTCCACCGCGAAGCGCAGGGGGTCGAGGATGTCGTGCACGCCCAGGTAGGCACGGGTGCGCAGCAGCCACAGGTTGTCCGGATCGGGCCGCGGATTTTGCGTCGCGGCGCCGGTCAGCGGATTGACGCCGGTTTCCGGGCGCAGGTCGTTCTCCCGGTACTCGTAGCGGCTGCGGAAGTCCAGGCCCGCGTCCAGCCAGTCCACGTCGCGGAATTGCTCGAACTGGGTCACGCTCAGGTTGCGCACGTAAGGCGGCGGGTCGGACGCCGGCTCCACGCGGTAGCCGCGGGTTTTTCTGTAGTAGTCTTCGGCGCCGGCCAGGGCGGGTATGGTCAGCAGCAGCCCGGCTGCGCTCAGCCCGAACAAGGATTTGTTGACGTTTGTCATCGTTCGTCTCCTCTTACTTCGCGACGAAGATCTGGTCGAAGACGCCGCCATCGTTGAAATGCGTGGCTTGAGCCTTGTTCCAGCCGCCGAAGGCTTCGTCGACGGTGATCAGTTCCAGTTTGGGGAAACGATCCGCGTATTTGGCGGCGATTTCCGCGTCGCGCGGCCGGTAATGGTTCTTGGCTGCGATTTCCTGGCCTTCCTTGCCGTACAGGTATTCCAGATAGGCCTTGGCGACCTCGGCCGTACCGTTCTTTTTCGCTACCTTTTCCACCACGGCCACGGGCGGTTCCGCCAGCATGCTCACCGAGGGGACGATAATCTCGTATTTGTCCGCACCGAACTCCCGCAGTACCAGGAAGGCCTCGTTTTCCCAGGTCACCAGCACGTCGCCGATGCCGCGCTCCACAAAGGTGGTGGTGGAGCCGCGGGCGCCGGTATCCAGGACCACGGCGTTTTTGTAGAACTTGCCGACGAAATCCTTGATCTTGGCTTCGTCGTTGCCGAATTTCTTCTGCGCGAATATCCAGGCCGACAGGTAGTTCCAGCGCGCGCCGCCGGAAGACTTGGGATTGGGCTGCACGTTGGCGACGCCGTCCTTCACCAGGTCGTCCCAGTCCTTGATGCCTTTGGGATTACCCTTGCGCACCACGAACACCATGGTGGAGGTGTAAGGCGAGCTGTTGTGGGGGAGCAGCGACTGCCAGTTTTGCGGGATCAGCCGGCGCTTCTGGTGGAGCTGGTCCACGTCGTAAGCGAGGGCCAGGGTCACCACGTCGGCCTCCAGGCCGTCGATCACGGCGCGGGTCTGCTTGCCGCCGCCGCCATGGGACTGCTGGACGGCGACGTCGTCGCCCGTCCTGGCTTTCCAGTATTTGGCAAAGACGGCGTTGTATTCCTGGTACAGCTCGCGCGTCGGGTCGTAGGACACGTTGAGCAGGGACACGTCGGCGGCGTCAGCCTGCGGGGAATAAAGAAGGAAGGCCCCCAGCGCCATCAGAAGGGCGGCGTACAGTTGTCGCAGGGATCTCGCGAAGCGTGCGTGGCCAAAAAACCAATGAAATTCGGCGATTGAGGGCGTGCCTTCGGGGCTGCGCAGCGGTTTCGTCCGTGCGTTCGCCTGGGCGGGAAGGCTGAAATTGTCCAGCGACCATTCTTGGCGGTGGTTCATGAAATGCTCTCCAGTGTTTGAAAAATCGGAGAACTTCCGGCAGTCCGGTCGGTTCCTGAGCCGAGGCAGTGATTTTTTATCGCCTCCAGGAGGTCTGGTCGGCGGGCGGGCAACGATCCGGCTACGCGTGTTTGCCGCTACGGGAGCAACTATAGCGGCGCCGAGTTATTCCGAAAAGAAATTTGTATTTATAAAGTTATTCTTTTTGTAAATATATGAGATCAATCCGGCAGGAGCGGTTTGTTATAATAAAAAGTCATTACATATTAATATAAATTCTTTTGACGCATAATAAAACGCCTTTAAAGTGTCGGCCACGGAATTTCCCGTCCCCCTTCATGCAGGCCATTCAGATACGGAGGCGATGACCATGACCACCTCAACCGCGCGTCAGTTGCGCGACACCGTGGATGCGGACGAGCCGGTGCTGGAAGCTGCCCGCCAGTTGCTGGCCGCCCTGAAGGGCATCCGCTACGGCGCGGTGGAAATCACCATTCACGACGGGCGGGTGGTGCAGATCGAGCGGCGTGAAAAACAGCGCCTCGACCTGCCCACGGCGGCGCTGTAAATCAGGATTACGGAGGTAAGGGGATGGACCTGCGCAAACTGGTCGACGAACTCAACGCGCGTTTTTTCCTGGAGCAGGGCGCGAACCAGCCCGCCCTGTTTCTGAACGAAGGGCGGGTGGAAGGCTGGCACGGCGAGGCGCGCCTCGCCACGGTGTTCCAGCATGTGCGCCGTTCTGCGGCGCCGGGCACGAGCCTGGGACGCGAGGCGGGCCTGCGGACCTACGTGGATCACAACAGCCCCCGTGCCGCCATCGAAACCTTCTCCGCGTTGTACGGCGCGTCGGTCATCAATCTCGACCGGCTGTGCCGCGCCATCCATTTGTTGAATTTCCTGCCGGAGGCCACTCCGGAAGAGCTGTTGTTCGTGGAGGTGAATCCGCGCCACATCGTCAGCGTGAAGCGCCAGCACGGTGTGTTTTTCGAGCAGCTCCTTAGACACTGCGGCATGCAGCCCGAACGGGTGGTCATCGTCGCGCCGTTCCTTTCCCTGGCCGGGGCGCGACCGCCGCTGATCGACGGCTTGCGCAATTACCGGGAGCGGGGTTATCGCCTGGGAGTCAAGCTGGACCTCGCCGCCGCCCTGCAGAACGGCCCGGGACTGCTGTTCCGGCTGTTCCCGGATTTTGTCCGGCTGGAGCGTGGTTTTCTGAGCGTGCTGGATTCGGCCACGCCGCGCCTCAAGAGGGATCGCGCCCACGCCCTGATCGACGCGGCGCACCGCTTCGACAGCCGGATCATTCTGGAGGATGTCCAGACCGCGGAGCAGGCGGAGGCGGCGCACCGCGCCGGCATCGAACTGTTTGCGGGAAGCGGCTTCGGCGACCGGCCAACGGCCGCCTTCCGCAGCGATCCGGCCGAACGGCTGGCAGTTTAACGGCCGAAGAAAAACCAATTCGCCATGCCCATGTTGTTGAAACGCCCCACCGTTCTGCCCGGCTTCGGCCTGGCCTTAGGGTTTACCCTGGTTTATCTGTCCCTGGTGGTGCTGATCCCCCTGTCCGCCACCTTCCTGAAGACGTTCGGCCTGAGTTGGGAGCAGTTCTGGGGTGCGGTGACCACGCCGCGCGTGCTGGCTTCCTACCGGCTCAGCTTCGGCATGGCCCTGGCGGCGGCGGCGGTCAATGCGGTGTTCGGCCTGCTGGTGGCCTGGGTGCTGGTGCGCTACCGTTTTCCCGGCAAGCGGGTGGTGGACGCCCTGGTGGACTTGCCCTTCGCCCTGCCCACGGCGGTGGCGGGCATCGCCTTGTCCGCCGTCTATGCGAAAAACGGCTGGATCGGCGGGCTGCTGGCGCCGCTGGGCATCAAGGTGGCCTATACGCCGCTGGGCGTATTCGTGGCCCTCACCTTCATCGGCCTGCCCTTCGTGATCCGCACCGTGCAGCCGGTGTTGGAAGACCTGGAGGCCGAAGTGGAAGAAGCCGCCGCCAGCCTGGGCGCCAGCCGCCGGCAGACCTTTCTCAAGGTGATCCTGCCCCACGTCTCGCCGGCCTTGATCACCGGCTTCGCCCTGGCTTTCGCCCGCGCCGTGGGCGAATACGGCTCGGTGATCTTTATCGCCGGCAACATCCCCCTGGTGTCGGAAATCACGCCCTTGCTCATCATTTCCAAGCTGGAGCAGTACGACTACGCCGGCGCCACCGCCATCGCGGTGTCCATGCTGGTGGTGTCTTTCCTGCTTTTGTTCGCCATCAACCTCTGGCAGTGGTGGAGCCGGCGGCGCTATGGGATGACCTGAATAATCTGTAGGGGCGAATTTATTCGCCCTTCGAACAGCGTCGAGGCGAATAAATTCGCCCCTACAACCCAACAGCCGACCACGGAGTTGACATGTCCGCCACCCTTGCCCCGACCCTCCACGCCCCGCACGGCCGGGTCGTTTCCCCCCACGCCACGACCGAGCCGGCCGCCGTGCGCTGGGCGCTGACCGGCCTGGCGCTGTTGTTTCTGGCCCTGTTTCTGGTGGTGCCCCTGCTGGCGGTGTTCGTGCAGGCCCTGGCCAAAGGCGTGGGGGTTTACTGGCAGGCCCTCGCCGAGCCGGATGCGCTCGCCGCCGTCAAACTGACCCTGCTGGCGGCAGCCATCAGCGTGCCGGCCAACCTGGTGTTCGGGGTCGCCGCCGCCTGGGCCATCGCCAAGTTCGACTTCCGCGGCAAGAGCCTGCTGCTCACCCTCATCGACCTGCCGTTCTCCGTTTCGCCGGTCATCGCCGGGCTGATCTACGTCCTGTTGTTCGGCATGCAGGGCTGGTACGGCCCCTGGCTGGCGGATCACGACGTGAAAATCATCTTCGCCGTGCCCGGCATCGTGCTGGCAACCCTGTTCGTCACCTTTCCCTTCGTGGCCCGCGAGCTGATCCCGCTCATGCAGGCCCAGGGCAACGACGAAGAAGAGGCGGCCCTGGTGTTGGGCGCGTCCGGCTGGCAGACCTTCTGGCGGGTGACCCTGCCCAACGTGAAGTGGAGCCTGTTGTACGGCGTGATCCTCAGCAACGCCCGCGCCATGGGCGAGTTCGGCGCCGTGTCGGTGGTGTCCGGCCATGTGCGAGGCAAGACCAACACCATCCCGCTGCACGTGGAGATCCTCTACAACGAATACAACTTCACCGCCGCTTTCGCCGTGGCCTCCCTGCTGGCCATGCTGGCGCTGGTGACGCTGGTGCTGAAGACCTTGGTGGAGGGGCATCTGGAACGGCCGTCGTAGCGATCGTTCCCACGCTCCGCGTGGGAACGCCGCCCTGGACGCTCTGCGTCCTCCTTCGGGACGCAGAGCGTCCCCGGATGCATTCCCACGCCGAGCGTGGGAACGATTACACAAACCGGAACATTTCATGAGCATTGAAATCCGCAACATCGGCAAGAAATTCGGCCAGTTTTCCGCCCTCAAGGGCATCGATCTGGAAGTGAAGCACGGCGAGCTGTTGGCCCTGCTCGGCCCTTCCGGCTGCGGCAAGACCACCCTGCTGCGCATCATCGCCGGACTGGAGACGCCGGATTCCGGCGCCATCCTGTTCCACGGCGAGGACGCCACCAAGCGCCACGTGGGCGAGCGCCAAGTGGGGTTCGTGTTCCAGCACTACGCCCTGTTCCGCCACATGACGGTGTTCGAAAACGTGGCCTTCGGCCTGCGCGTCAAACCGCGCCACGCCCGTCCGCCGGAAGAGGAAATCCAGCGCCGGGTGCACGAACTGCTCAGCCTGGTGCAACTGGACTGGCTGGCGAACCGCTACCCGCCCCAGCTCTCCGGCGGCCAGCGCCAGCGCATCGCCCTGGCCCGCGCCCTGGCGGTGGAACCGGAGATCCTCTTGCTGGACGAACCCTTCGGCGCCCTGGACGCCCAGGTGCGCAAGGAGTTGCGCCGCTGGCTGCGCCGCCTGCACGACGACATGGGCATCACCAGCGTGTTCGTCACCCACGACCAGGAAGAAGCGCTGGAAGTGGCCGACCGGGTGGTGGTCATGAACGCCGGGCGGATCGAACAGCTCGGCACGCCGGACGAGGTGTACAACGAGCCGGCCTCGCCCTTCGTGTTCCAGTTCCTGGGCAACGTCAACCTGTTCCACAGCCGCCTGCATCAGGGCTGGGCGCACATCGGCGACTACCGGGTGGAAGCCCCGGAGCACGCCGACAGCGAACACGCCGCGGCGGTGGCTTACGTCCGGCCCCAGGACATCGACATCGTCCGCCAGCTCAACGGCACGCCCCTCATCGCCGCGGTGGTGAGCCACATCCAGGCCGTGGGCCCGGTGGTGCGCCTGGAACTGGAAACCCCCGAGGGCGAAGCCATCGAGGCGGAACTGACGCGGGAACGCTTCCGGGAACTGGAATTGCGGGAAGGGGAGCAGGTGTATGTCAGGCCGCGCCAGTTGCGATTGTTTGCGCAGTAGGGCGCGCAGCCAATGGGGACGGATTTATTTAATCATTCGTCCCGCTTGAGCCGGCTACCCAAATCGCACGCCGGACTATAATGAAACCCGGGCGCAACGCCGGAAGGGCGCTGCGCAGCCCAAGCGTCAGCGGGCATTTTCTTCTTCTGGTTTCTTCGGTTTTCCCAACATGTCCTTCCGCATCGTTTTACAAATCCTCCTCGCTATGCTCGCCGCGCTGCTGGCGGGCGGCTGCGCCACCTCGCCCATGGGCCGGAGCCAGTTGGTCTTCATGCCGGCCGACCAGATGACGGCGTTGGGGGCGCAGGCCTTCCAGCAGAAACGCCGGTCCTCGCAGGTGGAGACCGATCCGACCGTCAACCGTTACGTGCAGTGCGTCGCCCGGACCTTGCTCGGTCCCGAGGCGCGCGGCTGGGAAATCCTGGTGTTCCGCGACGATTCGCCCAATGCCTTCGCCTTGCCCGGCGGCAAGATCGGCGTGCAGACCGGCATCCTCAAGGCCGCGCGCAACCAGCATCAACTGGCGGCGGTGCTGGCGCATGAAATCGCCCACGTGCGCGCCAACCATTCCAACGAACGCATCTCCCAGCAGTTCGCCATGCAGCAGGGTCTCGACCTGGTGGGCGCAGTCAGCAACCCCACCACGCAGACCGGCAAGACCTTGCTCGGGCTGCTGGGCATCGGCGCCGAGTACGGCGTGCTGATGCCTTACAACCGCCTGCAGGAAAGCGAGGCGGACCTGGTGGGGCTGGACTGGATGGCCCAGGCCGGCTTCGACCCCGAACAGGCGGTGCAGTTGTGGCAGAACATGGAGCGTCTGGGCGGGGGGCAGCCGGCGGAATTCCTCTCCACCCACCCCTCTCATGCCACGCGCATCCAGGACCTGCAGAACCGTATGCCCCAGGCCCTGGCGCTGCGCAAACAGGCGCAGGCGTCCGGCAGGAACCCGCAATGCGACGGGCGCTGATTTTCTTGCTTTTCCTCGTCGGCGCGGCAGGGGCCGACGAGATGGCCACGCTGCCCTTGCACCATCGGCAGGCCGATGAGGTGGTGGAATTGCTGCGTCCGCTGCTGGAGCCGGGCGAGGTCATCGTCCCCAACCGCTTCAGCCTCATCGTCCGTGCCAGCCCGCAGCGGATCGCGGAAATCCGCGAACTCCTCCGGCAACTGGACAAGCGCTCGCACCGGCTCATCATCCACGTGCGGCAGAGCGGGGTGACCTCGGCGGAGGAGCTGAACGCCGCGGCCCGCGTCCAGGGCCGGATCGACGCGGGCGATTTTTCCGAGTCGAGGGTGCGCATCCAGGGGCGGATTCGTCGTGGCGACACGCGCGAGAGCGCCGACAACACCCAGCAGGTCCAGACTCTCGAAGGCCAGCCGGCGCGCATCCAGATGGGCGAAACCCGGGCGGTTCCCGCGCCGGGCAACGTGGTCATATACGGCGGTGGGCACGCCGTGGTCGCGCCGGGGCTTCAGTACCAGGACCTGACCACCGGCTTCGCCGTGCTGCCCCGACTGACGGGTTCCGGGGAGGTGCAACTGGAAATTTCGCCCTGGTCGGATACCGCGGACCCGCGCTATCTCGGTGGCGTGCGCACCCGCGAGGCGACGACGTCCGTGCAGGTGCGGCTGGGCGAATGGGTGGAAATCGGCGGCCAGACCACCGGGCAGACCAGCGAGCAGGACCGGTTGCTGGGCCATGCCTACCGGACCAGCCGGGAGAATGTGGGCATTCTGCTCATGGTGGAAGATGTGGATGCTGGTCTCCCGTAGGGTGGGTTAGGTGCGCTCCAGGAGGGACTTGGCGGTTATCCATTGTCCCTTTGCGCACGGTAACCCACCGATCGGCCTTTATTGCTCCATTGAGGCCGTTTGGTGGGTTACGACGCGCATCAATGCTCGTGGAAATTCAGCGTCCGTTGTGGTGCGCGTCCAACCCACCCTACGTTCGGTATCTCTTTCACCGCCGCGACAACGCCAACACCGGGTCCAGCCGCGCGGCGCGGCTGGCGGGCAACACGCCGAAACCCAGTCCCGACGCGAGGGAAATCAGCACCGCCGTCACGGGCGCCCACAAGGGCGCGGCGAAGGGAAAATCCGGATACATCCCCTGCAGCACGCCGATGCCCAGCCAGCCGAGCAGCAGCCCCAGCCCGCCTCCGCCCAGGGACAGCAGGGCGGCTTCCACCAGGAACAGGGTGCGGAGCAGCGGCCCGTCCGCGCCCAGTGCCTTGAGCAGGCCGATTTCCGGCGTGCGCTGGGTCACGCTGACCAGCATCACGTTCATGACCAGGATGCCCGCCACCAGCATGCTGATGGCGGCGATGCCGCCTACGGTGAGGGTCAGCGCCCTGAGCACCTTGTCGAAGGCGCCGACCACGGAATCCTGGGTGATGAGGGTCACGTCGTCCTCGCCCTCGTGGCGGGCGCGGAGGATTTGCCGCGCTTCGTTCACGGCGTCGGCAACCGTGGCGCGCGAGCGGGCTTCGATGAGCATGCGAAACAGTCCCGGCGTGTCGAACAGCACCTGCGCCGAGGCCACGGGGACGACCACCGTGTCGTCGAAGTCGATGCCCACCGAATGCCCCTTGGCCGCCATCACGCCGACCACCCGAAAACGCCGGTCGCCGATGCTCACCCATTCGCCCAGCGCCGCCCGGTTGCCGAACAGTTCCTGACGCAGCTTCTCGCCGAGCACGCACACCGGCATGGCCTGTTCAAAATCGGCGGGCGGCAGGAATTGCCCTTGCGAAAGCTCCAGCCTCCGCACCTCGCGCAGCGCCGCCGTGGCGCCGATCACGGTGACCTCGCGCTCCAGCCCGCCCCAGGACACCGGGCTGCCGCCCAGAATCAGTGGCGCGACGCGCACGATGTGGCGCGCGCGCAGCAGGGCTTCGGCGTCGTCCAGGGTGAGGTCGCGCGGGGTTTCGCCGAACAGGGGCGGGTGGCCGCCGGTGGTCTCGCTGCGGCCGGGGAGGACGATCACCAGGTTGGCGCCCAGCGCCGCAAACTCGCCGGTCACGTATTGGCGGGCGCTTTCCCCCAGGCTGGTGAGGACGATGACCGCCGCCGCGCCGATGCTCATGGCCAGCAGGATCAGTCCGGCGCGCAGCGGCTGGGCGAAGATGGCGCGCAGCGCGTGGCGGAGGATGTCAGCGGGGCGCATCGACCGGAGTTCCGCAGGAGCCTTGTTCCCCCTCTCCACGCAGAAGACACCCCGGCGCATTGTCCGCGCCGAATGTTTCCCCGGAACCCGATCCGGTTCCCCCCTTTTCCAAAAGGGGGAGACGGTCATCGCTGTCGCTGACGATCATCCCGTCCGCCAGGCGGATTTGCCGACGCGCCCGCTCGCCCAGGGCCGCGTCGTGGGTGATGACGATCAGCGTCGTTCCTCCCGCGTTGAGCGATTCCAGCAACTGGACGATCTCGCGCCCTGAGGCGCTGTCCAGGTTGCCGGTCGGTTCGTCGGCCAGCAATACGCCGGGGCGCAGGATGGTGGCGCGGGCGATGGCGGCGCGTTGCCGTTGCCCGCCGGAAAGCTGGTCGGGGCGATGTCCGGCGCGGTCCGCCAGACCCACGCTGGCGAGTGCCTCCGCGACCCGTGCGACCCGCTCCACGGGGGCGATGCCGGCGAGGACCAGGGGCATCTCGACGTTCTCCGCGGCCGTGAGGCGCGGAATGAGATGGAAGAACTGGAACACGAAGCCGAAATTTTCCCGCCGAAGCCGCGCCAGCTCCCGCTCGGACAGTTCGGTCACGTCGCGCCCGTCGATGCGGTAGCGCCCCGCTGTGGGCCGGTCCAGCAGGGCGACGATGTTCAACAGGGTGGACTTGCCCGAGCCCGAAGGCCCCATCACCGAGAGGTATTCGCCGGATGCGATGCTCAGGTCGACGCCGTCCAGGGCGCGCACCGCCTGGTCGCCGACACTGTAGTCGCGGTGGATGGCGGAGAGTTCGATCATGGCGCGGGGACGGCGCGCACGTCCGCCTTCACGCCTTCCTGTCCGGTGGAGAGCACCACGCGCTCGCCCGCCCGGAGTCCGTCGACGACCTCGGTGTAATCCCAGTTCGACAGGCCCGGCGAGAATTCCCGCTCTTCCAGGCGGCCGGCGGCGTTCAGCACCAGCACTTTCCGGCCTTCCAGCACGGCGCGGGAGGGAACCCGCAACACCCGTGGCCGGGTTTGCAGGAGGATCTCGATGTCGGCGCTGTAGCCGGGCAGCAGCGCGCCGAGCGCCTCCCGCGCATCCAGCTCCACTTCCACTTCCACGGTGCGCGCCTGCTTTTCCTTGTCCAGCACGTAAGGCGCCACCCGGCGCACCGAACCCGCAAACTTGCGTCCCGCGAAGGCGTCCAGACCGACCCGGGCCGGCAGGCCGGTGCGGATGGCGGGGGCGTCCACCTCGTCGATGGGCGCGGAAACATACAGGCAGCTCACGTCCAGCAAGTCGATGGGCGGCAGGGTGGGAATCCCCGGCGGCGAGGGCGTTACGAATTCGCCCAGTTCGGCGTTCACCTCCGCCACCACGCCGTCGAACGGCGCCCGCATCTGGGTGCGCTCCACGGCGGCCCGGGCCGCATCCACCCGGGCGCCACGCGCCGTCACGCCGGCCTGGGCGCGGCGGCAGGCGGCCGCCCTGGCCTCGGACTGGCTGACGGCGTCGTCCACCGCTTCCTCGGAAACCACCCGCTTGTGGTCCCGCATCCGCAGCAACCGCTCCGCGGCGCGGCTCGCCAGCCGCGCCAGGGTGCAGTTCTCCGCGAGCTGCGCCTCGGCCACCGCGACTTCGGCGATCTCCAGCGCCAGTTGCGCCTTGAGATCGTCGTTCCACACCTCCAGCAGCAACTGGCCGGCCTCCGTCCGCATTCCCTCCCGCGCCTCCAGTACCGCCACCCGTCCGCCGGTGCTGGGCGCAAGGAAAGCCCTGCGGCACGCCTTTACCGTACCGACGCGGGTATTGGCGACCACCTCCTCCACCTCACCGTATTCGATGGTGTGCAGGCTGACGGCAATCGGCGCGGGGCCTCTCCACAGCCAGAAGGCTCCGGCGAGAGCAATCACCGCTGCGACGACAAACAACCAGAAACGGGGCATGGGTATGTCCGGAATGAAGCCGAAAAGGGAAAGATTAAAGTCTTCAGGAAATAAGACACAAAATCCATACAAATGGTACGCTTATATCCTTTCGCGCCCGAGCCGCGTGCACGACGCTACCGACGTAAGGGCGGGCCCTAAAAAATTAAGAAAACTCATCTAAATTTCCGAGAGGAGGAGTGTTCAATGATCCAAGTCAGTCTCATGGACATGATTTTCGGCATCTCGGACGCCCTCGACCTGGTCGGAGTGGACGATTACCTGCACGGCAAGCGCGTGGCGGTGATCGCGGCGGAATGCGCCCGCGAACTGGGCCTGAGCCCCAACGAGCGCAACACGGTACTGTACGGGGGGATGCTGCACGACTGCGGCGTCTCGTCCACAAAAACGCACCGCAGTCTGGTCAACGAACTGGACTGGAGCGGCTCCCAAAGCCATTGCCTCCGCGGCGCCAGCTTGGTGGAACAGTTCGCTCCGCTGGCGCATTTCGCGCCCATCATCACCCACCACCACACCCATTGGTGCGACCTGCCCCGGCATCTTTCGCCCACCATCGCGCGCGACGCCAACCTGATCTACCTGGCCGACCGGGTGGATGCGCTCACCGCGCACCATAACGAAAAACCCGAGTATTTGCTGCACAAGGACTACTGCCGCAACGTCGTTGCCGAAAACGCAGGGGTCCGTTTCAGTCCGGAACTGGCGGCCGCTTTTCTGACCGTTTCCAAGCGCGAGTCGTTCTGGCTCCACCTGGAGCCGCGCTACATCTGGCGTTACCTCTCTTCCGCCGCCGTGGACACGACGCACGCCCTCCTGGACTTCCCCGGATTGCGCAGCCTGGCGCGGATTTTCTCCGATATCATCGACGCCAAAAGTCCGTTTACGGTCGAGCATTCCCTGTGCGTGGCGCAACTCGCCCGACATTTGGCCGAACGCCTGGGATTGGACCCGGACACTTGCGACAAGATCGAAATCGCCGGGATGCTGCACGACCTTGGAAAATTGCGCGTGCCCGACGAGGTTCTGGAAAACACCGGCCCGCTGGACGCCGGCCAGCGCGCCGCCATTCTCCGCCACAGCTTCGAGACTTTTCAGATCCTGAGCTGGATCCGCGGCTTCGACGACATCGCCCTGTGGGCGGCGGCGCACCACGAGAGGCTGGACGGCAACGGCTATCCGTTTCACTTCAAGGGCGACGAGTTGCCCTTGCCCGCGCGCATCATCGCCGTGGCCGACATCTGCCAGGCCCTGGTGCAGGACCGCCCTTACCGCACTTCCCTCGCGGCGGAACAGGTGATCGAGCAACTGAATGCGCTGGTCCTGGAGCAACATCTGGATGGGCAGGTGGTTCGCGCGTTGTGCGGGGATTTCGAGCGTTGCTGGGTCCTCGCCCAATCGGTCTCCAAATCCATCTATACCCACGAAAGGCTCGGGGAAACCGTCTTTGCTCCCAAGCGCAGGGACGTTGATAAAAAGGGGGCCGTAGCCGGTCGGAAACGGCGCGCCAACTGCTGAATTTCAGGCGGCATGGCGCGCGGGAACGGTGGGCGGTTCGATTTCCATGTACCGGCCGCCCGCATCCGGTTGCAGGGCGCGGATGCTTCCTCCGTGGCTCCGCCGCCCGGCGCCCGCAGTGCCGGGCGGTGTCGGCGCGACGCCGATCCCTGTCTCCGGGCCGGCGTGCGCCGGCCTTTTTTGTCCCGATAAAACAAGCCTCGGCGGACGTTTTGCAATAAAATCACCGGGTAATGCGGCGGTGCATCCTGCCGGCGCGCCTTTATCGAGTGGATCAAACTTATGACGCGAACCCTGTTGCTCCTTCTGGGGACGGCTTTCCTCACCGCCTGCGGTCAGAAAGGGCCGTTGTACCTGCCCCCCCCGGAGGGAGAAACGGCGCAGGTTGCGCCCAAAGCCGCCAAACCCCGGAAGCCGGCGGAACCCGTCAAGGAAGAGGAAACGCTCACCCCCGAGGAAAACCGGTTGCTGTCCCCGGAAACCGCGCCGGCGGAATCGCCCGCAGCCGCTCCGCCGGGGGGCGGCGAATCCCCGCCGGAAATCCAGCCGCTGTCCAACCCGTAAGTCGGTATGGAAGTGTTTTCCTACCGCGAAGGGACGCTCCACGCGGAGTCCGTGCCGTTGGCGGACATCGCCGCCCGGCACGGCACGCCGTGCTACGTGTATTCCCGCGCCGCGCTGGAACGCAGTTGGCGCGCCTTCGATGCCGCGCTGGGTTTGCGTTCCCATCTCGTTTGCTATGCGGTCAAGGCCAATTCCTCCCTGGCGCTGCTCAACGTGCTGGCGCGGCTGGGCTCGGGCTTCGACATCGTCTCCATCGGCGAGCTGGAACGGGTGCTGGCGGCGGGCGGCGAGGCGGGCAAGGTGGTGTTCTCCGGGGTCGGCAAGCGCGAGGACGAACTGCGCCGCGCCCT
>DATDOO010000014.1:0-6776 GCA_035293245.1 Methylococcaceae bacterium
TCTCCGTGCGCACCCGCACGCGCAGTTTCGCGTCCAGGTTGGAAAGGGGCTCGTCCAGCAGCAGGACCTCCGGTTCCACGATCAGCGCCCGCGCCAGCGCCACCCGCTGCTGCTGCCCGCCGGAAAGTTCATGGGGGTAGCGCCCCTGCTCGTGCGCCAGCCCGACCAGATGCAGCAGGCTGTCCACCCGCGCGCGGCGCGCGGCGCGATCCAGCGCCCCCAGGCCGTAGGCGATGTTTTCCGCCGCCGTCAGGTGCGGGAACAGGGCGTAGTCCTGAAACACCACGCCGATGCGCCGCTTCTGCGGCGGCAGGGTGAAACGGGGCCGGCTCGCCTCCTGGCCGTCCAGCAAAACGCGCCCCGCGACCACGGGCTCGAAGCCGGCCACGGCGCGCAGCAAGGAGGTCTTGCCGCAACCGCTGGGCCCGAGCAGACAGGCGATGCGTCCGGGCGCAACGGAAAACGACACGCCGCGTACCGCATCGTGGCCGTCGTAAACGACAGCAATGTTTTCCACCGCCAGCCGCGCGATCATTCCGTCATGCTCCAGGTAAAGATCAAGCCGAACGCTCCGTGGTGCGGATCAACAGCGCCACCGGCAGCAGGCCGGCCAGGGCCAAGGCCAGCGCCGAGGGCGCGGCGCGTTCCCACAGGCCTTCGGACACCATCTCGAACACACGCACCGCCAGGTTGTCCCAGCCGAAGGGCCGGATCAGCAGGGTCATGGGCATTTCCTTCATGACGTCCACGAAGACCAAAAGCGCCCCGCTGAGCAGTCCGCCGCGCAGCAAGGGCAGATGCAGCCGCAGCCACAGGCTTAAACCGCTGACGCCGAGGCTGCGCGAGGCGTCTTCCATGGCCGGGGTGACGCGCTGCATGGCGCTGTCCACCGCGCCGAACGCCACGGCCAGGAAGCGGGCCAGGTACGCCAGCAGCAGAACGGCGAGGCTGCCGCCCAGGAGCGGGGCGGCTTCGAAACCCCAGGCGTCGGTGAGTGCGCCGAGCCACTGGTCCAGCCAAGCCAGCGGCGTGACGATGCCCACCGCCAGCACGGTGCCCGGCACAGCGTAACCCAAAGTCGCCAGGCGCACTGCCAGCACCGCGCCGGGTTCAAGTCCCGCACGACGTTTGAACAGCGTCAGGGCGAACGCCGCCGCCACGGTAAGCAACGCTCCCGCCGCGGCCATCAGCACCGAATGGCCCAAAAACGCCGCGTAGCGCTCGTCCAGTTCTTCGCGCCAGACCTCCAGGGTCCATAAAGCCAGTTGCGCCATGGGCAGCGCGAAACCCGCAACCAGCACCGCGCCGGATAGAACACAGGCCAGGCCGGCGCGCCAGCCGTGCAGGCGCGGCTTGCCGCTGCCGTCCCGGCCGCGGCTGACCAGGGCGTAGCGCTGGCGAAGACGCTGCCGCTGTTCGAGCACCAGCAGCAGCAAGGCCAGGGATACCAGGCAAGCGGCCAGTTGTCCCGCCGCCTGCAAGGAAAACAGGCCGTACCAAGCCTTGTAGATCGCAGTGGTGAAGGTTTCGTAATTGAAGACGGACACCGTGCCGAAGTCGGCCAGGGTCTCCATCAGCACCAGACTCACGCCCGCCGCCAGCCACGGGCGGCTCATGGGAAGCACGGCGCGGAACAGCGCCCGCCCGCGGCTGTCGCCCAGCGATTGGGCGGTCTCCAGCACGCGCTGTCCCTGGGACAGGAAGGCCTCGCGCGCCAGCAGGTAAACGTAGGGATAGAGGGCCAGGGTCAAGGCCAGCATGACGCCGCCCCGCGAGCGGATTTGCGGCAT
The DNA here is from genome assembly GCA_035293245.1 of Methylococcaceae bacterium. Taxonomy (GTDB): domain Bacteria; phylum Pseudomonadota; class Gammaproteobacteria; order Methylococcales; family Methylococcaceae; genus DATDOO01. The sequence continues at coordinate 1,791 of DATDOO010000014.1, forward strand.
CCAGCCGCTGGAGAAGCCCGCCTCGCGCAAGAAAGACTGTAGCGGGCCGCTGAAATCCAGCAGGCCGATGAGAACGAAACCCAGCACGTAAGCCGGCAGGGCCAGGGGCAGGACCAGCGCCCAGGAAAAGAACCGGCTGCCGGGAAATTCGTGCAAGGCGGTCAGCCAGGCCAGCCCGGCGCCCAGCGCCAGCGTCCCCAACCCCACGCCCAGCGCAAGAACCAGCGTGTTCGCCAACAGCTCGGGCAGCCGCCGGGCCAGATGCGTCCAGACCGCTGCCGTGTCACCGTCTCCGCCTGCCAGCAGCGCCGCAAACATCAGCAGCCACAGGGCCGCGAGCAGCGCCGCGAAGGCCCAGCCCCCCCGCCGCCGCCCGCGGTGCGGGACGTCGCCGGGGAAGGGAATGGCAATATTTTCCGTCAATGCGGCCACACCGCCCTCCGCGTGCATGTCTCCCCGTTTCGGCCTAAACGCGGGAAATCAGTGGTACCCGGCCTCGTCCATCAACCGAATCGCCTGGGCCTGCATGGCGCCGGCCTGGCCGAGGTTGCGGGTGTTCTGCTTGAAGCTGCCCCACGCCGCCACCGCCGGATCGGGCGCGACCTTGGGATTGGCCGGATACTCCAGATTGGCGTTGGCGAACACGCCCTGGGCTTCCTCGGAAGACAACCATTCCAGCAGCGCCTGCGCGGCCTGGGCATGCCTGGCGTGGCGGGTCACGCCGGCGCCGGAGACGTTGACGTGGACGCCGCCTGCGCCCTGATCGGCCCAGAACAAGGCCAGGGGCAGGTCGGCCTGCTTCTTCAGCAGGCGGCCGTAGTAATAGCTGTTGACGATGCCCACGTCGCATTGGCCCGCGGCCACGGCAGGCAACACCTGCTCGTCGTCGGAATACACCGGTGCGGCCAGGTTGGCCACCCAGCCTTTGACAATGTTCAGGGTTTCCGCCTCGCCGTACTCGGCGATCAGCATCGCCACCAGCGACTGGTTATAGACCTTCTTGGAACTCCTGAGGCACAGCCGGCCTTTCCATTGCGGTTCGGCCAGCGCCTGGTAGGTGGAGAGATCGGAGGGGCTGACCTTTTGCGTGTTGTAGACCAGGGTGCGGGCCCGAACCGACAGGCCGAACCATTGCTTGTCCGGATCGCGCAGATGGGCGGGGATGTTTGCTTCCAACGCCGGGCTCTGCACGGGCTGCAGCAGGCCTTCCCGCTTGGCGAACCACAGGTTGCCCGCGTCCACGGTGAGCAGAATATCCGCCGGGGTGCGCGTTCCTTCCGCCTTGAGGCGCTGCATCAGCGCGCCGGCCTCGCCGGTGATGAACTTGACCTCGACGCCGGTCTTTTTCGCGTAAGTGTCGAACAGGGGCTTGATCAGCGGCTCATGGCGCGCCGAATAAACCACGATTTCCGTGCCCGACTCCCCGGCGCCGGCCATGGGCGGGACGAGGAAGGCAAGGAACAGCACGAAAATGAAATAACGGCACTGTGACATGGGTTTCGCTTCCTGAAGAGAGTGCATGCGCAACAACAACCGGGCGCGCCTCGCCCGCGCAATTGAGAACTATTACAGTTTAACGAATTTCCGCCGCCGAGTCCGGTTTTTTCACCGCGCGCCTTGAAAAGGGGATGCTATCCTTTGGCGCGTTTTTCCGTTAGGCAGGTCGACGAAGATGACAGAAGATTCGGCACTGGCGCGCTTTCGGCGCATCGGACTTATCACCATCGGTGCGGTGTATTTTTTGATCATGGTCGGCAGCATCGTGCGCGCCTCCGGAGCGGGCATGGGCTGTCCCGACTGGCCGACCTGCTTCGGGCAACTGATCCCCCCGACGGACGAGTCGCAACTGCCGGCCAACTACCACGAGATTTACGCGGTGGGTTACGCCGACACGAGCTTCAACCCGCTCAAGACCTGGACCGAATACCTGAACCGTTTGGTGGGGGTTTGCATCGGCGTGTTGATTGTCTCGACCCTGGCCGCGTCGACGCCGTTCCTAAAAAGGGACAAGGCCGTATTCTGGCTGTGCCTGGGCGTGTTTTTCGCCGTCGGCTTTCAGGCCTGGCTGGGCTCGGTGGTGGTGGCCAGCAATCTCAATCCGGCCAAGATCACCGCCCACATGCTCATGGCGCTCCTCATCGTGGCCACGCTGATTTACGCCGTCACCCGCGCCCAGTGGGCGCAATTCGCCGCGCTGGACACCCGCGCGCTGCCGGAGCGGGTCTACACGGTGGCGCGGCTGGTGCTGTTCCTCACCGTGCTGCAAATCGTGCTCGGCATCCAGGTGCGCGAGGGGGTGGACGTCATCGACGCCGCGCTCCGGCACGAAAACCGCCATTTGTGGCGCGAACAGTTCCCGGTCATTTTCTACGTCCACCGCAGTTTTTCCATCCTGGTGCTGCTCGCCAACGGCTGGCTGGCCTGGTCGCTGCGCAAGAGCCTGGGCAAGCAACACCTGCTGGCGCGTACCTCGGCCGTGCTGATGGGGCTGATCGTTTTCGCCATCGTCCTCGGCGTGAGCATGGACCGCCTCGGCATGCCTGCCGTCTCCCAGCCGTTGCACCTCTTGATGGCCAACCTGATTTTCGGCGCGCAGTTTTTTCTGTTTACCGTTTACCGCTATTCACGGACTGGAGCGGAAGCCGGGGCAGTTTCGTTGGGTTACGCGGAGGACCGCTAACCCAACCTACTCGGCTATTCCTCAGCCGAAAGCCCATTCACCTTCTTCTCCAGCTCGCGCAGCCGTTCCCACATTTCGTGCAGGCGCGGCATGACCGCCATGTTGCGCTTGTACTGATCCAGGGGCTGGACCGGGCCGCCGGCGTACATGCCGGCCTGCTTGATGCTGTTCGGCAATCCTGCGCGGTGCAGCAGCACCACGTCGTCCGCCACGCTCACATGATCGATGGTGCCGGTCTGGCCGGTGGCGATGACCCGCTTGCCGAAGCGGGTGGAGCCGGACAGCCCGGTCTGGGCGCAGACGATGCAGTCCTCGCCGATCTCCACGTTGTGGCCGAAGTGGCACAGGGCGTCGACGATGGTGCCGGACCTGACGCGCGTCTCACCGAACGTGCCCCGGTCAATGGTGGTGTTGGCGCCGATGACCACCCGGTCCTCGATGACGACGATGCCCATGTGCGGGATGCGGTAGTTGCGGCGCTGGGCGTCCTGGGCGAAGCCGAAGCCTTCCGAGCCGATGACGCAGCCGGGCTTGAGGATGACTTTCGCGCCGACCTCGCAGCGGTAGCAGACCACCACGCCCGGATGCAGCACGCTTTCCGCGCCGATTTTCGCGTCGCGTTCGATGACCACGTTGGCCATCAGCACCGCCCGCGAGCCGATCACCGCTTCGGCCCCCACCACCACGCCGGGGCCGATCAACGCATCGTCCGCGACCTGCGCACTGGCGTGAATCACCGCGGAAGGGTGGACGCGCGGCCATTCCGAATCGTAGACGTTGCGGTCGTCGAAGGTCTGGCGCAGCAGGGCCATGGCCAGCTTGACGTTGGGTGACACCAGGATGGCCAGTTCCGGCATTTCTTCCGCCAGGCGCGGCGCGAGGCGGGCGTCGGTCACCACCGCGGCGGGGCGGGTTTCCAGGATGCGCTCGATGAACTTAGGCCGGTCGGCGAACACCAGGTCGCCGGCCCGGCATTCCTCGATGGGCGCGAAGCGCAGCACCGTGTTGTCCGGCCCCAACCGCTCAACCAGGACCCCTTGTTCGTGGAAACGGTTAAAAATCTCGGTAGTCGTCCAGCTCATGGGCGCTCACTCTCTGCAGAATTCGGGAAAGGTTTCAGGGTAGGGAAGCGCCGAGCGCATTGCAAGCCGCAGTCCCGCGTCAAACGTTGCGGGGATAGCAACCGGCCCGAGGCCGGAGCCGAACTGCTCCCGGCAAAGGAAGTGGTGCAGTCGATTTCCGATTTTGGGAGCTCGCGGGAATATTTCTTGAACCGTTTCAATAGGAAGCGTAACGTCAAACCGAATTACGCACCTGAAGGGCGCAAAGTTTTGCGCCTTTTGGGGTGTCCATTTCAAAGTTAGGGCTCTTCACGAGGCCGCCTGAATGAAGTATCTATTGCGGTTCATCCTGTTTGTATGCGTTTCGAACAGTTTGTCTGCCAATGACAGGTCCTATGACTGGGTGCTTGAGCAATACGGCAACAACGAAACCTCTGAAATCGAGGCCCACGCCAATGGTGAAATTGGTGGAGTGAAATACATTGCAATAATTGCGAGACGAACCTCACCAGCCAACAATGACGGCCCCGCAGTTCTTGTCTTCAAGAAGACCGCCAATCGCCCCACCATCATTGCCAAGATTGATTTGCAGGGTGACTACGCTGCCGGCTATAGCGTCGCCATAAGAAACGGATCAATTTATCTTGAGCACTGGGTCGGGCACCACGGTTGGCATGGCAGAAGGTATCAATTTAAGCAAACCGACCATGGATTCAGAATGATCGGTGCTGAACATCAATCTCAGCAATTGGGCTGTTATGCCGGAGACGACTCCCCGACTTGTAGTGAGCGAGAGGTATGGTCAGGCGCTAGTTACAATTTTCCTATGGCATCCGCCATTTGCTGGCAAGAGACAATCAATCAGCGTCGTGAACGAAGAATCAAGGAGATGTCACGTAGGTCCGAGAAATGGCTCCAGCCAAAGAGCGGCGTGAGGCATCAAATGACGTTCCGGCCGATCAATCCGCCATCGCTGGATGGATTTGATTTCTTGGAGTTCTCTCTACCCAAGGCCTGTTACTTTGACCACAAGAATAGGCTTCAACTTGAGCGCTGATAGCCCTAATCGGGTAACCGCGGGTTTCTCTCCGGCAAAAGGGGACGCCCATTAGCCTGCCTCCGTCAACAAAATGTGTAATACCCTGCCGATAAAAATCAGCATTCCCAAATCCGTCAACCGACATCCCTTCGCGCCCGTTATTTCACTTCGTAGGCGTCGGATGAATCATCCGCACCGGTCACCCA
>DATDOO010000015.1:0-2536 GCA_035293245.1 Methylococcaceae bacterium
CGACGAATGCTCCCTGGCCGGGGTGGTGCGCGCCCACCTGGAGGCCAAAAAGCACGCCATCCAGCTCATCATCGGCAGCGAACTCGTTTTGGAAGACGGCCTTAAATTTGTATTGCTGGCCACCGACCGGGACAGCTACGGCAAGCTCTCGGCGCTGATCACCGTCGGCCGGCGCCAGGCGGAGAAAGGCAGCTACCGCCTGAGCCGCGACGACGTGGACGCGCACCTTCCTCACGGCTGCCTGGCTCTCTGGTTGCCCGGCGAGTCAGTCAACGAAAGCGACGGCATCTGGCTGAAAGAACGCTTCGGAGCCGATCTGTGGCTGGGCGCAGGACGGTTCCTTTCCGGACGCGACCGGGAACGGATGCGCCGGCTTGAGGCCATCGGCCAAAAGCTCCAAATCCCGCGCGTGGCCTGCAACGACGTGCACATGCACCATCCTTCCCGCCGCGCCCTGCAGGATACGGTAACCGCCATCCGCCTCGGCCAGCCCCTGGCGCAACTGGGCTACGCTTTATTCCCCAACGGCGAGCGCCATCTGCGTCCCCTGCAACGCCTGGCCAAACTCTATCCGGCCGCATGGCTCCAGGAGGCCGTCGCCATCGCCGAACGCTGCCATTTTTCCCTGGACGAATTGCGCTACGAATACCCCCGCGAGCTGGTGCCGGAAGGGCATACCCCCGCCACCTGGTTGCGCCATCTCACCGAAGAAGGCCTGCGCAAGCGCTGGCCCAATGGGGTGGCGAACAAGGTTCTGAAGCAGGTGGAGCACGAGCTGCAGCTTATTGCCGAACTGGCTTACGAGCCGTATTTTTTGACCGTGCACGATATCGTCCGCTATGCCCGCGAGCAAGGCATCCTGTGCCAGGGCCGGGGTTCGGCGGCCAATTCGGCGGTGTGTTTTTGTCTCGGCATCACCGAGGTGGACCCGGCGCGGCTGGATTTGCTCTTCGAGCGCTTCATCTCCCGCGAGCGCGCCGAGCCGCCCGACATCGACGTGGATTTCGAGCACGAGCGGCGCGAGGAGGTCATCCAGTACCTCTATAAAAAGTACGGCCGCCACCGCGCCGCCCTGGCCGCCACCGTCATCACCTACCGCTCGCGCAGCGCGGTGCGCGACGTGGGCAAGGCGCTGGGCTTGAACCTCTCGCAGGTGGAACGGCTGGCCGATTCGGTGCACCGCCTCGACGGCTACCGCCTCACTCCCGACGCTTTGCGGGATGCGGGCTTCGATCCGGAAAGCCCCGTCGTCCAACGCCTCTCGGCATTGGTGGCGGAGATCAGGGGCTTTCCCCGTCATTTGTCCCAGCACGTGGGCGGCTTCGTCATCGCCAGGGACGAACTCTCCAGGCTGGTGCCGGTGGAGAACGCCGCCATGCCCGAGCGCACCGTCATCCAGTGGGAAAAGGACGACCTGGAAGCCATGGGCCTCCTGAAGGTGGACGTGCTGGCGCTGGGGATGCTGAGCGCCATCCGTCGGGCGCTGACCTATCTCGGCGCATACACCGGCCGCACCTGGACTCTGGCCGACGTGCCAGCGGAAGACCCGGCGGTGTACGCCATGCTACAGAAGGCCGACAGCATCGGTGTGTTCCAGGTGGAATCCCGCGCCCAGATGACCATGCTGCCGCGCCTGAGGCCCGCCAACTACTACGACCTGGTGATCGAGATCGCCATCGTCCGCCCCGGTCCCATCCAGGGGGACATGGTTCATCCCTATCTCGCGCGCCGCCAGGGGCGGGAGCCGGTCAGTTATCCGAGTCCCGAGGTCCAAAAGGTGCTGGAGCGGACTTTGGGCATCCCCATTTTCCAGGAGCAGGTCATGCAGATCGCCATGGTGGCGGCGGGGTTCACGGCGGGCGAGGCGGACCAGCTCAGGCGCGCCATGGCCGCCTGGAAGCGCAAGGGCGGGCTGGAGCCTTTCGAGGAAAAGCTCATGACAGGCATGCGGGAGCGTGGCTACGACGAGGAATTCGCCCGGCGCATCTTCCAGCAGATCAAAGGCTTCGGCGACTACGGCTTTCCCGAATCCCATTCCGCCAGCTTCGCCCTCCTGGCTTATGTGTCTGCTTGGCTCAAACGCCACCACCCGGCGGCCTTTTGTTGCGCCCTGCTCAACAGCCAGCCCATGGGGTTTTATGGCCCGTCGCAACTGGTGCAGGATGCCCGCCGCCACGGCGTGGAGGTGCGGCCGGTGGATGTGCAGAGGAGCATGGAAGAATGTTCTTTGGAATATGAATCAAGCCGCGCCGGCAGCGCGTGTAGGCTGGGTTGCAGCGCCAGCGAAAACCCGGCATCCATGGCTGAATCGCTGGGATTACGCCTTGCTCCATCCCAGCCTACGGCTCTGGAGTACGCGGAGGGCAGGGCGCCGGTTTTGCGCCTGGGCTTCAACCAGGTGAAGGGCTTGTCGAGTCTGGCCGCTTCAAACATCGTGCAGGCCCGCGTGAAAGGGCCATTCCTCGACGTGCAAGACCTGGCCGAACGCGCCGGCCTGGAGCGGCAGGAGTTGGAATGCCTGGCTGCGGCGGATGCC
>DATDOO010000016.1:0-3151 GCA_035293245.1 Methylococcaceae bacterium
GGGCGGGCGTGTATGCGGCAAGCCGAAGTGCAAGACGATGCCCGCGCCAGCGCGCAGATTGTGCTGGACGGCGCCACCCAGTCGCGTCTGCAAGTATTCCGCTTGAGCGAGACGAAGCGCGACGCGCCCACTGAGGCGGTATTCGAGGCCGCCGCCGAATGCCCAGGCTAGAGAATCGTGATAGGCAGGAAAGCCCCTGCCGCCGGCGTTGGCGTGCGCCCCGCCTAATAGCACCTGAGCAAATAATACCGAGGCCCTTTGCCGCGCGCGAGCCGTGAACCGCGGGCCGGCAAGAACCGTGCCCAGGCGGAAGCCCTCCAGATGATAGCCGCCGAGATCGCCCACGATGGAAAGCCAGCCATTTACGTTTCTCGCCACGGAAAAACTGATTCCGTGCAGGGACAAGGCTCCGGCACTGGTGTCCGTGCGCAGGTAGGCGTAGCCCGCGCTGAGCTCGTATTTCCGAGGCTGCGGCTCCTGAGCGCAGGCGGGGCGCGCCAGCAGCGAGCAACTGACCAGGACCAGGGCAACGACCTGGGCTGTGGCGGTGACCGCGGAAGTCCGCACGCAAGTCTTGGCGTCAACCATGGCTCCGCGATTGTATCGCAGGATTGACACGGGCCTGACCTGCGTCCGGTGTGGTGGTGGCCTATAGGTTGACGGCGATGAGCGGCGGGCGTATGGTCCGGGTGGAGCCACAGAGTTTGGATTGCTGGTTCACGAATTTGAGGAGGGTGAATATGCGCAGAGCGTTTCTGGGAGTGACGGCGATCTTTTTGGCGTTCGCCGTCGGTTACGTGATTTCCGGCCGGCAGGCGCCGGTGCTGGGACAGGCCAGACCCGGCGCGGGATTCGCCGCGGTGCCCGGAGAAAAGGGCGGCCAGGACCTGACCGGCCCCTACGACGTAGTGGCCAACTGGCCGAAACCATTCTCGCAATTGCCGGGGCATGAGAACTGGACGTGGGGAGCGGTGCAAGGAATCTTCGCCGAAAGTCCAAACCGCGTTTTCATCGTGCAGCGCGGCGAGCTGCCCAGGCTGGCTCGGCCGGCTTCGAGGCCGGTGCCCGAGTTCGGACCCAGCCTTTCCTTCCCCGTGGGCCAGGCGCCGCTGCGGAACGCTTCGCAAGGGCCGGCGTCCAGCCCGCCCGGAGCGGGCGGCCCTGGAGCCGATCCCGACGATCCAGCGCAGGCCTGGCGAGGCCGCATGGGAATTGACGCCCGCTGGGAACATAACATCGTGGTGGTGAACGCGGCCGGCGACTTCATTGAAGATTGGACGCAGTGGGACACCATGCTGAAGCGTCCGCACGCCGTGTACATCAACCCCTACGACGCGGAGAAGCACGTGTGGGTGGTGGACGATCATGCCCACACTCTCCTCAAGTTCTCGCACGACGGGAAGCAACTTGTGCAGACCATCGGCACCAGCGGCCAGAAGGGCGCCGACGGCACGCATTTCAACCGCCCAACATTTATGGCCTGGCTGCCGGACAGCAGTTTCTACGTGGCCGATGGGTACAACGGCACCCGCGTCGCCAAGTTCGACAAGGACGGCAAGTTCCTGCTCGACTGGGGACAGCGGGGCACCCCGCCGGAGACGCGCCCGAACTACTTCAATACGGTGCACGGCATCGCCGTGGACCCGCAGACGCGCCGCGTCTTCGTGAGCGACCGCTCCAACCGCCGCATCCAGGTGTTCGACGAGAACGGCAAGTTCCTCGACCAGTGGAGCGGCGGCCCGCAGTCGAGTCCGCAGTTCCTGCATATCGGGGCGGACCGGACACTGGCTTTCCCAGACAATGGGACGTGGAAGATCGTTAAATACGACCTCGAAGGCCATCTCCTCTACGCCTGGGGCAGCCAGGGCGACTTTCCCGGCGGGATGTGGAACGTGCACGGGCTGAGCGTGGACCAGGAGGGGAATCTGTACATCGCCGAGGTAGGCAACGGCCGGCCGCAGAAGTTTCGTCCGCGGCCGGGCGCGAACCCGGCATTTCTGGTGGGCAAGCCGGTCTACGCAGCCTGGCGATAGGGCGCTCTGCTTCTCGCCGGTAAGATCACGGGCCGCCCCGAGTCGGTCGGGGCGGCCTTACGTTTTTTCCCGCGGACTGCAAGTACAGCCCGCACCCGTTTGGCGGCAGACTGGCCTCCGGCTCAGCCGAGGCGGGCGGCTTACCAGATTACGCGGATGGCAAGCTGAATGTTGCGGGGCGAGGTCTGCGTGGATTCGGCCAGGCCGGCGCTGGCCAGACGATTGCCCCTGGAATCGAAGACGTTTTTGTTCTCGAGCGGAGCGCTGATGTTGGGGCGGTTGAAAATGTTGAAGAACTCGGCGCGAAACTGGACATTGAAAACGTCGTTGATGCTGCGGAGATAGTTGTTCTTGAAGACGGTGACGTTCATGCTGACCTGCCCGGGTCCGGTGAGGGCGTTGCGGCCAAGGTTGCCACGGAGGTTCAGGCAGGTGGCGGGATCGGGCGCGCCGGTGACAGGATCGGCGGCGTTGACGCACTGCGCGGCGATGGCCGGAGTCGAGCGCGGCACTTCCAGACAGTTGGTCTTGATGTAGTTGGTGAAATTGCCGGGATCGACCAGCGTCTTACACTCCGGAGTTGAAACCACGCCGGGCACGTTTACGTTAGTGTCCGTGCTGTTCACTCCCAGCGGGTCGCCGCCAAAGCCAGGCGTGAACGGAACGCCCGTACTGGCTTCAAACACTCCGCCCACCTGCCAGCCGTTGAGCGCCCAGCCCGCCGCCGCGAAATCGAGGCGAGGCGAGGGCAATTGCCAGGAGTAAGTGATTTTCAAACTGTGCGTGATGTCGTAATCCGATTGCCCCCGGTTCACACGGGTATCAAACCACAGCGGACTGGAGATGGCGTTGGAGTATTCGTCGCCCTCCATGCTGCCGGAGGAGGTGTCAATGGATTTACCCCAGGTGTAGGAGCCTCCGGCCTGCAGGCCGCGGCGAATCTGTTTTCGCACCTGGAGAACGAAGGCGTTGTAGTAGGAGTCGCCATTCCAGAAGGCAGCCGTGATGGTGCCCACGCCGGGATTGAGCCGCGTGCCGCTGCCGCGGGGCGAGGGCCAGAGATAACCCGCCGAAGTCAGCGTAGGCAGCACCATATTGGCGTCGCGCACGCGGAAGAT
>DATDOO010000017.1:0-6744 GCA_035293245.1 Methylococcaceae bacterium
GCCCAGGGAGAGCATGAAAATCTGGATGGCCTGGCGCATGAACTTGGTCGCGGCGGTAAAGCCGACGCTGCTGCGCCCGGCCTCGGTCTGCAACGCCGTAACCCGGTTCTGCAGGGTGCGCCAGCGCTCCAGCAGATGTTCGGTCATGCCCAGCGCCTGCAGCACCTCGGCATTGCGCAGCGAGCTTTCCACGTACTGGGTGGCGCGGCGCCCTTCCTTCTGCAGGTTCTCCAGGGCGCGCCGGCTGACCCGGTCGTTGAGCCAGGCCAGGGTCAGCATCGCGGCGGCGGAAAAGGCCGCACCCAGCCCGAGGACGGGGTGGAACAGCCAGATCACCACCACGTAGATCAGGACCCAGGGCGCGTCGAACACCGCGATCAGGCCGTTGGTGGAAAACAGGGTGCGCAGGGCCGCCACGTCGCGGATGCCTTCGGATCGAACGGTATGCGGCGCGCGTGCCATCTTGGTCACGATGGCGTTCACCACCGGCGGCGACAGCCGCTCGTCGACGATGTTGCCCAGGACGTTCTGCAGCCGGTTGCGCACGTATTCCAGCAACAGCAGGATCGACAGGGCGATGCCGGTGCCGATGAGCAGGACCAGCAGGGTTTCCTGGCTGTTGCTGGGAATGACCCGGTCGAAGACCTGCAGCATGAAGATGGCCGGAACCACGAACATGAGGTTGATGAAGAAGGAAAACGTCGCAAGCTGGTAGAGCAGCGGGCGGACTTCGTTCCAGAGGAATTTCATTTCGGCTCTCCTGTTGTGTTGTGGCGTACTACGCCCCGGCATCGCCGGTTGGAAAATCGCGGCGCGGGGATGGAGTCGCCCCGCGCCGCGATCCGGCGTCCCTACCCGCCTCAGGCCAGCATGAAGTCGGCCTGGCTGATGGCGTTGGCGCCTACCCCGTTGACGCCATTGATGACGATGGTGTCCGTGCCGATGGTGACCTGCGTATCCAGCGCCCCGCCGGCGATGAACTGTCCCACCGCAATGCTCACATCGGTGCCGAAGCTGGCCGCCGTGACGCCCAGCGCGCTAATGTCGAGCAGGTCCTGCCCGCCGGTCGCGTTGGCATCGAAGCCGTTGATTCGGTCGTGGCCGAAGCCGGCACCGAACACGAACACGTCGTTGCCCAGTCCACCGTTCAGGATGTCGTCGCCGGCTCCGCCGGTCAGCACGTCGTCGCCCCGGTCCCCGAACAGGCTGTCGTTGCCGTCGCCGCCGTCCAGCGTGTCGCCGCCGCCGCCGTCGCCGCCCCGCAGCACGTCGTTGCCCAAGCCGCCCAGCAGCAAGTCGGCGCCGATTTCCCCGAGCAGGCTATCGTTGCCGGCACCGCCGTCCAGCACGTCGTTGCCGTTGCCGCCCCGCAGGGCGTCGTTGCCGATGCCGCCCGTGATGCTGTTGGCCAGCCCGTTGCCGATCAGCGACGCCCCCGCCGTTCCCACATACACCAAGTTCTCCACGTTGGCGCCCAGGACGTAGACGCCGGCGGTTGAGAGGATGGTGTCCACCCCGCCGCCTCCCGTCTCCACGACGTTGTCGAGGCGGTTGTTGACCAGGTAGGTGTCGTTGCCCAAGCCGCCGATGAGCAGGTCGTTGCCCAGATCGCCGTCCAGGGTGTCGTTGCCGGACCCGCCGCGGATGGTGTTGACCAGGGCGTTGCCGATGCCGCTGAAGTTCCCCGCTCCCGTGTAGGTGAGGTTCTCCAGGGTATTGCCCAGGGTGTAGCTCGCCAGCGTGGTCTGCACCGTGTCCGTCCCTCCTCCGGCAAGCTCGCTCACCACATCCCCGGCATCGTCCACCACGAAGGTGTCGTTGCCCAGGCCGCCGATCATGTTGTCGGCGCCGAGGCCGCCGTCCAGCAGGTCGCTGCCCGCACCGCCGTCCAGCAGGTCGTTGCCGGCCAGGCCGAACAGCCGGTCGTTGCCGGCCAGGCCGTTGATGACGTCGTCCCCGAGGGTGCCGGTGAGGACGTTGGCTGCGGCAGTACCGGTGAGCAGGTCGCCGACGATGCCGGTGATGGCCGAGACGACTTGCTCCAGCGTGCCTTCGTCGTCGATATAGGACTGGATGAGCCGCAGCACCGCACCGACCTGGGCCTGGGTGGGCGTGAAGCTCAGGGCCGTCGCCCCGGCGATGTTGGCGAAGGCTGCGCCGTTGGCCGAAGACTGCCACTGGTAGCTGAACGCCGCCCCGGTGAGGCCGTCGGCGTCGGTGAGCGTCGCCGGCGTGGCGTTGAGCACCTGGCCTTCGGTGGGCGTGAGGTCGTCGATGACCAGCGGAGTGAGGATCACCGGTGCATCGTTGACCGGCGCGACATCGATGGTCAGGGTGCTCGGGACCAGCGCGAATGCGAGCCCTTGATCCGCCACGCTGAAGTCGAAGCTGGCATAGCCCGGGCCGTTGGCGTTGGGCGCCGGGGTGAAGGCCAGGTTCCCCGCGGCCAGGTCCGCGGCGGTAACGAGGGCGCCGGCCAGGATGGAGGCTCCCGACAGGGTCAGGGCGCCCGCCAGGGGCAGCGTGTCGATGCGCACCGCGCTCAGGCTGTCGCCCACATCCACGTCGGTGAAGCCGAAGTCGGCCGCGGTGAGGATACGGGGAGTATCTTCAGCGGCGGTGATGGTGGCGCTCGTACCGGCGGGCGGGTCGTTGACCGGCGAGACGCCGACGCTCACCAGCGCGGACACCGGGGCGCTGCTGACGGTGCCGTCGAACACCGTGTAGGCGAAGTCGGCCGCTCCGCTGAAGTTGGGATTCGGCGTGAAGGTCACCGTACCGTCGAGATTCAGGGTCGCCGTACCGCCCAGTCCACTGATCACCGAATCGATGCTGAGCACGTCGCCATCGACGTCGATGTCGTTGGCCAACAGAGCCGTTGCGGCGATGACGGTCGAGGTGTCCTCGTTGATCGCCGCCAGTATGTCGGCCACCGGCACCGGCGCATCGTTCACCGGCGCCACATTGACCGTCACCGTCGCCGGAAGGCTGGTGGCTAGGCCGTCGCTCACCGTGTAGGTGAAGGTCGCCGGGCCGGTGAAGTTGGCGTTGGGGGTGAAGGTGATCGTACCGTCGAGATTCAGCACCGCTGTCCCACCGACCCCGCTGGTCACCGAGACGATCGTGAAGGCGTCGCCTTCGGGGTCCGTGTCGTTGGCCACGAGGTCAGCCGCGGCGAATACCGCCACGGTATCTTCCACCGCCGCCAGCGTGTCCGCAACCGCCGTAGGCGCATCGTTCACCGCCGTGACATTGACGGTCAACGTGTTCGGAATCGGATCGAACGCGCCGGCCTGATCCGCCACGCTGAAGGTGAAGCTCGCGATGGCCAGGCCGTTGGCGTTGAGCGCCGGAGTGAACGCCAGGTTGCCCGCGTTGATGTCCGCCACGGGGATGACTTCGCCTGCCGCCACCGGCACCCCCGCCAGGGTCAGGGAACCGGCCAGGGGTAGCGTGTCGATGCGCACCGCGCTCAGGCTGTCGCCCACATCCACGTCGGTGAAGCCGAAGGTGGCCGCAGAAAAGACGAAGGCGGTGTCCTCCAGGGTGGTGACGGTGGCGTCCGTGCCGGCGGGCGGATCGTTGGCACCGACCGCCGCGACCGGCGCGGTCGGCGCGGAGAACACCGTCTCAAGCACTCCGTTCTGGTCCATATAGACCGCCCTGACGCGTATCGCCGTTCCCCCTGCGGGCAGTCCATCGTCGAAGCTCGCCGGCACTGTGAAGGACGGGCCGGTCACGGTTTCCGCTCCCAGTCCGGTCCGGATGATGATGTCCTCGAAGACACCCGAGCCCGGGACCGTCTCGAACTGCCAGAAGAAGGTGAAGGGGCCGGGAATCGCCCCGCCGGTGGCGGTATTGTCCGCATCGGTCACGCCTGCGGCCGACACCGTCAGCAGGGACCCGACTTCGGGTGTGGGGTCGTTGACCGTCAGCAGGCCCTCCGGCCCGGCATTCAGGCCGGGGGCGAGAACCACCGCCTGATCGTTGAACTGCAACCGCTCGATGTTGCTCAGGCGGTCCGTTCCATCCCGGCCGACGACGCTGTCCGTCACCGTCAGCGAGCCGTCGGCATTGGTGGCGATGACGTAGTCGGCGAGATTGCCGGAGAACGCGACGGTGTCGAAGCTGAAGCCGCCGCTGCCGGGCAGAATCTCGCGGGCGATGACCAGTTGACCGGGGTTGTAAGTGCCGTTGAGCATCAGCGGCACCAGGGGAACCATGCTTTCGAACGTTGCGATCTCCGCTCCGGTGCCGTCGGTGTTTGCCCGCACGCTGATGCGCACGTTCAGCCACTGGTCGCCGTCGATGAGATCGTCCCCGCTCCGCCCTTCCATCAGGTCGCTGCCGTCGCCGCCGAGGATGATGTTGCCCGCGCCGAACTGGTCGTCCGCCGTGCCGAGGATGGCGTCGGCGCCGGCGCCCGCCGCGCCGACGAAGTCGCGCAAGCCGCTGACGAGATCGAAGTTGGTGAGCACGCTGCCCTGGGCGCCGGAGACCGCGATCACCGCGGCCGTATCGTCGCTGCCGCGCAGGTAGTCGCTGAATGCCGATCCGGCCAGTCCCTCCACCGACGAGAAGCGGGCGACGATGCCGGCCGCGATGGGGCCGGGCGCCACGTCGAAGGCCCGCACGTTGAGATCCATGCCCACGCCGGTGGCGTCGTTCTTGAAGGTGGCCCAGTCGAAGCCGGACGCACCCAGGTACTTGTCGCCGGGGCCGGCGCTGCCGACCATGATGTCGTCGCCGCCCTCGGAATTCATGATGTCCGGACCGCCGCTGCCGATGTAGACGTCGTTGCCGACGATCAGGTCGCGGCCGAGGGGGTCGAAGTTGTCGCCGGGGGTGCCGTCCAGCAGGCCTCCCTCCAGCCAGTCGTCGCCCTCGTTGCCCAGGTTCTGCTCGGTGCCGTCGCTGCCCAGCATGAAGTCGTTGCCCGGCCCGCCGAAGCCTTCGTTGGCGTCCTCGCCGCCGACGATGAAGTCGTTGCCGAAGCCGCCGATGAGCAGGTTGAGGCCGTTGCCGCCCTGGATGACGTCGTTGCCGTCGTCCCCCTGGAAGACGTCGTCGCCGCCGATGTCGGTCATGATGTCGTCGCCGGCGCCGCCGCGGATCTGGTCGTTGCCGTAGCCGCCTTCCAGCCGGTCGTTGCCGCCGTCCCCGTACAGCGTGTCGTCGCCTTCGCTGGCGATGAGGATGTCGTTGCCGCTGGGGTTGGCCACGTCGCCCGGATTGGTGCCGCCCAGCACCACGTGCTGGTCGCCGGTGTACTGGAGATAGTTGCTGTCGGCGCCAACCGTGTTGGGGTTGTCCCGGATCACCAGCGGCACCAGGATGCTGCCGCCGGCCGGGTCGGCATTGACCGGCAGGTTGTCGGCGCTCTCGTCGACCGGCGTCAGCGGGTCGTCGAGCACGATGCCGTCCGGCCCGCCGATCACGCTCTCGTTGTACTGGCGTGCCTGGTTGACTTCCAGGATGAGGTTGGTCTGGAAGACCAGGCCCGGCAGGTGGGTGGCGTCCGTGTTGGCCATGATCAGCTTGGCGAAGGAGTTGTTCTCCAGTTCGGTGAGGAAGTTCAGGCCCGCGGTGCGCTCCAGGTAGTAGAAGCGGTCGCCGTTCTGCAGCTTCTCCAGTTGGTTTTCGAACACGAAGTTGAAGGTCGAGCCCAGCATGCCGCCGAAGGGCGTCTTCATCTCCGCCAGGCCGCCGATCCAGAAGTCCACGCTGTCCAGGCCGGTGATGGTCACGCCGTCCGCACCGCTCGCCCAGGCCCCCTGGCTCAGCAGGAAGTCGAGCCGGTCGGCCGGGGCGGCGGTAATCACCACGTCGTCGGCGGTGCCGGCGATGCCGTCCGGTCCGGGATCGGTGACGTCCCCGAACACGATCAGGCTGGCTGCGGCGCGCTTGTCCGCCAGGGTGGTGGCGGCGGTGATCGACGCATGGGTGCCGTAGGCGGCGATGAAGTTGACCAGCGACTCCGGATGCTTGATGTGCTGCACGAAGTCGGCCCAGCTCGTGTAGGGCGTCAGGTTGCTGTCGCCGGTACCGGTGAAGAACTCGCGCCGCGCCGCGTTCAGGGACGGAATGCCGGTGTCGCGGGCGCGGGCCAGGTTGATGCTGGCCAGATCCAGCGGCAGGCCCAGCAGGTTGTTGCGCAACGCGTCGGTGACGAACTCGTCGATCTCGTTGCCCACCTGCCGGGCCAGGCCTTGGGCGATGGCGCCCGCGGCCTGGTCGGCCGTGGGGCCGCTGGCGGCAAAGGCCAGCGGGTTGAGGAAGGCCTGCACCAGCCCGATCTCGGTTTTCGGAGCGGTCGGGTTATCGAGATCGAGGATGTTGATCTGCTCCAGCAGCATGGAGTGCCCGAACCGGTATACCGTGTGGGCGAACTCGGCGACGATGGCCGGATTGATCTCCGTCTGGTAGTTCTGCGTGTTGGGGATGAACACGTCGATGTTGGGCTGGATGGTGCGCGCGAACTCCTCGAACACCAGGTGCTGGTACTGCATCTCCGTGCCGAACTTGGCGGCCTGGAACAGGCGCTCGCCGTTCCACACCAGGGTGGACAGGTCGGCGGGAACCGCCAGCACCGGCGTGAGCAGCCACTCGTTGAGGAAGGGGACGTCGCCGGACTCGAGGATCACGCTCTTCACGTGGTCGGCCAGCCGGTTGTGCTCCGAATGGAAAAGGTGGTGGACCGAGGTCAGGCCGATGTTCTCGTTCACCCGGCCGTCGCCCGCCAGG
>DATDOO010000018.1:0-3041 GCA_035293245.1 Methylococcaceae bacterium
CGGCTTGACCCTGAACGCCATTCCTTACCAGTCCATGACCGGCGACGCCAGCGTCAACACGGCCATGACCATGCTGGAGGACTTCAAGTCCGGCAAGCTGGACGTGGCGATTTTGTGGGGGCCGATGGCGGCTTACGTCGCCCAGCACGCGCCCAAAGGTACGGTGGGCCTTGTAGCGATGCGCAACGAAGCCGACGTGCGTTTCGAATTTCCCATCGCCATGGGCGTGCGCCAGCCGGATACGGAGCGCAGGCAGCAACTGGACGAACTGATCGAGAAGAAGGCGCCGCAGATCGCCGCCATCCTCAAGCAGTACGGCGTGCCTGTGGTGGAGCGAAGTGGGGAATAACTTAAGGTGCTCTTCCGGCCGAACGCCCGGAGCGGGGCTTGTTTCCACGTTTCCGCACTCTTCTACTTGGACGCATCATGAACCTTGCCGCTGAACTTGAGCGACTCGCCAGACTCCACGCGCAAAAGGCGCTGACCGACGCGGAGTTCGCCAAGGCGAAGTCCCAACTGCTGTCCGGCCGGCCGTTCCCGGCTTTTGCCTTCAGGGGCATCCGCCGCCAGTCTTCGCGGACCGTGTTTGGCCGTCCTCTGTGGGCCATAGCGTTCGGCCCGGACTGGGAACAGGGCGAGATGCGGGGACATGCGCGGGGCATTTTTGCCTTCGGTGATATCGCCACGGGCTGGGTGGCCTGCGGCGGTCTGGCGCGGGGTGTTTTTGCCTTCGGCGGCCTTGCCGTCGGCGTGTTCGCGTTCGGGGGCGCGGCCATCGGCGCTCTCCTCGCCATAGGCGGAGGCGCCATAGGCGGCATTGCCGCGGGCGGCGGGGCAATCGGACTCGTCGCCGTGGGTGGCGGCGCGTTCGGTTATTTCGCGCTGGGCGGCGGCGCCGAGGGGGTTCACGTGGTCTCGGCGCTGCGGCAGGACCCCGAGGCGGTTGCCTTCTTTCGGGAGTATCTTCCCCGGATAGCGGAGTACCTGCCCCGTTGAGCAATATCCGACGCCGGCCGCCCGCGAGCCATTTCGCGGTCTATCGGGGGGCCTGGCCTTGCATAGCCAGGCCTCGACCATCGTCGCCGCGTCTGCTGATTTCGATCATGTCCAGGCCGGGCAAGCCACGCCCGTTCCGCCCAGGCCGCAATAACCTTCGGGGTTCTTGGCCAGATATTGCTGGTGATAGCCCTCGGCGTAATGGAACGGCGGTGCCAAGCGTATTTCGGTGGTGATCTTGCCCTTGCCCGCCCGCGCCAGGGCTTCCTGGTACGCGTCGCGGCTGGCCAGGGCGAGGCTTAGCGCGGCTTCGTCTCCCACGTAGAGGCAGGAGCGGTATTGCGTCCCCCGGTCGTTGCCCTGGCGCATGCCCTGGGTGGGATCGTGACTTTCCCAGAACACTTTCAAGAGTTCTCCCAAGCCGATGATTGAAGGGTCGTAGACCACCAGCACCACCTCGGCATGGCCGGTGTCCCCGCCGCATACGTCCTCGTAACCGGGATCGGGGGCATGGCCGCCCGCGTAGCCCACGGCGGTGACATAAACCCCCGGCAGATTCCAGAAGCGCTTTTCCGCGCCCCAGAAACAGCCCATGCCCAGAATCAGTTGCTCCAGCCCAGGCGGAAACGGCGGCGCAATGGGGTGGCCGTTGACGAAATGCTGGGGGGAAGCGGTTTCGGTCACGGCTTGTTTTCGGTAGGCAAGGCGCTCAGCCAGGCGCGGATTTCTTCGATGGCCTGGTCGGTGAGGCGGGTGAAGGCGGTCACCGCGCCGGGCGCGTCGGCGCCGGGAGTGGCTTCGTCGAAGCGGAAGCGCCGCTCGGCGACAGGCAGCGCAGCGCCGGGCCGATAGGCCGTCACATTCAGGTTCAGCAGGGCCCGCGCCCGGTCGGGCGCGTCGAACACCTGCTCGAAGACCTGCACATCCACGCGCAAGCGGAAATTCCCGCCGCCTCCGGCCACGTCCAGGCGCTGGGACAGCAGGTGCGGCGGCGGCGCGGCCCACAGATCGCGGGAATAGAAGCGCACCTGGGATGGATCGGCGTACAGCAGGCGGTAACGGATACGGTCGTCCTGAAGCCAGGCGGGTGCATCGACGGAAGCCACCGACCAGGTGACGGCGTCGCCTTGCAGCGTGGCCGGTTCCGGGCCGAAGTCGTGGGCGACGGGGGGCGAGACTTCCGGGCGGCCCAAGCTGCAGGCGCCGCCGAGCAGGCTCAGGGCGGCTGCGATCAGAAGTTTGGCGGAGGCGTTCATGGGGGTGGTTCGCGGTAGCCGGGCTCGCCGGGGCCGGGAGCCGGGTTGGTTGGGCCCAGCAGCAGGGCGCGGGGGTCGCGCTCGAGCACGGTCGCCAGTTGGCGGAGCCGCGTCGAGGTATATTGCAGGTCCTGCATCAAGGCGTTCATTTGCGGCAAGGTGGCGTTGCCGAGGGTTTCGCCGGCCAGTTTGCCCGACGTGGCCAACTCCCGCGTGGTTTCCGCCAGCTTTTCCACTTGCCGGGTGGCGTTGCGCAGATCGCCGGCCACATCGCCGATTTTGACCAGCGTCTGGCGGGCTTCGGTGGCCACGCCGGGCAGTTCGGCAAGGGAGCGGTTCATCTGGATGAGGGCTTGATCCGTGTCGGCCAGGATGTGCTTGAGGCTGGCGAGGCTCTCTTCGTCCAGCAAGCGGTTGAGTTGGTCGATGAGTTGCGACAGTTGGCCCAGAATGTTCTGGCCGGAGGCGGTGACCTGATCGAACAGGGAGGGGCGCATGCGGATGCGCGCCGGATTGTCGCGGCTGGTGGGCAGCGGGGTGTTGTCCTCGCCGGCGTCGTTCAGGTCCACCTGCGCCAGTCCGGTCAGCGGCTGGACGCGCAGCATGCCCCAGGTGCCGCGGGTGATCGGGGCGTTCTTGTTCACTTCGATGCGGATGAGAATGGTGCGCACATCCTCGGGGTCGAAGTGGATGGAGGCCACTTTGCCGATCGCCACGCCGCGATAGAACACCGTCGACTCGGGATTGAGGCCGGACACGGCCTGCTGGGTGCTCACCAGATAACTGTCG
>DATDOO010000019.1:0-2310 GCA_035293245.1 Methylococcaceae bacterium
GGCGTTGACCAGACCGCGGTAGAACTCGGCCTTGCGCTGCGACAGGGTAAACTCAAGGTAGAGCATGCGGCTGTAGCAGAGCACGGCCACGAATACCGAGACCTTGCGGGTCGTCGCACCGACCTGGACGCAGCCGCATTCGCCCCAATCGACTTGCATCGCCTGGGCAGGTTGGTAATGGACTTCCTGGTAGACACGACCGCGTGCCGGACGGATCCTGCGCAGGTAGCGGCGCAGCACGCTGGTGCTGCCGGTGTAACCCTGCGGTCCCCGGGCGATCTCCTCGCGGATGCGCACGGCCGACAGGTCCGGATACCGGGCCAGCAACTCCTGGATCTGGTCCACGTAGGGATCCAGCAGGCGGGCGCGTGCGGCGGCCGTCTGGCTGGGCGGTTGCGGCATCTCCAGGGCCGCCGCCACCGTGTGCCGCGAGCAGTGCAAGCGGCAGGCGATCTCCCGGCCGGAGAGTTGGTCGATTTCGCTGAGGCGACGGATTTCGGCCCAGAGCGCGACCTTCATGGCACGTCCCTCCTTTGGGAGTCAGGATCGGGGGCAACCGCCTGGCGGAACACATCGCCGAGCAGCATCAGCCCCTGGCCCGGCTCCGGACGACGGCAGACGCCCGGCGCTGGCAGCGACAGCACCTGCACCAACGGCAACTGATGGGCGATCAGATCGCGGTCCAGCAGTTCCTCCCGAGCCTTCTGCAGCACGGGCGGCGTCAGGCGCAAGCGGCAACTCAGCGTGCTGTCGCTGTAGAACGACAAGCCGTGCCGGTCGGCCACCGCGGCGAGGAACAGGTACAGCAACAGGGCCTCCCGCGACAGATAGTCGCCATGCTCGCGGAGAAAGCGGCGATCGATCCAGGACCACCCCGTGGCCGGTGGTCGCCGCAGGCGTTCGGGAACCAGAATGCGTTTGTGGATCATGCGAGAGACTCCGGTGGAGCGAACGCGATCGAAGAGCAACACGCGGTCCAGGCTATGCGAGCGCGCGGGCCCGGCCATAACGGACGACCGGCGCGGCGCGGGACCCGGGTCAGGGCGGCGGCTGGGGGGGTATTGCGTCGGCGCTGTCGCACTGGGATTGGCGACGGCGCGTGCGGGCGGCCTGGTATTCCCTGGCGCGAGCCTGGCGACCGCGGAAGGTGCCACGGAACAGCCACTTACGTTCGCGATCGCACACGCGGCGAACCGCCTGGCGGCAGGCCGGGCAGCAGTAACACGCCGGGTTGCGGACCGCGTGCGCCAGGGGTTGATAGCAGCCCGGCCGGTTGCAGAAAAAAAGCGCCGACAAAATGCTTGCTGCGTGACCACACGCCGCCGCAACTTCAGGAGGTTTCGATGGTTGAGTCACCGCTGGGGCACGCGCCCGGCGCGCACGTTCGGCCTCGGCGTGCTGGGTTTTGGCCGCTTCGTCGAGGCGTCGTTTGGCCTGACGCTTGGCCGCCTGCCAGCGCCGGACCTCGCGCAGACATTCCGGGTCCTGGCAGTAGCGCTGGTTCCAACGCCGCGGCTGGTAGGTCCGGCCACAGCCTTTGCGCAGGCAGATGCGCGGCCGCGGTCGTCGCAATCGCTGCGTCCGGGGACGGCAGCGGCATTTGGTGGTAGAATGGCCACAACCCACGGGAGTTGCTTCTCCCAAGGGACAGCCCGAGGGGAACGTGCCGTCGTTCTCCTCGGGCGCTTGTCATCCGCAGACCCAGGCGGGCGCTCGCCCATCGATACTTCACGGAAACACAGACCGGAAGGAAAGAACCAGACAGGGAAGAACACGGTTTGAGAAAGGCGCGTCCAAAGGAAACGATCAAGAACACACCCGCAGCGCCACCATTCCGCTGGCGCTCATCTGATGCTCACGACTGGCTCTCTTTTGTTGCTCGGTCTCACTCCTACGAACAGGCCATCGCTCGGGGATGCGAGAAGGCGGGAGTTCCAGAGTGGGAACCCAACCAGCTGCGTCATAATTGCGGAACCAAGGTGCGTCGGCTTTATGGGCTGGATGCTGCCGCCGCAGTTCTGGGACACAAACTCGGCACAGTAACGGAGGTTTACGCCGAAGCAGACTTACGGAAGGCCATCAGTATCATGCGGGAAATAGGCTGAGGCTGTGTCCTCCCATCAGCTACGTTACACAGGCGGCAACTTTCCTCCGGAAGGAATTCGGCGTCGAGAAAGCCCGGATCATTCTGGGCCATCGGCACCTATCGGTGACGGAAATCTACGCCGAACCAAGGGCACGCTGTAGAAGTCATGGCCAAGATTGGGTAGTCTGGTCATGTTGGAGGCCGATGTCCCTCTAGAGTGCGGC
>DATDOO010000020.1:0-10904 GCA_035293245.1 Methylococcaceae bacterium
TTGCCGGACAGTGTGGATAGTGAGAGCTATCGCCGGCTGTGCGTGTGCTTGCGCGGATCGAACCCGCCTGACCGGGCCCGACCGAACTCGGTCAAGTAAGGTACGCACCGCGTACCTTTTTCGGGGCTTTGCCCGGTGGCGCGACCAAATGTTGCGGATGGGGTAAATGCCCCGGCCGGCTTGTCTAACCATCCGTCACGGGCCGGCTACTCCCGACCGCGGGCGGGCGCGGCATGACATCGAACGGCAGCGACCCGGACCGCCCATAACGACACCGGCCGCCGTGTGTCTTCTTCCTCGGTCAAGGAGGTGCGATCCGGCCTGCAAGTCTGTGTCATTTCCGGTGCGGCGGCGCACGGCTTGAGGTAACGGTATCGTAGCCTGGCGTACCGGCGCGGCCGATTCCATGGCCGCCGTTCCCAGGGATGAGCTTGTAATCCGGGTGGCGATGTTTCGTTGCCCCGGTCGTCTACCTCCGCGAGGGCTTGTGCCGTACCGGTCACGGATTTTTTGTCCCCCCGGCGCGCCGCCGCGCGGCCGACTCATCGCACCCCGCCCGCGTCCTTGTCCGCCTGGTTACGGCGTAACCGCCGAATTTTCTGACTAATTCGCTGGGGCTTGCCCCGTTATTTACCCTTCCGCCCCACTCTTTCCCGCTCCGAAAATTTTTCCAGGCCCCCTGGCGAGAGGTTCCCTTTGCCACGAAAGCGCTTGTTTTTTCAGGCGTAAAAACCTGACGCGCGTCGCAAAATGTAGGAAAACGACTACAAAAAATGTAATCACAAGGTTGACTACGTGTAGGATTACTCCTACATTTTGCCCCGTGCGCTATAGGAGCGCTCCGTCAGATCGTTGGATCACTGGCGTTTTTTGAATTGATAGGGAGGCGGTGTCGGGGGATTTATTTCCCGGCAGGGGGACGATCAAGTGAGGTTCCCCCAGCCACGGGATGCTCCTGTGGTTACCGGTCTATCAAGTAACCTGAAAAAGGTGCGAATGATGAGTACAGCAGTTAAGCAACGTGGAGCCGGGGCTGTTCCCGCGCGTCCCGGAACGATCCCTTTCCGCCGGTTGAACGGGGGCATCGTATCCGTCATGACCCTTTGGGCAGCGGTCGGTGTCGTGGATGAAGCCACGGCGCAACCTTCCTATCCATCCGCCATTACCGCTGCATGTGCGGCGGCTGGGCGTCCCGCTCCCAATCCGGCAGTGGCGTGCAGCACTTGCCATAACCCGGACTTTTCGCTGAACGCGACGGGATTGGCTCACATCGGCAACTCGAATCCTCTGGATTTTTGTCCCGAGCCGCCACCGCCGCCGGCGGTAAATCAGGCGCCAAATTTGACGCTCAACCCGACGGGCAGCCAGACGGTTATGGAAGGACAGACCCTGAATATCTCCGCTTCCGCAACCGATCCGGACGGGAACCCCGTAACCATCGCCGCCGCACCGCTGCCGACGGGCGCCAGCTTCGACGGCAGCGCCTTTGTCTGGACGCCCGCCGCCGGGTCCGCCGGAAGTTACGACATCGCCTTTACCGCGACCGATCAGCCTGCGGACCCCTCCCAGGCGAAATCCACCGTCACGTCGGTGGGCATCACCGTGACCGCGACGCCTCCTCCGCCGCCGCCGCCGGCTTCGAATCAGGCGCCCAGCCTGGTACTCACGCCGAGCGGCGACCAGACGGTGACGGAAGGGCAGGCGGTCAGTATCGCCGCTTCGGCGACGGACCCGGACAGTGACCCGGTGACGATTACGGCGGCACCGCTGCCGACGGGCGCCACTTTCGACGGCAGTGCCTTCGCCTGGACGCCCGCGGCCGGTTCCGGCGGCGCGTCGGGAACGCCTTACAGCGTGACCTTCACGGCGACGGACCAGCCCGCGAACGCCACCGATGCGTTGTCCGCGACCCAGCCCCTGACCATCACAGTCATGCCGCCGACGGTGAGCAATCACGCCCCCGTGCTGGATGTGATTCCCTCGCCCCAGAACGCGACCGTAGGACAGGCGCTCAAGTTCACGGTTAGCGCCACCGACCAGGACAGCGATACCCTGACTTTGGGGGCCGCCAATTTGCCGACGGGTGCGACCTTCACGCCGAAGGGCCTGGTCAACGGCAAGTGGAGCGGCGAGTTCGCCTGGACGCCGACAGCGGGTCAGCCCAACGCGACGGTCTCCTTCACGGTTCTGGACGACTTCAGCAGTCCGGCTCAGGATTCCCAGGACGTAGCGATCCAGGTGAGTCCCGCTACGGACAACACCTCCACCATCAAGAAGCTGGAAATCGGGCAGGCCGTATGGAATGCCCGCAAATCCACTCTCGTGGTCAGAGGCAGCGTGAAGCTGCGCAAAGGGCAAAGCCCGACGGGACTCTCGGTCACGCTGTTCAACGACGCAACCGGGGAAGAACTCGGCCAGGCGCCGGTGGGACGCAAGAGGGTTTGGACGTTCAGCGGCCCCGCAGCGGTCTGTAAAGTTCGCGCCGAACTCGGGGGCAAAGTCTCCGTGAGAAAGGTGAGCCGCGTATCGCAGGAGGTGTGCTCTGCCAGTTCGACGCAACGCCACCATGACGACGACTAAGCCTTTTTAGTCGGGTCGACACAATAACCCCCTCCCTGTCCGCTCTGCGGCAGGGAGGGATTTTTGTTTAGGCCTGGTCTACGTTGAACGTTGTCGGCGATGGTTGTTCAAACCATTGAAGCCTTGAACGCGGGAGTTCCGCCATGAAGACACCTGAATTGCGAGGCTGCGCGGCCGAATCCGGAAATGCACCGGTCGCAGAACGCGCCTTGTTTCTGAACCGCACCGAACCCAGCGGGGTCGGTACAAATTTGCCATTCCGCCGCTCCGACCCCGGTCGGGCAGACGCGGCGGCATCCCGATTTTCACTGACCGGAGCCGGCTTTCCTTCGCCGGCCTGAAAGACTTGTTCAACGGAGATTCGGGCAGCGCATAGGCACATGGATGAGGGAAGCGCCCGATGCATCGGCGCCTGTCCGGGCGGTGTTCGCCCGACGTCCGGCCAGCGGGGCTGGCCCAACTCTCCAAACCGGGACCCTGTCATGAGCCAATTCTCAGTCGTCGCCGTCTACGGCGCATCCCTGCTCGCCAGTTGGGCGGGCTATTCGGCGCTCCGCGCCCGGCGACAGCGGCGCGCCCTTTCCATTCTCAACGCCAACCGGGCCAGTGGGCTCATGGAACCTGCTTCCCTGCATCCGGTGATCAACCCGAACCGCTGCATCGGTTGCGCCTCGTGCGTCAGCGCCTGTCCGGAGGGCGATGTGCTCGGCATCGTCGATGGCCGGGCGCGGTTGATCAATCCCACCCACTGCATCGGTCACGGCGCCTGCAAGGCCGCCTGCCCGATGGACGCCATCACCCTGGTGTTCGGCACCGAAAAACGCGGGGTCGAAATTCCCCTGGTCAAACCGAACTTCGAAACCAATGTGCCGGGGATCTTCATCGCCGGCGAGCTGGGCGGCATGGGCTTGATCCGCAACGCCATCGAGCAGGGCCGGCAGGCCATGGAGTCCATCCGTGCCGTGAGTGGAATCGGTACCGGCGAGCAACTCGACGTGGTCATCGTGGGCGCCGGCCCTTCCGGTTTTTCCGCGTCCCTGGCCGCCATGCAGCACAAGCTGCGCTACGTCACCCTGGAGCAGGATTCCCTCGGCGGCACCGTGTTCCAGTTCCCGCGCGGCAAGATCGTGATGACGGCGCCGGTGAATATCCCCTTGGTCGGACTGACCAAAATCAGGGAAACCACCAAGGAGGCCCTGCTGGAACTTTGGCAGGCCATTGAGCGCAAGACGGGGGTAAAAATCCGTTACAACGAGCGCATGGAGTCCATCGAGCCCGTCGACGACGGCTTTCTGGTGAAAAGCTCCCAGGCCAGCTATCGGACCCGCAGCGTGCTTCTGGCCATCGGCCGGCGCGGTACGCCCAGAAAACTGGGGGTGCCCGGCGAAAGCCTGTCCAAGGTGGTGTATCGCCTGATCGATCCCGAACAGTACCGCAACCGGCACGTGCTGGTGGTGGGCGGGGGCGACAGCGCCCTGGAAGCGGCCACCAGCATCGCCGACGAACCGGGCGCTACGGTGACCTTGTCCTATCGGGCGGACTCGTTCTCCCGCTCCAAGGAAAAGAACCGCGAGCGGGTCGCTGCCGCCGAGCAGGACGGTCGCCTGCGGGTGCTGTTGAAATCCGACGTGGAGCGCATCGATGCGGATCGTGTGGTCATCCGTCACCAAGGGCAGGCGGTCGAATTGAAAAACGACGCCGTCATCGTCTGTGCCGGCGGCGTATTGCCCACCCCATTTCTCAAGCAAATCGGCATCATGGTGGACACCAAGCATGGCACGCCTTAACGCGAGTATGTTTTCAGCGCGTTCGTCCGGAAAGTCACGCGCATCGACCGCCCTTGCCCGCATCCTCTGGACAGCCATGGGGTGCATGGCGCTGGGCATGCCCCTCGCGGCGCCCGCGGGCGAGTTCGAGGCGGGGCTTTCCGCGGCCCGGATGCGGAACTACGCGGAAGCCTTCCGGCTATGGCAACCGCTGGCGGAAGCGGGCGACCCGGAGGCGCAGTACCACCTGGGTGGGCTGTACCGCAATGGCCAGGGAGTCGGCCAGGACTATGCGGCGGCGTTTCGCTGGTTCCTGATGGCTGCGGAAAAGGGGCACCCCCAGGCGCAATTCAATATCGGCGTCATGTTTCAGTACGGTCTGGGGGTCAAGGCCGATCGAGAGGAGGCACGCATCTGGTACCGGAAGTCGGCGCAGCAAGGCCACCCGATGGCGCAAACGCGCCTGGAGGCGTTGGACCATTCCCCCCACCCATCGGCCAAGCAAGCCCAAGGCAGCGAGCAGGGCGACACCGATCGCGGCGACAGGCCGAAACAAGCGACCGCCAAGGCCAAGGACCCTGAGATAAGGCCGGGCCGGTCCAAAACCGTGGCGCTGGTTAATTTGCAGGCGGAATCCAAGGCTTATCCCGGCTGGCCGCCCCTGAGCGTCGCGGCCTGGCGCGGCGACGCGGCGACATTAGACGCGCTGTTGGCGGCGGGAAACGAAGTGGACGTGCGCGACGGGGAGGGCTTCACGCCGTTGCTGCGCGCCGCCTGGAACGGCCAGCGCGATGCCGTGCAGCGACTGCTGGAGCGGGGCGCCGATGTCGATGCCCGCCAGTCGGAGGGCAAGACGGCCCTGATGCTGGCGGCGGGCAAGGGGCATGCCGCCGTCGTGAAGGACTTGCTCGTCAAAGGGGCCGACTCCGCAGTCGCCCTGCGCGACGGCAACACCGCTCTGCTTTTCGCCGTGGCGGAAGGACATGTTCCCACCGCCAAGGCGCTTCTGGCCGGCCGGGCCGACCCCAACGCCCGGCGCCACGGCGGCGAGACGGCCTTGCTGTTGGCCGCGCCCCTGGGCAGCCGGGGACTGGTCGAGACGCTCCTGGACCAGGGGGCGGACATCGGCGCGGCGGACGGCGACGGGCATGGCGCGCTCTGGCTGGCGGTGGACCATGGGCGCCTCGAAGCGGCGCAGCTTCTCACCGAAAGAGGCGCTGACATCCGTGTCCAGGACAAGGAAGGGCTCACGCCGTTGGCCCGAGCCTCCTGGCGGGGTTATGAAGCCATCGTAAACCTCCTGTTAACCCACGGCGCGGAATGGGACACCCCGAGCGCCACGGGAAATACGCCCCTCCTGCTGGCCGCAAGCGGCGGTCATCAAGCGGTTGTGAAGCGGCTCATCGTGGCCGGCGCTCAAGTCGACGCCAGGAACGACCTGGGCAATACCCCTTTGATGCTGGCGGCCTCCGCCGGGCACGCCGATGCAGTGCGTGTGCTTCTGGAGCATGGGGCCGACCCCGCGATCCGCAACCGGGATGTCGCCGCGGACTTGGCCGCCGCCAACCGGCATCCGGCCGTCGCCGAACTACTGAGGAAATATCCGAAGCGGCGCAAGAAGATTCTGGGGCTGTTCTGAGGATTGCGCTTCCTTCAGAAATCCAGCCGGTAGCCAAGGACGAAGTAATAGCCCTTGCTGTCGTCGACGTCCCCGGGGAACAACGGCTGGCTGGACCACTCAAACCCGCTTTCAAGTTCCAGCGACAGCGGCTTTAAAGGCCGGTAACCCAGCCTCAGAGCCGGCCGTACGGTGACCGTGTCGCCATCGGCCGCGCCCGAATAATGATCGAAACGAAAACGGGGCTCGATGCGCCATTTATCCGCAATGGGATAAGTGGTATCCAGTTGCAAGGAGGCAATGTCCACATCGCGCCGGTCTGCATAGCGCAGGCCGAAAACCGTGGTCGCGCCCTCCATGGGCAGGTTGTGGGCGACCAACTGCATGCCGTAGGACCACTCGTCCCCCGTGCCGGGGTATCGGCCGACCATGAACGGCGGGCATAAGCCGTTCGCGGTGTTGGTGCTCGGGCCGATCCCCGCTGGGAAACATTCCTTGCCCCAGAACGACAACAGATCGGCGCCGGCTCCGGACAAATTGGCCCAGGTCACGTCGCCGTTCAGTTGATATTTATCGCTGATCGGCACGCTTCCGCCCACGGTGACCGACTTCGAAGTGGCCGTCTGGGCGCGCGCCAGTTTGTGGATCTCGCTTCGCGTCAGGGAATTCCGCAAATCGCCCACCGAATCGAAACCCGTGCCCATGATGGCATTGCTGGTCGTGAGCAGCGGGGTTTTGCGGTAATCCAAGGCGACATACGCCGTTGCTCCGGTTGCGCCATCGTCGAAATTCCAGTTGGAGACCAGATGCGCCGTGTTCAGTTCCGAAAACATGACGTCGTAGTCGAGCAAGGCGAATGTGGGAAATTTAGGGTGTAAATAACGCATTTCGCCGCCGATGGCGCGCCGGTCGCTGAGGCCGTCTGCGGTTTGGTCGATAAAAAATACGTTGCCGGCCCAGTGATCGAAAAACGGCCCGAAATCCAGGCTGAAGCCATAAAAGGATTTGTCGCTGGTGGGGCCCGCGCGGTAAAGATACGGCTGTACCGGCTGGCCGCCCACCACGTTGATTTGCCAGTGGGGCGAAATACGGTAGCTCAAGGCGCCGCCATCGAAGCGTCCCAATACCCCTCCGGAACTGCGTGTTTGCCGTCCCAGCCGGCCGGATATTCCCAATTCGCGATCGGCTCCATCGACATAACCGTAGCTGATCCGGGGGCCGCTGCGATCTTCGTTCTGGAAATCCTCGAAATAGCGACCGTTGAACTGGAAGCGGAAATCGTAGCGGCTGCCGCGGTATTTGCCGGTGAAATCCAGGAAGGAATTCAGGGATTGGTGCTGGATGATTTCACCTTCCTCGTCCGAAATGCCGGCATCGCGACGGAAATACTGGGAAATGGCACCGTAATATTCCCACTGACCGGGGCTTTCGGCGTCGCCGGGAGCTTTGAGCTTCGCCCCCGGAGGGCGCAACGAGGCGGTGGTCAACCCGGCCAGGCGCTGGCGCACCCGCGTGGCGTCCTCGCCCTTGGGGTAGAGGCGCAAATACTCCTCGTAGATCGACTTGGCCCGCGCCATTTGCCCGTTGCGTTCGCGAGCCAAGCCCAGCAATTCCAGAGCCTCCTGGTGAACCTGGAGGTCGGGGGCCCGGGTCGCTTTGGTGAAATAGCCGATGGCGGCGGGGTAATCGTCCTTGCGCAACGCCTCTTTTCCCAGCTCCATCCAGCGGCTCGGCGTTTCCTCGCCGTCGACAGCCGCCGTGGCCATTTCCGGCGCTGAAACTCCGTCGGAAGGAGGTGTTTGCAGATCCTGGGTCGTACGCTGATCGTCAGCCAGTGCCGCGGAAAAAAAGCACACCAAACATGTTCTCGCCAATAAACCCAAGGCTGCCGGGGTGATGGGTCCCGCAGGATATTCCGTCTCTGCGCCGGAAATCCGCCGACAAAGCGCCTGGGCCAACGGGGAGATCGCCAAAATGGGTATTCGGGATAGCCGCGGCATGGCCCGATCAGGCGGCTGGCCGGTCCTGTTGTGGCGTTTAAGTGATGTCATGCCATCGCGTATGGGGATTCAGGGTGACGGAAAAATGACTCAAACATCCAAGGGAGTCGCTGCAGAAATTCGGTTGGGCGCCGTTCCAACGCAGATCAACAAGCCTTCGTTCAATGAAACGAAGGCAACTCTTGCCGACCGTCGAAAAATTGATGCTCCGCTGCGTGGCAACCGGATGCTGCGGCTTCCATTTGTGGTCGGCATGGGCTTGCTGCATGGAAATCGGAGTCGCGAGCAAACAGCAAGAGTGCGTCATCGGAGGCTGTAATCCTCGTTCGTCTCGCGCAATTCCAGGTTTGGCGTCGGGTATGTCGTTTGGCATGGGGTGTCTACTCGATGAAAAGCACCCAAACTTCGGCAATAAAAGTGCCATAAACAGCGGGGCAAGCTTTTTTTTTTGCGATGTGCCCAAATTTCATTTCGCGGTCACGCTACGGCAAAGGCCGCACAAAGCGCAGGAACGATACCAAAGTCAAAAAATGTTCCAGCTCCCAAAGCGGTTGTCGTGGCAGAAGCTGCTCTCGCAGGTGTTGGGGGCGGGGATATGCCCGCCGGGCGCCTGTTCCTTGCCGGGCACGAGGACGCCGTTGTGGCAACTAAAACAGTTCGCGGTGATGCCGGCGCCAACATGATCCATTATCGCTCCGGCAAACGAGATGGTGGATCTGTGGCAGATTTCACAAGGTGCCATGGTCGGAATATGCGTCGCCGATTTGCCGGTGGCGCTGATCCCGTTATGGCAACTGGCGCAACTGGTGGCGATCCCGATATGGTTCATCCGGACCACCTGCCAGCTTAAAGACCTTTGGTTTACGTCATGGCAGGTATCGCATTCCATCACGGTGGGGATATGGTTGGGCGACTTCTTGGACGCCTCGATCTCGGTTGAGCGTTCGTGGCACCCCCGGCAAAGCTTGGGTGTTCCGCGGAATTTGCCGCCGATGTGACAGGATTCGCACGGAAGACGGTCGTGGGCTCCCCGCAGCACAAAGCCGGTCGACATATGATCGAATCCGGTCTGCTCCAAGGGTTCGGCAGCGAAAGCCTGGCAGGCGTAGACCAGCAGGCAAAACGTAAAGCTTCTGGCGGAACCCCGCCTTAGGGACAAGCAAAAACGGAACAGGCGGGCGAGGGCTTGCATCATGATTGCAGTGGTTACCCAAAAAAAAAACGGGACCGTAAAGGATGATCGCGTCCGCACGCCGATCCCAGGACACCCCTTTTATAATATAGGAGAAAATTCCGGGCAATGCGCATTGGCCTGGACGCGAGACCCGTTCGTGGGCGGATTGTGCCCGCGTCTGAAATCACGAAAGAGAGTTTTCTCTTGACAGCGAGTTCCTTGGCTGGAAAAATCACTCGTTTCAGGGTGCTTGGAGGGGTTCCCGAGCGGCCAAAGGGAACAGACTGTAAATCTGTCGGCTCTGCCTTCGGTGGTTCGAATCCACCCCCCTCCACCAAAAAAACACGAAATGCTTGCGGGTGTAGTTCAATGGTAGAACCTCAGCCTTCCAAGCTGATGGCGTGGGTTCGATTCCCATCACCCGCTCCAGGTAGATATTTAAAGTTTGGGTTCGGGTTGCCCATATAGCTCAGTCGGTAGAGCACTTCCTTGGTAAGGAAGAGGTCACCGGTTCAAATCCGGTTATGGGCT
Organism: Methylococcaceae bacterium; assembly: GCA_035293245.1. Lineage (GTDB taxonomy): Bacteria > Pseudomonadota > Gammaproteobacteria > Methylococcales > Methylococcaceae > DATDOO01. The sequence continues at coordinate 9,670 of DATDOO010000020.1, forward strand.
CCATGTTTGCTGTGATGTGATCTGAAGATAGAGGTTTAACGGGATGGCCAAAGAAAAATTCGAGCGCAAGAAGCCGCATGTGAATGTGGGAACGATTGGGCACGTGGATCACGGGAAGACGACGCTGACGGCGGCGCTGACCAAGGTGATGGCCGAGATGCACGGGGGCGAGTTCAAAGCCTACGACCAGATCGACAACGCGCCGGAAGAAAGGGCGCGCGGTATCACCATTGCCACGGCGCACGTGGAATACGAATCCCCCAACCGCCATTACGCGCACGTTGACTGCCCCGGTCACGCGGACTACGTCAAGAACATGATCACCGGTGCTGCGCAGATGGACGGCGCCATTCTGGTTTGTTCGGCGGCGGACGGCCCCATGCCGCAGACCCGCGAGCACATCCTGCTGGCGCGCCAGGTGGGCGTTCCTTACATCGTTGTGTTCCTCAACAAGGCCGACATGGTGGACGACGCCGAGTTGATCGAACTGGTCGAAATGGAAGTGCGCGACCTGCTCAACAAATACGAATTTCCGGGGGATGACACCCCCATCGTCATCGGCTCCGCGTTGAAGGCGCTGGAAGGCGACCAGAGCGAGATCGGCGTACCGGCGGTCAAGAAGCTCGTCGAAGAGATGGACCGTTACATCCCTGAGCCGGAGCGCCCGATCGACAAGCCGTTTCTGATGCCCATCGAAGATGTGTTTTCCATCTCCGGTCGCGGCACGGTCGTCACCGGTCGTGTCGAGCGCGGGATTGTCAAGGTGGGCGAAGAAGTTGCCATCGTCGGCCTCAAGGACACCGTCAAGACCACCTGCACCGGCGTCGAAATGTTCCGGAAACTGCTGGATCAAGGCCAGGCCGGAGACAACGTCGGCGTGTTGCTGCGGGGCACCAAGCGCGAAGACGTCGAACGCGGCCAAGTGCTGGCCAAGCCGGGCACCATCACGCCGCACACCCATTTCGAGGCGGAGATCTACGTGTTGTCCAAGGAAGAAGGGGGTCGCCACACCCCGTTCTTCAACGGCTACCGCCCGCAGTTCTATTTCCGCACCACGGACGTTACGGGAGCAATCGACCTGCCGGAAGGGGTGGAGATGGTGATGCCCGGCGACAACGTCAAGGTGACGATCAAGCTGATCGCGCCGATTGCGATGGAAGAAGGCTTGCGTTTTGCGGTCCGTGAAGGCGGACGCACCGTGGGTGCCGGCGTCGTCTCCAAGATTATCGAGTGAT
>DATDOO010000021.1:0-34313 GCA_035293245.1 Methylococcaceae bacterium
TGCCGCCGGACAGGCAGACCATCACCTTGTCGCCGTCCTGGATCATCTGAAAGTCGGCGATGGCCTGGCCAACCAATCGCCGGAGCCTCTTCCTGAGTTTATTGAACTCCTTCTGGCCTTTGCGCTCGCGGGCTGTGGTGGAGAAGCGGATTTCCTGGATGGAAACGGCGGCCTCAGCCGGCATAACGGCGGAAGATCAGCGTGGCGTTGGTGCCGCCGAAACCGAAGCTGTTGGACATGACGGCATTCAACGCCACGCCGTCGCGCCGCTCGCGGACGATGGGCACGTTTTCCGCATCCGGGTCCAGGGTGGCGATGTTGGCGGAGGCAGCGATGAAGCCGTTTTTCATCATCAACAGGGAATAGATGGCCTCGTGCACTCCGGCCCCGCCCAGCGCGTGGCCGGTGAGGGACTTGGTGGAACTGATCGGCGGCACCTTGGTGCCGAAGACTTCGCGCAACGCCTGCAATTCCTTGGTATCGCCCACCGGCGTGCTGGTGCCGTGGGTGTTGACGTAGTCGACGGACACGCCCGCCTGCTCCAGGGCCATCCGCATGCAGCGCACCGCGCCTTCGCCGGAGGGAGCCACCATGTCGTAGCCGTCCGATGTCGCGCCGTAACCGGCCAGTTCCGCGTAGATTTTCGCCCCGCGTGCCTTGGCGTGCTCCAGTTCCTCCAGCACCAGCACCCCCGCGCCGCCGGAGATGACGAAGCCGTCGCGGGTGGCGTCGTAGGGACGCGAAGCGGTTTGCGGCGTGTCGTTGTACTTGGAGGACAGCGCGCCCATGGCGTCGAACAGCATGGTGAACGACCAGTGCACCTCGTCGCCGCCGCCGGCGAAGACGATGTCCTGCTTGCCGAGCTGAATCAGTTCCATGCCGTTGCCGATGCAGTGCGCCGAGGTGGCGCAGGCCGAACTGATCGAATAGCTCAGTCCCTTGATGCGGAACGGCGTCGCCAGCGTCGCCGAATTGGTGCTGGACATGGCGCGCGGCACCATGTACGGCCCCATCTTCTTCGGGCTGCCGTGCTTGCGGCAGATGTCGGCCGCCTCGATGATGTTGGCGGTGGACGGTCCGCCGGAACCCATGATGAGTCCCGAGCGCGGATTGGAGACCTCGCCCTCTTCCAGCCCCGCGTCGGCGATGGCCTCCTGCATGGCCACGTGGTTGTATGCCGCACCGTCGCCCATGAAGCGCCGCACCTTGCGGTCGATCCTGTCTTCCAGATCCAGGCGAATCGGTCCGTATACGTGGCTGCGAAAGCCCATGTCGCGGTATTCCTCGCTCAGCGCCAGGCCGGACTTGCCCGCACGCAGGGAGTCGACGACTTCCGCCTTGTTACTGCCGATGCTGGATACGATTCCCAGCCCAGTCACTACGACCCGTCTCATGACACTTACCTCAAAACGCCGCGTTGGCGCTGAATAATCCCACCCGCAAATCGCGGGCTTCGTAAATAACCTTGCCGTCGCACTCCATTTCCGCGTCGGCGATGCCCATGACCAGCTTGCGCATCAGCACCCGCTTCAAATGAATGCGGTAGGTGACCAGCTGGTTGTCCGGCAACACCTGGCCGGTGAACTTCACCTCGCCCACCCCCAGGGCGCGGCCGCGTCCGGGGCCGCCCATCCAGCCCAGGTAGAACCCCACCAACTGCCACATGGCATCCAGGCCCAGACAGCCCGGCATGACCGGATCGTCCTGGAAATGGCAGGCAAAAAACCACATTTCCGGCTGAATATCCAGTTCGGCGACCATCAAGCCCTTGTCGTGATTGCCGCCCTTGGAGGCGATATGGGTGATGCGGTCGAACATCAGCATCGGCGGCTTGGGCAGTTGTGCGTTGCCGGGGCCGAATAGCTCACCGCGCCCGCACTGGAGCAGTTCATCGTATCCGTAATTGTTGGCTCTGGTCATGCGGGTTCGGGTTCTATGGATCGCGTGGAAAAAGGCTGAGTATTGTAGCAGCGAAGCCGAAAATTTCCGTCATTCATGGCGTTCGTCACGGGCAATCGGGAACCGGCGGCGAATCGGCTCCTTCCGCCGGACGCGCGGGCACGTCCGGCAGGAAACGCGACAGCCGCCAATCCCCGTTCTGCCCGCGGCGCTGCTGATAAATCACGGCATTGCCCAGCACCGTCATGACGTAGTGGCGGGTCTCGCGGTAGGGAATCTGCTCCATCCACACATCCGCGGCCAAAGGCCTTCCCGACGGTGCCCAGCGCCGCACCCGGGTGGCCCCGGCGTTGTAAGCTGCCGCCGCCAGCGCCAGGTTGCCCTCGAAACGGTCGAGCAGATCGCGCAGAAAATGGGTGCCGTAGCGCAAATTCGTTTCGGCGTCGTGCAGGCGCGCGGCGGAAAACAGGCGCTCGCCGAACGATCGGGCGATGTCCTGTCCCGTGGACGGCAGGATCTGCATCAGCCCGCGCGCGCCGGCGGCGGATTGAGCCAAGGCGTCGAAGGCGCTCTCCTGGCGGATGACGCCGAGAATCACGCCCGGCTCGACCCGCTGCCGCGCCGCCTCGCGGACCACGGTGTTCTCGAACAGCAAGGGATAGCGCAGATCCAGATCGTCCCACTCCCCGGCCCGAGCCACCGTAAAAATCGCCAGCGTGTTCCAGTCCCAGCGCTGCGCCAGGGTCGCGGCCACCACCAGATCGCGCGGCGACAGGGATTTGACGGCGTACATCCATTCGGCACGCGCCTCGTCCATCTCGCCCAGGGCGCGGAATTCGGCGACGCGGCGAAACGGCGGGGTTTGCGCCAGCCGCTCCAGTTCCGACGCCTCGATCAGCGACGGCCGGTGCGCCAGTTCGTAGGACTGTCCCAGGCGGTCGGCGGCGAGAAAGCCGAACAGGTCGCGCTCGATGGCGACCCGGCGAAAGCCTTCCACCGCCGCCTCGCGCTCGCCGCCCTGCTCCAGCGCCCGCGCGCGCCAATAACGCCATTCGGGCTGATTTTTTTCCGGCTCGGCCAGGCGCTCGATGCCTTGGAGCACCGCGCGCCAATCGTCGTTGAGCAACGCGGCGCGCACCCGCCAGACGCGGGTTTCCTCGTCGTCCCACTCCGGCGGCACCGATTGAAGCGCTGGCAACGCCTCGGCGCGGCGCGCCAGGGCGAGGGCCAGTGCCAGGCGCCGTTCGATGCGCGCCGCGTCCGCCGCGTCGACGGCGAAACGCGCCCGCCGCGCCTGCCACAGGGCCTTCGCCCGAAGCGGATCGTCCGAGGCCATGCGGTCCAGACCGTGCAGGAAAATGCGTCCGGCGACGCGCCCGTCCTCCGGCCAGCCGGCGCAGGCTTCTGCCAGGATTGGCTGATCGTGGATCTTGAGCCACAGGGACGCCGCCGGCCGTTCCGCCTCGGGCAACCAGCCGACCAAAGACTGGGCCAATTGCGACTGGCGGTTACCCAGCGCGGCGGCAAAACGCTGCCAGATTTTCTCGCCGGACAATCGGCCGGCGTCGCGCATGGCCTGAAACAGCGACTCGCAGGCCGGGGGCTGCGTCTTGCCGGACAGCCACAGGGTTTCGCCGCCGGCGAAGGCTTCCTCGCTGCGCCCCAGTTGCTGCAAGGCCCGGAGGTAATGACAGCGCAGCGCGCCGTCCTCGTCCTCGCGCCAGCGCGCCGCCAGCCGCGCCCACTCGCCCCGTTCCGCCAGCCACGGCAGCCAGTCGGCGCGCAGGCGCTTCGCTTGCCGCGTTCCGGCTTGTCGGTCCAGAAAACTTTCGATGGCGTCGAACTCGCCGGGGGTCAGGCTCAGGCGGCGGGAGCGCAGATTAGGGTAGAGCGGATAGTCGCCGAGCTTTTCCAGAAGCGCGTCTGCTTCTTTCAGCCGGCCTTTATTCAGGGCGGCGTCGGCTTGGCGGTAAAGGGCGCGCGCGGTGTCGGAAGAAAAATCCGCTCTTGCAGGGGCGGCAAGAAACAGCACGCAGAATACGCAGGAGAAGAATCCGACGACCCGGCCAGTCTTCATGCGCGAGGATGGGATAGAAGATTCCCTAAGAGAATGTCTTGAGAATCAACAAAAACACGCCGGCCAGCGACGTGCCCATCATCCATTTCAGCACGGCGAGATCGGTACGGATCGAAGCGAACATTTTCTCCAGTGTCTTACCTCCATGGGCTTTAGGAACCAAATCGTCTTGTGCCTTCATGATGACGCGCACTGCGGCTTCCGCCTGTTGCGGGGAAATGCCTGCGGCCTTGAGTGTGTCCGCTAGACGCAAAGTGTCGAAGGTGATGGTGGCCATGTCCGGTCCAACAGCGGGCGCCGGGCCGAATATTCAGGAAGGAAAGAAAGCCTTGAGAATGAGCGCGACGATCCCGCCAAGTACCAGTCCAACCATCCATTTCACCACCAGCAACTCTCGTTCGGGGCGGTTGATATCGGACTTGGTTGCCAACGGCGAATCCATCGCCTCTGAAAAAGCCGACACCAACGCTTCCGCCTCAGCCTTGGCATGCGCCTCCGGAACACCCGCGGCCGTGAGTTTCTCGACGAACTTAAGGGTATCGAATGTGATGGTCGCCACGATATCGTCTCCTCGGATAAAGTCTAACAAGAATACCGATAGAATCCACCGGAAATCATTCCCTGCCGTACCTCACGCCGGAGGCCCTCCCGCATCGATCCACTTCTCCATCTCCTCGGGCGGCAAAGGCTTGGCATAGTAATACCCCTGCCCGATCTCGCAGCCGTTTTCCCGCAGCACGTCGAACTGCACCGCATCTTCGATCCCTTCGGCCACCACTTGCAGCCCCAGGGCGCGCGCCATGGCCAGGATCGCCAGGGCGATGGCGCGGTCTTCCGGATCGCTGGCGATATCGCGCACGAAGGCCCGGTCGATCTTGATCTCGTCGATGGGATAGCGCCGCATGTAACTCAGCGAGGAATAGCCGGTGCCGAAATCGTCCACCGAAAGGCGCACGCCCAGCTTGCGCAGGTCGCGCAGCATGGCCAGGGTATGGTCGCTGTCGTCGAGGAGCGTGGACTCGGTGAATTCGATGCCGAGCAGGATCGGGTCGAATTTGTAAGAGGCCATGTAGCGGCGGATCATGCTCGGAACGTGCGTCTTGCGGAAATGGCGCGGCGACAGGTTGACCGACACGCGCGGCGGACAACGGCCCTTGCGCTGCCAGTCGAGAATCTGGCGGATGGCGGCCTGCAGCACCCACTCGCCGATGCGGTCGATCAGTCCACAGCTTTCCGCCACCGGGATGAAGCGGTCGGGGCTGACCAGTCCCAACTCCGGATGTTGCCAGCGGATCAGCGCTTCCATGCCGACCAGCGCCCCGTCGCCCAGGTTGACCTGCGGCTGGTAAAGCAAAAAGAATTCGTGCCGCTCCAGCGCGCGGCGCAGGCCGTTCTCGAAATCGTGGCGCTCCTGCACGGCCTGGCGCATTTCCCTGGAAAAAAACTGATAGGTGTTCTTGCCCATTTCCTTGGCCCGATACATGGCCATGTCGGCGTTTTTGAGCAGGGTCGCCGGATTTTCCCCGTCGCCGGGAAACACGCTGATGCCGACGCTGGCGGAAATGAAGATCTCGTGGCCGTCGATGTGCGCCGACTCGGACAAGCGGCGGACCATACGCCGCGCGGTCTGGTTGATGTCGTTCTGGCTGACCTCCTCCAGCAGCACGGCGAACTCGTCTCCGCCGAGCCGCGCCACGGTGTCGCTGGCGCGCACGCATTCGCGCATCCGTTCGGCGACCAGCGCGACCAGCCTGTCGCCGGAATCGTGGCCCAGGGTGTCGTTGATCAGCTTGAAATTGTCCAGGTCGACGAACATGACCGCCAGTTTGTGGCTGTGCCGCCGCGTCTTGTTCAACGCCACCTGCAGGCGGTCGGTGTACAGCGTGCGGTTCGGCAGGTTGGTCAACGCGTCGTGGGTGGCGAGAAACTCGATGCGCTGCTGGGACTCCTTGGCCGCGGAAATGTCGCTGAAAATCCCCACGTAGTTGATGACCTTGCCGTCCGGATCCTTGACGACGTTGATGGTCAGCCATTCCAGGTAGATTTCGCCGTTCTTGCGGCGGTTCCAGATTTCCCCCTGCCAATGGCCGTGCGCGTTGAGCGACTCGTACATCGCCTCGTAAAACTCCGTTCCGTGGCGTCCGGACTGCAACAGGGACGGCTTTCGGCCCACCACGTCCTCGACCTCATAGCCGGTGATCTGGGTGAAGGCGTCGTTGATGGTGAGTATTTTCACCTGGTCGTCGGTGACGATGATGCCTTCCCCGGCGCGGTCGAACACCCGCGCGGCCAGTTGCAACTGGCGCTCGGCGTGTTTGCGGCGGGTGATGTCCGCGGACTGGGTGCACACGGCGTAAATGAGGCCGTCCTCGCCCAGCAAGGGAAAGCGGATCGACAACAGGTCGAATTGCGCCCCCGCCACCGTCACCTCGTCCTCGAATTCGATGGCGTGCTGGTGGCGCACCACGTCCAGTTCCTTGGTACTGGTTTCCTCGGCGAACTTGTTCCCGAAGAGCTGGAAATCGGTGCGGCCCATGATCTCCTCGCCGTGCAGCCCGAAAAAGCGCTCGAATTCCCGGTTGACGAACAGATAACGCCCGGAAATGTCCTTGAGCGAAACCAGCGAGGTGGAGTGGTTCATGATGTCCAGCAGCTTGCGCTGGCTCAGGCGCAATTCGCTCTGGACGGCCAGCAGGTCGGTGTTGTCCACCAGGACGATAACCGCGCCGCTCGTGCCGTTTAGGGTTTTCGTGTAGGGCTGGATGCGCAGCGAATAGTGATGGTTGGCGGAAAATATCTGCTGCTCGAAGCTGTTGCGGGTGCGCAGAACCTCGCAGACCCAGACGCTGAAATCCTCCATGCCCGGTGGGAAGTCGATCTGCGACAACTTCACGTCTTCGAATGGTGCGGGCGTCAGGGAGAACAGTTGCGCCGCCAACCGGTTGAAGCGCACCACGGACAAATCCTCGTTCACCAGCAGCACCGGCATGCCGGTGTTGTCGAGGATGTTCTCCAGGTCTTCGTTGAGCTGCGCCAGTTCGCCGGACTTGACCTGCAACTCCTCGTTGATGGTGCTCAGTTCCTCGTTGGCGGACTGCAATTCCTCATTGGCGGCCTGCACTTCCTCGTTGAGCGCCTGCATCTCCTCGTTGGAGTTTTCCAGCACTTCGATGACCGACTGCAAATGCTCGCGGGTGGTGACCAGTTCGTCTTCCAAGACCTGCGTACCCTCCGCGTGACCCGCCGCGCAAGGCGCCTGGTCCGCTTCGGCGCCCTGCTCGAAGCAGACCCGAAAGACCGTGCCCCCCGAGGAGCGCTGCACCGGATGCACGGCCAAACGCACCGCCGGTGCGGCTTTGTCCCCACCAAGCCGCCGGAAGCGGCCGCGCACGGTTTCGCCTTTCTGCAGCGCCTGACGCAGCAAGGTCTGCACGTCGGCGCGAAACTCCTTGCGGATGAGGTGCAGCAGATCGAAACTCGGCTTGCCGGACGAAATCGCCAGGAAACGCGCCACGTCGCCGTGCATGAACTGAATGGAGAAATGATCGTCCACCACGATGCCCGGCGGCAGGTAATGCCTGGCCGCCTCGTCGCGGTAAAGTTCTTCCGCGTGCATGGGGACGGCACGTTGCGGCGCCAGCGATTTGTTCAGCGCCTGGGGGGTATGCGACAAATGGACCGGCGGGCTCCGCCCCACGTCGCGCGGAGCGAAAATCCGCGCGTTCTTGTCGAGCGCCAGGAACAGGTTCTCCTGTTGCCCGATGTTCTCCGAACAGCCCAGGAACAGGACGCCGCCCGGATTCAACGCATAATGGAACACCGAAAGAATTCGGGACTGAAGCTCGGACTGGAAATAGATCAGCACGTTGCGGCAACTCACCAGATCCAGGCGCAGGAAAGGCGGATTCCGCACCAGATCCTGCCGGGCGAACACCACCATTTCCCGCAGCGGCTTGACCACCTCGACCAGATCGCCGTGGCATCTGAAATACTTGCCGGCCACCTCCGGCGCGACGCCGCTCAGGGCCGCCGCCGGATAAACCCCGCGCCGTGCCAGGGCGATGGCGTTGGCGTCGATGTCGGTGGCGAAAATCTGCACCCGCAACTCGTCCGAATTGGCGCCGAGGATTTCCGCCAGCAATATCCCGATGGAATAGGCTTCCTCGCCGGTGGCGCATCCCGGCGTCCAGACGCGGATTTCATCGCCCGGCTTCTTGCCGTGGACGATTTTTTCCAGGGCTCCCCGGAGCGACTCGAAGGCCGCCTCGTCGCGAAAAAAATCGGTGACGGAAATCAGGATGTCCTTGCTCAGATTCGCCAACTCCTCGGCATCGGACTCCACCAGGGCCAGATAATCATCGATGCTCCCGGCACGCCGGGCGGCCATGCGCCGCGCAATACGCCGCCACAGGGTCGCTTCCTTGTAGCCGGAAAAGTCGACCTGGGTGCGCTGGCGTATCTTGAGAAGCAGTTTGCGAAGCGCGGCGGCCATGGAAGAACTCAGGGACTCCCCCTCGGTGCCGCTGCAGGCGCGGGCCAGGCACGCCAGTTCCTCGGCAATTTTCGCCGGCGGCAGGATCCAGTCCACGCTTTCCGTGTCGATGGCCGCCCGGGGCATGTCCGGGTACTTGGCGCAGGACGGTTCCTGGGCGAAGGTGCACCCACCGGCGGCCTTGATCTGGCGCAGACCGCGCGCACCGTCGTTGCCGGTTCCGGAAAGAATCACGCCCACGGCGTCTTCGCCCTGCTCCACGGACAGGGAAAGCAGGAAAGTATCGATGGAAGGGCGCGGCACGACGCCTGCCTCGACCGGCGTCAGGCGGAAACGGCCCTCGGCGAGGGCGACATTGTGACTGGAGGGCGTGACGTAAACGACGTCGGCTTGCGGACGGCTGCCGTCCTCGATTTCGCGCACCTCCAGACGCGTCCTGTGCCCGAGCAAGTGGGCCAACTCGGAACGATGGGCCGGGGAATGGTGCTGGACGATGACGTAAACCATCCCCAGGCCGGGGGACAGATGCTCCACCAGTTGGGACAGCGCCTCCAGCCCGCCGGCGGAGGCGCCGACGCCGACCACGTAGCGTCGCTTCGTCGAGGTTTCCTCTACGTTTTCCGACTTTTCCGTGGCTTCCGGCGCTACGCCTGGGTTTGTTGGCTTGGGCTTTTGCAGGGAAGGGGGAGGGCTCATGAAAATTCTGCTACGGGCCCGGCGGCCGGACGCCCAGCGTCCAAAAAGGAAAGAACTATACGGGAATTCCAGACCGGCACGAATTACGCCGGGCAAACCCGGCCACGCGCTTCAAGCCGATGAGAACAATTTCACCAGCCACGGCATGACCTCGGCGGCAAGGACGACGCCCAACATCCACCGGCTGAGCTTCAGCTCCCCTTCCAGCCACTCGAAGCGGGTATCCATTTTGGCATCCAGAGCGTCGATCCGCCGCTCGACGCGCAAAATGTCCGTTTTCGCGGCCACCTGTGTGTCGAACGTAATCGTCGCCATTTCCTCTCTTTGTAGTGTGCCAAAAAACCCAGCCGCAAGCCAGCCAATCAAGCCGCTCCCGCCACGTTTGGCGCGAACATGAAATAATAAAACGGTTTTCCTTTATTACGACCGACAAGGCGATGGCCCAATACATCTACACCATGAACCGGGTGAGCAAGATCGTTCCCCCGAAACGCGAAATCCTCCGCGACATTTCCCTCTCCTTCTTCCCCGGCGCCAAGATCGGCGTGCTGGGCCTGAACGGCTCCGGCAAATCCACCCTGCTGCGCATCATGGCGGGTCTCGACACGGACATTAACGGCGAGGCCCGTCCCCAGCCCGGCATCCGCATCGGCTTTCTGTCGCAGGAACCGCAGCTCGACCCGGCCAAGACGGTGCGCGGCAACGTCGAAGAGGCGGTGCAGATCGTCAAGGACAAGCTGGCCGAACTGGACGCGGTATACGCCGCTTATGCCGATCCGGACGCGGACTTCGACGCCATCGCCACCAAACAGGCGGAACTGGAAGCCTTCATCCAGGCCAGCGGCGGCCACGAACTGGACCGCAAACTGGACATCGCCGCCGACGCCCTGCGCCTGCCCGACTGGGACGCGGACGTGACCAAACTGTCCGGCGGCGAGAAGCGCCGCGTGGCCCTGTGCCGCCTGCTGCTGTCCAATCCCGACATGCTGCTCCTGGACGAGCCCACCAACCACCTGGACGCCGAATCCGTCGCCTGGCTGGAGCGCTTCCTGCACGACTTCCCCGGCACCGTCATCGCCGTCACCCACGACCGTTACTTCCTCGACAACGTCGCCGGCTGGATTCTGGAACTGGACCGCGGCCACGGCATTCCCTGGGAAGGCAACTACTCTTCCTGGCTGGAACAGAAGGAAAAGCGCCTGGAGATCGAGGAAAAACAGGAATCCGCCCGCCAGAAAGCCATGAAGGCCGAACTGGAATGGGTGCGCGCCAACCCCAAGGGCCGCCACGCCAAGTCCAAATCGCGCCTGGCGCGCTTTGACGAACTGTCGGCGCAGGAAAACGTCACGCGCAACGAAACCAAGGAAATCTACATCCCGCCGGGGCCGCGCCTGGGCGACCACGTGGTCGAATTCAACGGCGTGAGCAAGGGCTTCGGCGAGCGCCTGCTCATCGGAAACCTGAGCTTCAACCTGCCCAAGGGCGGCATCGTCGGCGTCATCGGCCCCAACGGCGCCGGCAAGACCACCCTGTTCCGCATGATCGCCGGCGTGGAAACTCCGGACGCGGGCGCCATCCGCGTCGGCCCCAGCGTGCAACTGGCCTACGTGGAGCAGTTCCGCGACGCCATGGACGACAAGAAAACCGTGTGGGAGGAAATCTCCGACGGGCTGGACCTCATCACCGTCGGCACTTACCAGACCCCGTCGCGCGCCTACTGCGGACGTTTCAACTTTAAGGGCTCCGACCAGCAGAAGCGCATCGGCGATCTGTCCGGCGGCGAGCGCAACCGGGTGCACCTGGCCAAACTGCTCAAGGCCGGCGGCAACCTCCTTTTGCTCGACGAACCCACCAACGACCTGGACGTGGAAACCCTGCGCGCCCTGGAAGAAGCCCTGCTCGACTTCCCCGGCTGCGCCGTGGTCATTTCCCATGACCGCTGGTTCCTGGACCGCATCGCCACCCACATCCTCGCCTTCGAGGGCGAATCCAGCGTGGAGTGGTTCGAAGGCAACTACGCCGACTACGAGGCCGACCGCAAGAAGCGCCTGGGGCTGGACGCCGATACGCCGCATCGGATCAAGTATCGGAAGCTGGAACACTGACACCAAGACTAAATTCGCACAATTGCAGTACGAACTGGACAAATATAGAGCGATACGGGCTCCCACATGAAAACACTGGAAACTGACGCCGAAATCAACGCCGACGGCAGCCTGAAACTGCTGTCGCCTCTTCCAGACTGGTTGAAGACGGGGGAACGACGGCATATGTTGCTGGTCTTGACCGATGCCAACGACATTTCGCCCGCCACAACCACCGGCGACGGAAAAGCCAAAGCCGGCCTGTGGAAAAACAAACCGGGAAAATTCTGGATGTCGGCCGACTTTGACAAACCCCTGGAAGACTTCAGGGATTACATGGAATGAGATTGTTACTGGATACGCACACCTTGCTATGGTTCCTGCGGGAACCGGAAAGGTTGCCTCCGCGAGTAACCGAGGTCGTCGAGTCGGCGGGGCAGCAAGCGTTTGTGAGCATGGCGTCGCTTTGGGAAATCGCCATCAAGGTCTCCCTCGACAAGCTGTCTCTTCCTGGTGAATTCGAGGAACTCTTTCCGTCCTCGATCGAAGCCAGCGGTTTATCCCTCCTGTCTATCGAAGCACACCACTTGGCCGTCGTACGGCGCTTGGCGTTTCATCATCGCGACCCTTTCGACCGTCTGCTGATTGCCCAGGCACACTCTGAAAATTTGGCGCTGGTTAGCCTTGATAGCCATTTTGCCGCCTATGGCGTAACGGTGATCTGGTGAGAGTGGAGTAAAGCGGGTTGATTTCGTAGAAGGTGATACGACCGGATGGATTGCGAGCCAACTTAGCCCAGATGCCCCGCAAAGGAGCGTCATGACCGCTGGTTCCTGGACCGCATCGCCACCCACATCCTCGCCTTCGAAAGCGAATCCAGCGTGGTGTGGTTCGAAGGCAACTACGCCGACTACGAGGCCGACAGGAGAAAGCGCCTGGGGCTGGACGCGGATACGCCGCACCGCATCAAGTACCGCAAGCTGGAAGGCTGACTTCCTCAAAAATGTCCGTCAATGAACGACTTGTCTTGTAGGAAATTCCCGACTTGCATACAGGCAACGTTGGGTTAATATCGAGAAGGATAGTCGCAGGTCCGGGCTATTGACGAATAATCGAATCAATCCGAATCCAATGAAGGAGTACCGAGAGATGAAGAACAAACTGATGATGGGTCTGGCTGGCGCCGTGAGCTTGGCGATGGCGCAGGGTGCGATGGCGGCGTGCGGCGACGTGACTCGCGCCCAACTTGAAGCGGCGGTAAATGCGGCGGACTTGGCTCAAACCGGCGGATACCAAGATCCCGCCGATCTGAAGATGTGGGTCACCATGGTGGACGAAACCGGCAAGGTGTGCCATGTGGTTACCAGTGGACCTTCCGGAGCAGCCGCAGGCAATAGCGAATGGCTGGGCAGCCGGGTCATTTCCGCGCAAAAGGCCAACACCGCCAACGCATTCAGCCTGGACGGCTATGCCATCTCGACCGCCAATCTTTTCAGAACCAACCAGGACGGTCATGATCTGTATGGCTTACAGCACAGCAACCCGGTGGATGCGAGCCGCGCTTATGGCGGCAGCCCCACCAGCAACGGGACCAATGCGGATTTCCTCAAGAACAAGCGCATTGGCGGCGTGAACGTCTTCGGCGGCGGCTTAGCCTTGTATGAAGGTGGCACAGCAAAAATCGGCGCCATCGGCGTTTCCGGCGACACCGCTTGCCGCGATCATGCTTACGCTTGGCGGGTACGCGCGGCCTTAAGCATGCATCCGCTTGAAAATGGACCCGCCCTCGGTGCAGGTCTCGGTCAACCAGTTGGATCGGGTCTAGGCACTGGCATTACGACGTATAACATCGACAAAGATGGGAACGTTCTGCCTGGTGGCATGGTTTCCGGCGCGAAATATGGCGACGAAATGATTCTCGTCGACAGCTCCGCATCGGTATCCAATGCCTATTGGAAAGATACGTGGTCCCATGCCACTTGTGTCGGGTCAATCACCGACGTGTCCGGAGACCCGATAGCAATACCGGCTAACGGAATCTTGCTCATAGCTCCTTAAGTAACCATGTCGTAGGGGGTACCCGCCAAAAGCATTGGCAATCCGTCGCCCCAAGTTTTCGGGAAACACCTAGAGAAAGGGCGCTTAGCGCCCTTTCTTTTTAGTACCGCGTCACCTTAGTATTTATCGCACAATACCTTTTCATGCCTTGCAATGAATAACCATAAATCCCCCAGGAAAAACCAAAAACGATTTCTCGTCGGTCTAGTTATCGTCTTGGTTAGTGCCGCAAGCTTGTGGGCCACAACTTACACCAGGGGTACGAAGAATATCGTTCCAGAAAAGACCCCCCCTCGTCTGACTCCACCGCCGATCGATATGACCATGATCATGGAAAGAGGCGCGGCTATGGCTAACCGCGATCCGACCGCCGAAGAACTGGAGGAAGAAAAGCGGTTAGATCAAGAACAAGTGGAAACTGCGATGGCATGGTTGCAAGATGCCGACACCGAACAGCGCGCCGCCGGCGCGGAACAACTGTCGGCCTATCCCACACCGGAAGCGGAAGAGCGCCTGGTTGCGGCGTTGCGCGACGACTTGGCCCCGGAAGTACGCGCTGCGGCAGCGCAAAGCCTGGATTTCTTCGACACGCTTCGGGAAAACTCGGTGCAAGCCCTGCTGAAAGCGCTCGAAGACCCGAACGAGGACGTCCACCTCAACGCGCTGAATACGCTGCAGAATCAGTATCAAAAACTTGAGAGCGGCTCCGTCCAAGCCAAGAAGATTTTCTCCGGGCTTAAAAAAAAGGCGAAATCTCCGCGTGTGCCGCAGGATATCCAGAAAAATATCAAGGAATTCCTGCGCGATCAGCAGTAAGGTCGAAAAGCGGGGGACATTACCGCCCGTCGCTTCCGTGCATCCCCGCTTCCAGGAGGGATTCCACGCCGCCAACGCTGAGCAACTGATTCGGCGTCAACTGGAAAGAACGCGCCTTGTGCAGCGATTGCCTTGCCAACATCGTGTTGCCCATAAGAGCATTGTAGTAACCATACAGAATCCAGGTATCGGCCAAGTGCTTCGACGAGCGAAACAGCGAGTCGAACAACGTCTTGATCTCGTCGCTATGCGTAACGTAGCGGCCGTCGTTAAGAAGCATCTGAATCCGTCCGTAAACCACGAGCGGAACATGTTTGGCACCACTGTGCGCCACGGCTTGGTAGACTCCCTCCACCACGTCCCTGCCTGGCGACGGGCTATATCCGTTTTCCCGCCAGTTAACCAATGCCTCATACAAGCTCACGGTTGTCATCCAGTCCCATGGATTGTAACGATGGGCCATTTCCATGTATAAGAAAGCCGTTCGTCCGTCGGCGCCAAAATAATGCCTGCTCAGGCGGTCGTATACCTCAAACCAATAATACCGGTACGCCCCGACAGCGGTAAGCGTAAGCAAAACAAGAGCCAAAACTGCCGGCATCAACGGGGTCCATCGAGCGCGGAGCCGGACCACCCTGTCGGGCGCGCGCCCGCTCGTTCCATGCGCAAGTCCCAAGACGAACAGGAACGAGGTTGCAGGGTTCTGTAGCGGAAACTCCACCAAGGCGTTCAAAGCGGCGACTCCCACGACCAGCAACCCCGCATCGGCTTCCATCCCAGATTTCCAGATGCGTCGGCACAAATAAGCCGAAACCATCACGAACAGCAATCCAACCAGACCGAACGACGCCAGGAACTCCAGGTAGTCGTTATGCGCTTCCCCTGTTACCGTCAGCTTGCTGAGATTGGTGGCGCTCAGAAAGTTGAAATACTGAAAATAATCCTCGTGGTACAGCGGATATAAACCGCGGAATCCCCCCGCACCGACCCCCAAGAGGGGCGCACTCTTAATCATCGACAAGGCCGCCACATACATGCCGGCCCGGTCCTTGAAGGAACTCCCGAAGTCCGACGACCAGAACGGCTCCCAAAACGAATAGACCGCGAGACATCCCAGCCCGACCAGCACCGATCCAACCAGCCCGCGTCCCGCCAAATTCGACGGCAAGGAACAAAGCCGCACAAAGACGTACAGGGCGATCAACCCGGAAAAAACGGCAAATTCGATCTTGCTTCCGTTGCGCACGATGAAGTAGTGCAACAGCCAAAGCGTCAAAGCCGCCAGGGCCCATCGCAGGCCGCGCCCACCGGTCGCGAAAATCAACAATACGAAAGGAAACGAATGCAGCAGATATTCGGTAACGAAATTCTCATTGTGGAAGCCGCTCCACACCGGCCCGCCCGCTACCTCGCGGCCCACGGCGACCAGCACGGAAACCAGGACGCCCCAGCGCAGCGACTCCAGCAATCTGGAGTCGGCGTAATGATGCAGAACGTAAAAAATTGCATACAGCATCGCGGCCTTGACGAGGAATATGATCCCCGTTCCCGCGTCCTCGCTCCAGGAGAGGGAAATTGCGCTGTAGCCGAGAAACAGCAGCGCCGCGACATCGAGGTAGCCGATGGGCGCCTGCCGGCTCTCATACATCTCCCGAGCGGCTTTCACCATCAGGAAAGCCATCAGCGTCGCAATTCCGAACCACTGCATGTTCAGGGGCGTGCTGAACCGGCTGCCGTAGCCGCTCAGGGCGAACACCGCCAGCGCCGCCGGGAACGCCTTGGCGATCTTCTCTCCATGTTTACTCCAGACGCCGCGCGACCAGGAGCATGCCGCATGTTTCAGGTGCTGCATTTCATACATCGATAGTGGTGATGCCGCGATTTTTCAGTTCTCCTGCGATCAGGCGCACGGCATCGTCAATGGACAGCCGGTGGGTGTCTATCACCAGATCCGCATTTTCCGGTGCTTCGTAGGGCGCGGAAACGCCCGTGAATTCTCCGATTTCCCCCTTTCTGGCTCGCTGGTACAAGCCCTTGACGTCCCGCTCCTCGCA
This sequence comes from Methylococcaceae bacterium, assembly GCA_035293245.1. GTDB lineage: Bacteria > Pseudomonadota > Gammaproteobacteria > Methylococcales > Methylococcaceae > DATDOO01. Next base: position 16,177 of record DATDOO010000021.1, read on the forward strand.
AACCTGTATGGGGCAGCGACAGAAAATTTCCAGAAAATCCCCCTTCCCGGCCAGGGAACGCGCCAATGTGCGGTGATTTCGCGCGGGGGAAATGAAGGCGGCTAGCACGATCAGCCCCGCTTCGAGAAACAAAGCGGCCATTTCGCCGATCCGGCGGATGTTTTCCGCCCGGTCCTGCTCCGAAAAACCCAGATCGGAACACAATCCATGGCGCACATTGTCGCCATCGAGGACGAACGTCCGACAGCCCCGTTCGTGCAGAAACTCCTCCGTGGCATGGGCCAAGGTGGATTTGCCCGCCCCGGAAAGGCCGGTAAACCAGAGGATCGCGCCCCGGTGGCCATTGAGTTTTTCCCGCTGTTCACGGGTTACCCCGGCGCGATGCCAGATCAGGTTTTGCGGCAAAGTATCCATGAAACCGGGATTTGTCCTATCCTTGCGGGCGTGTTGTGCGGCAAGGTTCGCCATGAAAAGAAAAACACCGGATCGAAAGAGCGAAGCATTGTTTCGGAGCGCGCTCCCCTTATCAATCCTCGCCTTGATGGTAACACCGGTCTTCGCGGATGTGACCCCCAGCGGCTTGGGCACATTGATCAACACGCCGCCTGTTGCGGGCACGACTTACAACATCACGGGTGGCACGCAGGCCGGCTCCAATCTGTTCCACAGCTTCGGCAAGTTCTCGCTGACTGACCCGCAAAGTGCGACCTTTCAGAATCCGGTGAACGTATCCAACGTCATCGGGCGCGTCACCGGCGGCGATCCGTCCAACATCGACGGCACGATCCGCTCCACGGGTGCCGCCAATCTTTACCTCATCAATCCGGCGGGAATGATCTTCGGTCCCAACGCCAAACTTGAAGTCGGCGGTTCTTTCCATGCCAGCACGGCGGATTACGTAAAATTGGACGGCAAGACGTTCGACGCGGCCACGACCACCGCAGAGGCGGTTCTGATGACCGCCGTACCCAGCGCCTTCGGCTTTCTCGATGCGCCGGCGGACATTGTCGTCAAGACCGAGAGCGACGCGTTTCCCGACCTGCGAGTCCCCAGCGGACAATCCTTCAGCCTGGTGGGTGGCGATATCACCCTGGGCGATGATGCAACAAAAAAAGGCCCGGAAATCGAGGCGAAAAACGGCAACATCCGCCTGGTCGCCGTCAGCGGCAAGGGAGAAGTGCCCACGGATGCCGGCACGCCTTTGGCGCCCGGCCTGGCGGGTGGGCGCATCGAAATGTTCGACACCTCGCTTTCGGCGCCCACCATCGTCCCGGATGAAGAACCTGAAGCCACTCGCAAACCTGGAGCCATCCAGTTGCAAGCCGGCGCAATCCTGATGAAACGCTCCTCCGCATCCGTCAGCACAAAGACCAACGTAGCGGGCGGAACAATCGACATGACGGCGGATCGGATCGAACTGGACCAGGATTCAAAAATTACCGTTAACGCTTATGACGAAGGAGATGCGGGAACCTTGCGCATCCGCACGGGCGACCTGCTGGTCCGGAACGGTTCGCACATCGATTCGGTGGTTGGACCCGGCGCAAGCGGTGACGGCGGTCTTCTGGATATCGTCGCGGAGCGCTCCGTTACCATCAGCGACAATGCGCAAATCCAAAGCTCCACGCGCGGAAGTGGACGGGGCGGTCATATCGATTTACAAACAGGCGTGCTCCAATCCTGGGGTTTTTCAGTCGTTTCTTCCACGCCTGTAAGCAGCGGCATCTTCGCCAATGCCGAATCCGGCTCCACCGGAGACGGCGGCAACATCGACATCGATGCGGACTCGATACGCCTTTCGGGTGGCGCCCAAATTGCCGCAACCACGTGGGGGGCAGGCAACGCGGGCCACATCGATATCCGCGCCGACGACATCTTGCTGACCGGCTATGCGCAATGGAATGGCGGCATTGTCCCCACCGGCATCCACGCGGCCGTCGCGAAGGGATCGACCGGCCAAGCCAGCAACCTCGACATCGCCGCGCGACGCATCTTCCTACGCGATGGCGCGCAAATCGATGCCGCCTCGGAAACCTCCGCCAAGGGCGGCAACATCAACCTGACCCTCCTCGGCGAAAAAGGGCTGCTCGACCTGGACAACGGTTCACTCATCACCGCCATCAACGCCGGCAGCGGCGAATCCGGATCCATCAATATTCGCGGCGCCGACACCGTGCGCCTCACCCACGGCAGCGGCATCACCCTGGAAACTTTGCAGGGCGACGCGGGAAACATCGACATCCAGGCGGGCTTTCTCGTCTATCTTCTGGACAGCTTCATCACCACCTCGGCGGCGTCCGGACTGGGCAACGGCGGCGACATCGCCATCGATCCGGTCTTCGTGGTGTTGAACAACAGCCAGATCACCGCCAATGCCCTGCAGGGCGCGGGCGGCAACATCTTCATCACCACCCAGTTCCTCATCCAGTCGATGAACAGCATCATCAACGCGTCCTCCCAATTCGGCCTGCAAGGCACGGTGACGGTCAATTCCATGGACCAGAACATCGCCCAGAGCATCGCCGCCCTCCCTTCCAGCCTGCTGGACGCCAGCAACCTGTTGCAGGACGATTGCGCGTCCCATACCAGCGGCAGCACGTTCACGACGGCGGCGCGTGGCCGCGCGCCCCTCTCGCCCGACGACGACCTGGACACCGTTTTCCTTTCCCCCAGTTCGAGCGACTGCGGAATCTGATAGGCCTTTTCTCGGCTCGACAAGGTTATCGATCCCGATTGGAAACAATCCTCAGCCCGCGTAGCCCGGATGAAGCAACGCGTAATCCGGGAGGTTCGGAGCACCGATCACCCCGGATTCCACTGCATTTCATCCGGGCTACCTACTTCATTTGGGGTATGACACGCCGACGCGCTTTCGCATGCTGTGCAATCGGCATTGCCGCGCAACCATGTAGGAATATGCCTACAACCCTTTGAAATTAGTACCAAAGGACTATTGCCCGATGCGGCCATGCGGGGCTTAAATGCGCAAAGCCCTGGCATGAATCAATAGCCAAACAACCTAGGGCTTTACGGGTGGAGGTCCGCATCCGCCCTGGCTCTTTTTTGCAATTGGGGAATTGCTCATGGACACACGCCGCGAACTCGTCTTCCTCGACACCTCCCTGGCCAACTGGGAAATCCTCCTGGCCGGTTTCGGCCCCGACGTGGAAGTCGTCCTGCTCGATCCCAACCAGGATGGCCTGGAACAGATCGCGGCGTATCTGTCCTCCCCTCACCCCAGCCTTCTCCCGGAGGGAGAGGGAGCGGAAAGCCCTCCCCCCTCGGGGGAGGGTTGGGTGGGGGAGCGTCCTTACGACGCCATCCACATCTATTCCCATGGCGATGCCGGCCAGCTTCTCCTCGGCAACCTCCTCCTGACCCAGGACAACCTGAGCCAGTACCAATCCGAACTGGCCATCCTCGGCAACGCCCTCACCGATACCGGCGATCTGCTCCTTTACGGCTGCAACGTGGCGGAAGGCGAAACCGGTCAGAGCTTTATCGAAGCACTCAGCCAGTACACGCAAGCCGACGTGGCCGCGTCCACGGATTTGACCGGCTCGGCCTTGCTGGGCGGCGACTGGCAACTGGAAAGCCAGACGGGACAAATCGAAACCGCCAACGCCTTGAGTGACGAAACGAAGGCCGCATACGCCGCCACCCTGGGCCCGGCCAACATCGATCTGTCCAGCCTGGACGGCAGCAACGGTTTCAAGCTCTCGGGCGTGGCGGCGGGTGACAATAGCGGCTTATCGGTCAGCGCTGCCGGGGACGTGAACGGCGACGGCTTCGACGATCTTGTCGTCGGGGCGGAAGAGGCCGATCCCAATGGCAGCCAGTCCGGCGCCAGCTACGTGGTGTTCGGGAAAAGCACGGGCTTTACGGCCAATGTAGACCTCTCCAGCCTGGACGGGACCAACGGCTTCCGACTTTCCGGTGTAGCGGCGGCTGACTTCAGTGGCCATTCCGTGAGTTCCGCCGGAGATGTGAACGGCGACGGCTTCGACGATCTTGTCGTTGGGGCGTTCCGGGCCGATCCCAACGGCAGCTATTCCGGCGCCTCCTACGTGGTGTTCGGCAAATCCTCCGGCTTCGCGTCCAATCTGAACCTTTCCACTCTGGATGGGAGCAACGGCTTTAAGCTCTCCGGCGTGGCGGCGGATGACATCAGTGGCTGGTCGGTCAGTTCCGCAGGGGATGTGAACGGCGATGGCTTTGACGATCTGATCGTCGGGGCGGGCTGGGCCGACCCCAACGGCAACCAATCCGGCGCGTCCTACGTGGTATTTGGCAAGAGCACGGGCTTCGCCGCCAATCTTGACCTCTCCAGCCTGAACGGGACCAACGGCTTCCGGCTCTCCGGCGTGGCGGCGGGTGACTACAGCGGCGGCTCGGTCTCTTCCGCCGGGGATGTGAACGGCGACGGCTTCGACGATCTTGTCGTCGGGGCGTTCCATGCCAATCCCAACGGCATCGATTCCGGCGCCTCCTACGTGGTGTTCGGCAAATCCTCCGGCTTCGCGTCCAATCTGAACCTTTCCACTCTGGATGGGAGCAACGGCTTCAAGCTCTCCGGCGTGGCGGCGTATGACGGGAGCGGCTATTCGGTAAGTTCCGCCGGGGATGTGAACGGCGACGGCTTCGGCGACCTCCTCGTCGGCGCGCATTTCGCCGATCCCAACGGCAACGTATCCGGCGCGTCCTACGTGGTATTTGGCCAATCCGGTGGCTTTGCGTCCAACCTGAATCTTTCCAGCCTGGACGGCAGCAATGGCTTCAAGCTCTCCGGCGTGGCGGCGGGTGACTGGAGCGGCTGGTCGGTCTCTTCCGCCGGAGATGTGAACGGCGACGGCTTTGACGATCTGATTGTCGGAGCATATCGGGCCGATCCCAACGGCAATTACTCCGGTGCCTCCTACGTGGTATTCGGGAAAGCCACGGGCTTTTCCGCCAATCTCGACCTCTCCAACTTGGATGGCACGAACGGATTCCGGCTCTCCGGCGTCGCGGCGTATGACCGGAGCGGCGGGCCGGTCGGCGCTGCGGGGGATGTGAACGGGGACGGCTTCGACGATCTCATCGTCGGGGCATCGGGGGCCGATCCCAACGGTACCAATTCCGGTGCCTCCTACGTCATATTCGGCTCCGACTTCACTGCTTCCGTCACGCATCTCGGCAGCGGCGCGGGCGAGACCTTGACCGGCTCGGCGGGGGAAGAGCACTTTGTGGCCGGAAACGGCGACGACACCTTGATCGGCGGCGGCGGGACGGACGTGTTTTATGGTGGCGAAGGCCACGACCGCATCACGGTCGCCGACCTGTCCTTCCAGCGCGTGGACGGCGGCAGCGGAGTGGATACCCTGGCGCTGGCCGGTTCAGGCTTGAGTCTCGATCTGGCGGCACTGCGCGGCAAGATTGAGAACGTCGAAGCCGTCGACATGACCGGTACGGGCAACAACTCACTAACCGCGACCACGCGGGACGTGCTGAATCTGTCCGGGTCCAGCAACACGCTAAGGGTGGACGGCAACGCGGGTGACAGGGTGGTGACCGATGGCATCTGGACGCGGGGTGCCACCGCCGGCGGCTACACCGCCTACACCCAGGGGCAGGCGACGCTCCAGGTAGCCAATGGCGTGACGGTCAGTCCAATCAACATCGACCTGTCCAGTCTGGACGGCAGCAACGGCTTCAAGCTCTCCGGCGCAGCGGCGGGTGACTGGAGTGGCTGGTCGGTTTCCGCCGCCGGGGATGTGAACGGCGATGGCTTCGGCGATCTCGTCATCGGGGCATATCGGGCCGATCCCAACGGCAGCTATGACGCCGGTGTCTCCTATGTGGTGTTTGGCGCATCCAATGGCTTTGCCGCCAACCTGAACTTCTCTAGCCTCAACGGCGCCAACGGCTTCCAGATCTCCGGCGCGGCGGCGTATGACTACAGCGGCTCCTCGGTCAGTGCCGCCGGGGATGTGAATGGGGATGGCTTCGGCGATCTGATCGTCGGAGCGTACCTAGCCGATCCCAACGGCGACCGTTCTGGCGCCTCCTACGTGGTGTTCGGAAAATCCGGCGGCTTTGCCGCCAATCTGGACCTATCGGCGATTAACGGCAACAACGGTTTCAAGCTCTCCGGCGAAGCGGCGGGCGATCGGAGCGGCGACTCGGTTTCCGCCGCCGGGGATGTGAACGGCGATGGCTTCGACGATCTGATCGTTGGGGCGTTTGCGGCCAACGGCGGCTACTCGGGCGCCTCTTACGTGGTGTTCGGGAAGAGCACGGGCTTCGGCGCCAACCTCGACCTCTCCGGTCTGGACGGAACCAACGGCTTCCGGCTCTCCGGCGTGGCGGCAGGTGACTGGAGCGGCTCCTCGGTCTCCTCCGCCGGGGACATGAACGGCGACGGTTTCGATGACCTGATCGTCGGGGCGCCTCATGCCGACCCCAACGGCAATTTCCTCGAAGGCGCTTCCTACGTGGTGTTCGGCAAATCTGGCTTCGCGCCCAGCCTCGACCTTTCCAGCCTGGACGGTTCCAACGGCTTCCGGCTCTCCGGCGTGGCGGCGGGTGACCACAGCGGCATCTCGGTCTCTTCCGCCGGGGACGTGAACGGCGACGGCTTCGACGATCTGATCGTCGGGGCGTATGAGGCCGATCCCAACGGCAGCGAATCCGGCGCGTCCTTCGTGGTGTTTGGCACCTCTGGCGGCTTTGCCCCCAATCTCGATCTTTCCAGTCTGAACGGCGCCAACGGCTTCAAGCTCTCCGGCGTGGCGACGTATGACCAGAGCGGCTATTCGGTTTCCGCTGCCGGGGACGTAAACGGCGATGGCTTCGACGACCTGATCGTCGGGGCGCATAGTGCCGATCCCCATGGCAGTTTTTCCGGCGCGTCCTACGTGGTGTTCGGCAAGGCCAACGGCTTTGCCGCCAACCTGAATCTTTCCAGCCTGGACGGGACCAACGGCTTCAAGCTCTCCGGCGTGGCGATGGGTGACGCTAGCGGTCATTCGGTTTCCGCCGCCGGGGATGTCAACGGCGATGGCTTCGACGACCTGATTGTCGGGGCGCCCGGGGCCGAACCCAACGGCAGCGCTTCCGGCGCCTCCTACGTGGTGTTCGGCGGCGATTTCACCGGCTCCGTGACCTATCTGGGCACCAGCGGGCCGGACGTGCTGACCGGCACCCCGGCAGCAGAGCGCTTCGTGGCCGGCGGCGGCAACGACACCGTCATCGGCGGCGGCGGTGCGGACGTGTTTTCGGGCGGCGAAGGCCATGACCGCATCGTGGCGCCCGATCTGTCCTTCCAGCAGGTGGACGGCGGCAGCGGGGTGGATACCCTGGCCCTGTCCGGTTCCGGCCTGACGCTCGATCTTGCCGCGCTGCGCGGACGCATCGAGAACATCGAAGCCATCGACCTGACCGGCAGCGGCGACAACAGGCTGCAACTCACCGCCCTGGACCTGCTCAACCTGTCCGACACCAGCAACACCCTGACCGTGGAGGGCAACACCGGGGATGCGGTGTACCTGGACAACGGCTGGACGCCGCTCGGCATGGTGGATGGCTACTACGTGCGCACCCAGGGCGCGGCCCTGCTGCGTATCAACCCCCTCATGGACAGCCCCGACAACGACACGCTGACCGGCGGCGCGGGCAACGACACTCTGACGGGCGGCTCCGGCGACGACAACCTGACCGGCGGCAAAGGCGACGACAGCCTGACGGGCGGCGCGGGCAACGACCTCCTGAACGGCGGCGCGGGCAACGACACTCTGGTGGGCGGACTGGGCAACGACATTTACGTGGTCGATGACCCCAGGGACGTGGTCATCGAAGGCCCCGGCGAAGGTATCGACACGGTCGTATCCGGCATCGACTACCGGCTGGGCCTCAATCTGGAAAACCTCATCCTGGTCGGCACCGGCAATCTCCGGGGCACGGGCAACGATCTGGACAACCGGATGTCCGGCAATTCCGGGGACAACCTGCTCACGGGCGGCGGCGGCGCGGACACCCTGGAAGGCGGCCTGGGCGACGACACCCTCTCCGGCGGCGTGGGCGTGGACACGGCGGACTATGCCCGCAGCGCGAGCGGGGTGACCGTCAGCCTGGCCATCAGCCGGCCACAGGACACAGGCGGCGCGGGCACCGACAGCCTGCACGGCATCGAGAATCTGAGGGGCAGCGCCTTCGACGACACCCTGGCGGGCAACGCCGCCAACAACCGACTGGAAGGCGGCGGCGGGGTGGACACGGTGTCCTACGCCTTCGCCAAAAAAGCGGTGAATGTCAGCCTGCACTTGCAAGGAAACGCCCAGAATACCGGCGGCGCGGGCGTGGACGTGCTGCTGGAATTCGAGAACCTGGTGGGCAGCGCCTTCGGCGACGTGCTGACCGGGGACGGCGGGGACAATGCCCTGTTCGCCGGCGACGGCAACGACCTGCTCGTCGGCGGCAGCGGCGGCGGGGACGACTTTTACAACGGCGGCGCGGGAAGCGACACGGTGAAGTATTCCAGCGCCACGGCGGCCGTAACGGTTTCCCTGGAACAGGGCGTGGCGCAAGGGGCGGAGATCGGCCAGGACACGCTGGTCGCGGTCGAACACATCGTCGGCGGCGCGGGGAACGACTGGCTCGCGGGCGACGACGGGAAAAACATCCTGGACGGCTGGCTCGGCGACGACACCCTGCAAGGCGGGGGTGGCAACGACCTCCTGAAGGGCGGCGCCGGCAAGGACACGGCGGACTACGGGGACAGCGTGAATCCGGACCAGAACGCCACGGCGGGGGTGACGGTCAGCCTGGCCACCAGCCGGGCGCAGCAGACGGGGCTGGCCGGCACCGACACGCTGCGCAGCATCGAAAACCTCTCCGGAAGCAGCCTGGACGATCTGCTGACCGGCAGCCGCCAGGCCAACCGCCTGGATGGACAGGACGGCAACGACACCCTCGCCGGCGGTCTGGGCCAGGACACGCTGGCGGGCGGGTTGGGCGCAGATACCTTCCTGTTCAACACCACGGCCGGAAAATACCAGGCCGATCGCATTCTCGACTTCAATCCGCTCGAACAAGACCACATCGTGCTGGACGATGCCTTCTTCAAGGCGCTGGGCACGGGCAACGCGAACCCGGTGGCATTCGACGAAAACGATCCGCGCTTCCACGTCTTCGAGGGAACCCTTCCCTCCAGGAACAGCTACGAAGCCGACGACCGCATCCTGTATGTCCACGACACCACTCAGGAAATCGGCTCCCTTTACTACGATGCCGATGGTTCCGGCCGGGCCGCTCCGCAGCTCATCGCCATTCTGGATGGCGCGCCGGAGCTCACCGCTCAGGATATATGGGTGGGGTGAGCGGGAGCCGGCATAATCCCTCTAAAGGGACATGGTTCATGGCCCATGTGCAAAGCCGGAATGTTGGGTTACGGCGAGGACGCCTAACCCAACCTACAATTTCCCCAACCCCCGTTTACAGCCGGAAAACCAACGACATTTATGGAAATTCAAAACGCGTCCCCATCCCTGGAAATCACCACCTCCCGCCAGATGCTGGCCTGGATGGCGGAACAGCGTCTCTCCCTCGCGCTGAGCACCTACCAGGTCGGCAAGCTGTTTTTCATCGGGCTCAAGCCCAACGGCGAGCTTTCGGTCTTCGAGCGCACTTTCAACCGATGCATGGGCCTGTGCACGACCGCGAACGGCCTGTATCTGAGCAGCCTGTATCAGGTCTGGCGCTTCGAGAACCTCTTCGAGCCCGGACAGCAGCAGGACGGCTACGACCGCCTGTACGTGCCGCAAGTGGGTTACACCACCGGGGACCTGGATATTCACGACATGGCGGTGGATGCCGACGGTAAGCTGGTGTTCGTCAACACCCTGTTCGGTTGCCTGGCCACCCTTTCGGAAACCCACAGCTTCAGGCCGCTGTGGCGTCCCCGGTTTATCAGCCGGCTGGCGGCGGAAGACCGCTGCCATCTCAACGGGCTGGCCATGCGGGATGGCCGCCCCGCTTACGTGACCGCCGTCAGCCCATCCGACGTGGCCGACGGCTGGCGCGACCGCCGCGCCGACGGCGGCATCGTGATGGACGTGAGCCGCAATGAAATCGTTGTGGAAGGACTTTCCATGCCCCACTCCCCCCGCTGGCACAACGGCAGGCTCTGGCTGCTGAATTCCGGCACCGGGGAATTTGGCGCCGTGGATTTTCAAGCCAGGCGTTTCGAACCGGTGTGTTTTTGTCCCGGCTACCTGCGCGGCCTGGCGTTTCACGGCGACTTTGCCGTGCTGGGCCTGTCCAAACCCCGCCACAACAAGACGTTCAGCGGCCTGCCGCTGGATGACAAGCTCAAATCCCATCAGGCGGAGCCGCGCTGCGGCGTCATGGTCATCGATTTGCGCACCGGCGACATCGTGCACTGGCTGCGCATGGAAGGCGTGGTGGAAGAACTGTACGACGTGGTCACGCTGCCGGGTGTGCGCTGCCCCATGGCTTTGGGCTTCAAGACCGATGAAATCCGCCGCGTGCTGAGCGTGGAAGAACCCGGCTGAAACAAGGCATGGCCGCCAAGCCTGCGAAGGACACACTGCTGGCGCAACACTGGCAGCGCGCGCTGGCCGCCCATGAAACAGGGCGCTTGGAAGAAGCCTTGCGGGAATATGCGAAAGTCCTGGAGCAGCAACCCACCCACGCCGGCGCCCTGGCCAACCAGGCGTCCTTGCTGGCCCGGCTGGGACGGCACGCAGAAGCCCTGGCCGTTTACCGGCAGGCCGTAGCGGTCCAGGCTGTCACGCCGGAACTGTGGTTCAATCGGGGCAACCTGCAATTGCGCCTGGGTCTGGCGCGGGAGGCCATCGAAAGCTTCGAGAATGCGCTTCGCCTCGATCCCTCCCTGTATCCCGCCCATGGCAAGCTGGCCCAGGCACTCGCCATCGCCGGAGACGGGGAAGCCGCCCTCCGGCATTATCGGGAAGCCCTGCGCCATGCACCCAACGACCTCCGGCTGCTGAGGCCCTATGGCGATCTGCTCTTCAGCCGCGACGATCCGGAAGCGGCGCTGGCGGTTTACCGGCGCGTCGCGGCGCTGCAACCGGATCAGGCGGACATCCACAATGCCATCGGCGTGGCCCTGCAAGCCACCGGCCAATGGGCGGAAGCGGAAGCCGCCTGGATGCGCTGTCTCGCCCTGGACGGATGCCATGCCGTGGCCTGGACCAATCTGGGGACCTTTTACCGGTTGCGAAAACGTCCCGAGGACTCCCTGCGCTGCCTGCACCAAGCGGCGCGCATCCGGCCCCGCGACGCGGACGTGGTGTCCAGTCTGGCGCATACGTTGATCGAGCGCGGCGCCGTTCACGAAGCCCTGACGTGGATCGAGCCCGTTTTGGCGGAACATCCGCAACACGCCGAGTTGTTGAACATGAAAGCTCTCGCCCTGGCGCACCAGGCGCGGGTGGATGAAGCACAGGAACTGCTCGCCCAGGCGCGCCAGGCAAAGCCGGATGACCTCACCTTTATCGGCAACAGCCTGTTTTCCTCCCTGTACAGTGACCGCTTCGATCTGGCCGGCCTCAGCCGCCTGCACCGCCAACTGGCGGAAGGCATCGCGCGCCAGCATCCGCCCTGCCCCGCGCCGTACCGGGCGCGAAGCCAAGGCGACAAGCTCCGCGTTGGCTATCTTTCGCCCGATCTCAGAAGCCACCCGGTGGGGTTTTTTCTGGAACCGATACTGGAGCAGCACCTGACGGACGACGTCCACATCACCTGCTACGCCCTGCCCTGCGCCCCGGACGCACTGACCGCGCGCCTCCAGCGCCTCGCACACCGCTGGCGGCATTTTTCCGGCGGGAGCGCCGAGCGCATCGCCGCGCAAATCCAGGCGGACGGCATCGACATCCTGATTGATCTCGCCGGCTACACCGCAGGCAACCGCATGGACCTCCTGGCGCGCAAACCCGCTCCCATCCAGGCGGCGTTTCTGGGCTATCCCTTCACCACCGGATTGCCCGCCATGAATTACCTCATCGCCGACCGCCACGTGGTCCCGCCCCACACGGAGGCCGGGTACACGGAACAGGTCCTGCGCCTGGAACACAGCTTTCTTTGCTATCGGCCGCAGCCCGGCACGCCGGAAGTCGCGCCGCTGCCTGCCTTGCGGAATGGCTTCGTCACCTTCGGCAGCTACAACAACCTGCCCAAAATCTCGCCGTCCTGCCTGGATCTGTGGGCCCGCGTCCTGCGGGCGGCGCCTGACGCGCGGCTGACGCTCATGGCCTGCAGCCTGGCGGACGCAACCACCCGCGAGCGGCTGCGCCAGTCATTCGCCCAACGCGGCATCGCCCCGGAACGCATTCTGCCTTTGCCGCCGGTCACGCCCCTCAACCGATTCCTGGCCGAATACGGCCGCATCGACATCGCCCTGGACACCTTCCCCTACAACGGCGGCACTACCAGTTGCGACGCCCTGTGGATGGGCGTTCCGGTCGTGACCCTGGCCGGAGAAGCCTTCCCCTCCCGCATGGGACTCAGCCTGTTGAACACCGTGAACCATCCCGAATGGGGCGCGGAAACTCCGGACGACTACGTCCGCATTGCCAAGGAACTGGCCGCCGACCTGCCCGCCTTGGCCATGCGCCGCGCCCGCCTGCGCGAGGAAATGCGCACCTCCGGTTTGTGCGATGCGCCCGCCTACGTCGCCAGCCTGGAAAATCTTTACCGGCGCATGGCGGGGGAATCGGCCCAATACCGTTAACGTGAAAGTCTCAGCCCGCGTAGCCCGGATGAAGCAGCGCGTAATCCGGGATGTTCGGAGCACGGATCGTCGCGGAATCAACTTCGTTTCATCCGGGCTACCTGCTTTCGCATGGTGTGTGATCGGCATTGCAGCCAACCATGTAGGAATACGCCTACAACCCATTGAAATTAGTACCAAAGGACTATTGCCCGATGCGGCGATGCGGGGCTTAAATGCACAAAGCCCTGGCATGAGTCAATAGCCGAATCACCTGGGGCTTTTCGGGCGGGCATCCGCATCGATGCAGTTCAGCTTAGCCGTCATGCCGGCAGGGAATGCCGGCATCCATGGCCACGGAAGGTGCGTGGACAGGGCAACATCCCTGTCCCTGGATTCACACCGGGCTATCCCGCCCAGTTGCTTTATACAAATGAGGGACTGCTTATGGACACGCGCCGCGAACTCGTCTTCCTCGACACCTCCCTCGCCAACTGGGAAATCCTGCTGGCCGGCTTCGGCTCCGACGTGGAAGTCGTCCTGCTCGACCCCGACCAGGATGGCCTGGAACAGATCGTGGCGTATCTGTCCTCGACCTCCTCCGCAGACACCGCTCTCCCGGAAGGAGAGGGAGCGGAAAGCCCTCCCCCCTCGGGGGAGGGTTGGGTGGGGGAGAGTCCTTACGACGCCATCCACATCTATTCCCACGGCGATTCCGGCCAGCTTCTCCTCGGCAGCCTCAGCCTGAATCAGGACAACCTGGCGCAATACCAGGACGAACTGGCCATCCTCGGCAATGCCTTGACCGACAGCGGCGACTTGCTGCTTTACGGTTGCGAAGTGGCGCAAGGCGAAATCGGCCAGGCGTTCATCGAACAACTCAGCCAGTACACCGGAGCGGATATTGCGGCTTCCAACGATCTGACCGGCTCAGCCCTTTTGGGCGGAGACTGGGTGCTGGAGCAGAGCGTTGGACAAATCGAAACCGACATTCCGCTAAACGACATTGCCAAACAAAGCTACGAAGCCCTTTTGGCCACGTTCACCGGCACAGCGGGTAACGACAGCCTTTCCGGCGGAGATGAAAATGACCTGCTGCGGGGGCTATCAGGGAACGACACCCTGACCGGTGGGGCAGGCAATGATACGTTGGATGGTGGTTTGGGCTCAGACACGGCGCAATTCTCAGGAGCACCCAATGACTATTTCTTCGGAATCGGCGCAGACGGAACCCTGCAAATAGGAAAACCAGCAGGGATTACCTATGAGATGGATGTGCTTGCCGACATCGAAAATCTGAAGTTCGACAGCACAAGCTGGGCATTGGAAACTATGGGAAATACTGAGTTCCGCGTCAATGCCATAACACAGGACAACCAGATGTCCCCAGTCGTAATCGGGTTGAGGGATGGCGGGTATGTAACAAGTTGGGAAGGCTATAACGGGGGCGATAATCATGATATTTCCGGGCAACGCTATGATGCAAATGGTAACTGGGTTAGCTACAGCGCCCGAATCAACGCCAGCACGTTTGGATATCAGGATAACGTGAGTGGCGCCGCGTTGCCGGATGGCGGCTATGTATTGACATGGAGGTCATTTATTCACGATGAAATGGAAAATCCCCTATACAACAACGTCTATACCCAGCGCTACGACGCAAACGGGACGGTAATTGGTTTTGACGAGCGCGTAAATAGCGAGTTTGGCTATTCGCAAAATCCGGCGGTCGCCGCACTGGAGGATGGCGGTTACGTGGTGATATGGGTCTCCGGCGGACAATTCGACACCGGGAGGGATATTCACGCCCTACGCTACTATGCCGACGGCACACCGCAATCAAACTGGAATGGCATTTCTTGGGTGAATAAGGAATTCATCGTCAACACCTATTGGGACGGAGATCAAGCTGAACCCACCGTCGCCGCCCTGCCAGATGGCGGCTTTCTGGTAGTTTGGGCGTCCCAAGAGCAAGACGGTAGCGGCTATGGCATTTATGCCCAGCGTTATGATTCCAATGGCTTGGCGGAGAAAGTCTGGAACGGCTTCGACTGGGTCAATAACGAGTTTCGCGTCAATAATATTACCGCCGGGGACCAAACCGTCCCTGTGGTCGCCGCATTGTCGGGTGGCGGCTATGTAATCGCATGGCAGTCGTATGGGGCGGACGGTGATGGCTACGGAATTTCCTTCAAGTGCTACGACACCAACGGCGTAGGAGGTACCGAATACCGACCCTACATCAATGCGCTGGGCAACCAGACCACTCCTTCCATTGCCGCACTAACTGACGGAAGTTTCGTGCTCACCTGGACCAGCAGCGATCTTGATGTGTACGCGCGGCGCTTCAACGCATCGGGGAACTTTCTGAGTGACGAGATTCTCGTCAATAGTTATACAGCTGGCTTTCAGGGAGAAAGCGCTGTTACCAGCCTGTCCGATGGCGGCTTTCTGGTTACATGGACTTCAGAAGATCAGGACGGTAGCGGTTTCGGGGTATATGCCCAACGCTACACGCAAGACAGTAATTCTTATCTAACTTCCAGACTCACCGGGGACGATAATGCCAATTCCATCAACTCTTCTGGAGTAGGCAGCCGATGGCTGGATGGCGCCGCTGGAAACGATACGCTGACAGGCGGATGGGGGAACGATACTTTGGTCGGGGGCGAAGGGGCCGATATAGCGAACTATGGAAATGCCTTAGGACCAGTTACCGTGGATCTGAGCTCTTCCGAACCCCAAAATACGGGCGGGGCTGGATGGGATGTGTTGATCGGTATCGAGCACCTATGGGGAAGCCCATACAACGATCTTCTGACAGGCAATAGCCAAGACAATCTACTGCTTGCCGGGTGGGGAGTCGATACGTTGATTGGCGGTGCAGGTAATGATACGTATCAAATCGATACGTTATTTCCTAAAGTGTTGATGGAAAACCCTGGCGAAGGCAATGACACCATAGAAGTCTTATACGACTCTGGTTTTGCCAATTCAAATACTAGTGATATACCAGAATCCGAGTATGCATTACCCGAGCACATTGAAAACCTGAAATTGAATACTCTGCTCGTATTGAATGGTACAGGTAACAGTCAAAACAACAACCTCACCGGAAATCACGGCAACAACGTGCTCGATGGCGGCCAAGGCGCCGATACCCTGACCGGCGGCAAGGGCGACGACACTTATGTCGTGGATAACGCCGGCGACAAGGTGAAAGAAAATCCTTCCGAAGGCACCGACCATGTTGAATCATCCATTAACTTCACCCTCCCCAACTTCGTCGAGAACCTCACCCTGACCGGCGCAACCGGCAGCGAGAACCTGAACGCCACCGGCAATTATCTGATGAACGGCCTCACCGGCAACGACGGCGACAACCGTCTGGACGGCGGCGGTTATTTCGACATCGACCTGATGGCCGGCGGGGTGGGGAACGACGTGTACGTGGTGGACAACGAGAACGACATCATCGTCGAGGACGCGGACAGCGGCCACGACCGGGTGGAATCGAGCGCCAGCTATTCCCTGTTCCTGCGGGACAACGTGGAGGATTTGATCCTGGGCGACGCCGGCCTGAACGCCGACACCGGCCGCCTCACCGCCACCGGCAACGACCTGAACAACTATCTGGCGGGCAACAAATTCGACAACGTCCTGGACGGCCGGGGCGGGGCCGACACCCTGGCGGGCGGGAAAGGCGACGACACGTACTACGTGGACAACACCGGAGACGTGGTCGTCGAGTTGCCCGGAGAAGGCAACGACCTGATCAACACCACGGTGACCCTGCCGGTGCTGTACGACAACGTGGAGCGCCTGCGGCTGCTGGAAGAAGGCGGGGCCATCGACGGTTTCGGCAACGTGCTGGACAACGTGCTGGAAGGCAACAGTTCCGCGAACACCCTGGACGGCGGCGGCAACGCAGCCGGTGGAGACACCGTCTCGTACCTCTCCGCCCAGGAGGGCGTTCACGTCAGCCTGCATCTGCAGGGCGATGCGCAGAACACCGGCGGCGGCGGGCTGGATACCCTGCTTAATTTCGAGAACCTGCAGGGCAGCGCCTTCGGGGACGAACTGACCGGCGACGCGTTCAACAACACTTTGGACGGAGCCGACGGCGACGACACCCTGGTCGGGGGCGACGGAGAGGGGGACGATCACTACATCGGCGGGAGCGGCAGGGATCTGGTGAAATTCTCCAGCGCCACCGCGTCCATCACCGTCAACCTCTCCCTGGGGACGGCGGAAGGCGTCAACATCGGCAAGGATCGCCTGACGGGCATCGAGGACATCCTGGGCGGTTCCGGCAACGACGTGCTGCTGGGCAACGGCGAGAACAACGTCCTCTTCGGCGCGACGGGGAACGACCGATTGTCCGGGGATGCGGGCAATGATTCCCTGGTGGGCGGCTACGGCGAGGACACCCTCACCGGCGGGGCGGGCTGGGATACCTTCGTCATTCGGCAATCGGGCAATGACTTGGCCTCCCTCGGCCTGGATCGGGTGACGGACTTCAGCGCGGAAGATGCCCTGCTGGTGCAGGGAGCGAACTTCGCCTCACCGCTGACCGAAGGCGATGGCGCGGGTCTTCTGGCCAATCAGGTTCAGTTGGAGCGGGTGGAGAATTACACCTTGCTGCACCTCGGCCTGGACGGGACGGCGGGAAGCGATCTGGACGTGAAGCTGCTGGGCCTGTACGACGTCAGCCAGTTCAACACGGAGGGCGTGTGGATCACCCACAGCGGCGCCCTGGTGGAACCCGGCCTGCTCGTCCCCGGCTCGTCCCACGCCGGCACCCCCGGAGCGGATACCCTCTTGGGCGGCGCCGGGGACGACACCTTCCTCGTCAACCATGCAGGCGACAGAATCATGGAGCGCAGCGGCGAAGGGACCGATACGGTGCAGTCCTTCATCGACTACACCCTGGGCACGAACCTGGAGAATCTCCTGCTCCTGGGCAGCACCCGGACCGGCTTCGGCAACGCCCAGGCCAACCGCCTGGAGGGGAATGACTTTGCCAACACCCTGGACGGCCGGGGCGGGGCCGATACCCTGGAAGGGGGGCTGGGCAACGACCTCCTCAACGGCGGCATGGGCAAGGACACGGCGGATTACAGCGATGCGCCGGGGGCAGTCGCCGTCAACCTGAATCTTGCCGGTCCCCAGAACACCCAAGCCGCCGGCTGGGACACGCTGCGCAGCATCGAAAACCTCTCGGGAAGCGCGTACAACGACCGTCTCACCGGCAGCCGCCTGGGCAATCAGATCGACGGCGGCGCCGGCAACGACACCCTGAACGGCGGTGCAGGGCTGGACACCCTGATGGGCGGCGACGGCGAGGACACCTTCGCTTTCACCACATCGCCCGGCAGGGCCGGCGCCGACCTGATTCTGGACTTCG
>DATDOO010000022.1:0-6195 GCA_035293245.1 Methylococcaceae bacterium
ACCAGCAGCGAGGTGCTGAGGTTGGCGACCAGGCCACGGCCGCTGTCCAGTTCCGCGACCCGGAACGCCAATACCCGCGCCACCCGCAGCCCGCCCCACAGGCTGCCGGCGACCATGGCTGCCGTCACCGTTCCCACGGCCCAGAACGTGGTCTCCGTCGGCGACAGGCCCAGGGCCGGCAACGCCAGGATGAGCAACGCGGCGATCTTGGGCACGTCGTTCAGGCCGCGCGCAAAACTCACCGCAGCACTGCTCAGCCAGTGCAGGTTGCGCAACCAGGCAACGCGCATGCCCGGGCTGGGCGCGTCCGCCGCGGCGCAGCGGAACGGATCGGCCTGCCATTCCGCCGGGGCGCAGCAACCCGGCCGCCAGGCCGGTACGCGCTCGGCCAGCCAGCGCACCGCCAACAGGAGCGCGCCGCACAAGACAATGGCCAGCAACGGGCTGGCCAACAGCGGCAGCAAGGCCTTGCCGGCTACCGCGCCGCCGTTCAACCCGTGCAACCCGGCCTGCGACAACGCGGCGCCGCTGATGCCGCCCAGCAGTCCGTGAGTGGTGGACACGGGCAGGCCCCGGCGGGTGGCGATGCCCACCCAGCCGAAAGCGCCGCACAGGGCGCCGGCAACGAAGGCCGCATCCGGCCGGAAGTCGGCGGCGAGATAACCGCGGGCAAAATTGGCCGCCAGCGCCGCTCCCCAGAACACCGCCGCGACCCCGCCCAGCAAGGTCCAGAACGCCCCCCACAGGATGGCGGATCTGGGTTGGGCCAGTCCGCTGCCGATGAGGGTAGATACACCCTTGGAAACGTCGTTGGCGCCGTTGGCCCAGGCCAGCAGCAGTACCGGCAAGGCGACGATGCAAAACTCCGCGTTCATGTCCCCTCTCCCGTCTGCGTAACATCCCGCCGGCCGAAAGTCCGCAGCAGCACCGGGAGCAAGGCCAACAAGCCCAGCAGGCCGAACGCGGCCAGCACCGGCGCGGACAGCAGCCCATCCAGCGACTGCACCTCGCCCAGGGAACGCCCCAGGTTGGCGAACACGAAGCTGCCGGGCACGATGCCGACTGCGGTGGTCCACGCGTAGGTGAACAGCCCGACCGGCGCGAACGCCGCGGCCAGGTTCACCAGCCAGAACGGGAACAGCGGCACCAGCCGAACAAACAGCAAATAGCCGGCGGCATCCCGTTCAAAACCGGCCAGAATTTTCGCTGCCGCCGGGTTCGTCTCCAGGCGCTGCCGCGCCGCGTCGGCGAACAAATAACGCGCCACGGCGAACACGGCAACCGCGCCGACACTGGCGGACAGCACGATCAGCGCCGTGCCGAGCCAGCGGCCGAACAGAAAGCCGGTGATCAGGGACAGCAGCGCGGCGCCCGGCAAACTAAAGGCCACGGCCGTGGCGTAGAGCAAGCCCCAGAGAATGAAGAACGGCCCGAAATGATTTTGCGTGTAAGCCAGAAGCTGTTCGCGGTGGGCCTGGAAGTTTTCCAGGCTCAGCCAGTCGCCGCCGCCCAGCCACACGAACGCCACCGGAATGCCGAGAAACGCGGCCAGCAGCGCTCTGCGGATCAATATGCGTCTTGGAATAGTCATCGCTCGCCTCCTCGCAGGCCGAACAGCCGCTGAATCCAGCGCCGCCGGCCCGGCGTCAGTTGGGTCTTCAAGTGTAGTTCGGCCACGCGGCGGTTGATTTGTGCCAGGGTGGGATAAATGTGGATGACGCCCGCCAGGTCGGACACCGTCATGCCCTTGGACAAGGCCAGCACGTATTCGTGGATCAGTTCGCCGGCGTGCGGCCCGCACAAGGCAGCGCCCAGCAGCCTGCCGCGGGGCGAGACCACCACCTTGGCGCGGCCTTCCCTGTTGTCGTCGGTCACCGCCCGGTCGATTTGGGCGAAATCGAAGGCATACACTTCGTGCGGAATGCCGCCGCGCACGGCGTCCTCTTCCGACAGCCCGACACGGGCCAGTTCCGGATCGGTGAACGTGCACCAGGGCACGGCAACCGGATTGAAGCGCGCCGGCCAGTGGAACAGGGCGTTCTTGAGCACGATGCCGGCCTGGTACTCGGCCATGTGGGTGAAGAGATACGGTCCGGCCACGTCGCCGCAGGCATGAATGCGCGGATTCGTGGTGCGCAGGCGCGCATCCAGCTTGAGATGGCCGTTTTCCAGTTCCACGCCGGCGGCTTCCAGACCCAGGCCTTCCAGATTGGGGTGGCGCCCGGCGGCGATGAGGAGATGGCTGCCTTCGAGTTGGCGTTCCGCTTCCCCGCACGTCTTGAGACGCAAACGCAGCGCGCCGGTGGCGCCTTCGACCGCGCGGATCGTTTGGCGGAAATGAAAGCGCACCCCTTCCGCTTCCAGCCGCCGCTGCACCACGCCGGCCAGGTCGCCATCCTCGCGCGGGAGAATGCCGGGGCCGGCTTCGACGAGGTCCACTTCGCTGCCCAGACGGCGGAAGGCTTGGGCCATTTCCACGCCGATGGGTCCCCCGCCGACGACGAAGAGATGGGGCACCGGTTCGCGCAGGTCGAACAGGGTTTCGTTGGTCAGGTAGGGAATACGATCCAGCCCCGGAATAGGCGGCAGCGCGGCGCGGCTGCCAGTGGCCAGGACGAAGCGCCTGGCGGTGAGCGCCCTTCCCTCCAGCTCGAAGCGCTCCGGGCTGGTGAAACGGCCGGCGCCGAACAGCACCTCCACCCCCAGTGCCCGGAAGCGCTCGGGGCTGTCGTTGGGTTCGATGGCTGCGATCACCGAACGGACCCGCTCCATCACGCGGGCCAGGTCGATGCCGGGAACGGCATTGTCCAGGCCCGCCCGCTCCGCCGTGCGCAAGGACTGGGCGACGGCGGCGGAATGCAGCAACGCCTTGCTGGGCACGCAGCCGTACCACAGGCAGTCGCCGCCCAATTTGTTTTTTTCCACCAGCGCCACCCTGGCGCCCAGCGCAGCCGCCCCGGCCGCCGCCACCAGGCCGGCCGCGCCGCCGCCGATTACGCACAGGTCGTAGTCGGGTTTGTCCATCTTCGTTTCTCCTCTGTGTTCGTTACCGGCCGTTCAGCGACCAGTCGTAAGGCAGATCGGCCCTGACCGGCAGACCCGCCGGCAGTGCCGCGTGGTATCGAGTCAAGAACACCGCGACGCCTCCCGCGGCTTCGAAGTCTCCACCGAACCAGTCGAAAATTTTCGACACCCGGATCGCACCGTCTTCCACGCGCAGGCCCTTGGCCGGATTGTCCAGGAATGCGGCGGCGGCCTCGGCGAGTTGCCGGTCCAGCTTCGCCGCCGCATAGGGCTCCCGGCGCAAATCCGGGCAGCTTTTGGATGCGCAGACGATGGCCATGTGGATGCGCGGTTCGCCCAATTGGCGCAAGCCGTCCTCGATCTCATCGAGGCTCAGCGGTTTGCCGCTCACTTGGCCCGCCGGGCGCTTCCACACCGGCCGCAACAGGCTCCCGGCGTCCTTGATGCTCTGCACCGGCCAATGCTCCAGCACGGTCTTGATGGCCAGGATGTTGTAGGCATTGATGTGGAAGGCCAGCCGTTCTTCCAGGGTCCTCAAGTTTTCCGCCGGAAAGACGGCGATCTGTTCGACGACGGGCGGGAATGCCGGATCGTGCCGCAACGTGGAATAATCCAGCCACATCAGTTCGATACCGGCTTCGCTGCGGCGGCTCAGATGGCGCTCCAGAAGCTGGCCGTAGGCCGACCAGTCGGGCTCCGCCGCCTGGGCGGCAACGGCGAGGCCGGCCCAGAAGAGGCCAATGGCTGCGAACGCATAGCGTCGTTTTCGCGGAACAAGGTGCTGCTTCGAAAATTCATGGCGGTTCATGCCTGGACTCCCAGGGCCGCGTTGAACTTGGCGGACAGGTTCTGGTGCGCGATCAGCGCCGCCAGCTCGACGATGGCATCGTCGCTGTAATGGCGCTTCAGGCGCGCCATCAATGCGGCATCCACCTTGCGGCCCGTGACGGTGATGGCCTCGGCGAAAAGCAGTGCGGCTTTCTCGGCGTCGCCGTATAGCGGCGAAGCGGCGAATTCGGCGAGTGCGAACAGCTTGTCTTGCGCCACGCCCAGTTCCAGGGCCCGGCTGCCGTTGAGGTCGATGCAGAACGGGCAGACGTCGATTTGCGAGATGCGGGTGCGGATCAGCGCGCGCAGTTTGGCGTCCAGGGGCGAGGCACGCCGTTCCAGAGCGCGCAGCATCCACAGGAAGCCGAGAAAGGCCGCCGGCACGCGGCCCCACAGGCGCACCGCCTCGGACAGTGCGCCGGATTTGCGGCGCAACAGAAACAGGAGCGGTCGCAGGTACCAGCGGTACGGATAGGAATCCGGCGTGTCGATGAAGCTCATGGGGTAGATTCCTCGATAGTCAGGTCGTGCCAAAACCGGGGGCGTTCCCGACTCAGCTTCAAACAGTCTTCCGGCCGGTCCAGGTCGGGCAGTGGGTCCAGTTCGCTGAAACGGAAGTCCAGCTTTTCCAGGCGCGCGCGGGTCTGCGCCAGTACCCGATCGGTTCCCCAATCGATATCCCGAAACAGTTCGGGAGCCGCCCGCGCCAGTCCCAGCAACACGTAACCGCCGTCCTCGGCCGGGACGATCACCGCTTCCCGTCCCCAGCGCAGTTCGTCCAGCACGCGACGAAAATGGGTCCACGCCAGGAGGGGGCAATCGGTGCCCAGAATCATTGCGTACCGAGCGCAAGCCAGAGATTCCGTCGCCGCGTGCAGCATCCTCTCGCCCAGGTCGGCGCCAAGCTGGGTACGGAGGACGATGCCGGATTCCGCAGCGAGGGCGGCGAAGAACGGGTGACCGGTATCCGGCGCGCACCACAGTTCCACCCGGCCGAGGCCCGTGGCCTGGGCGGTCGCGACCGTCCGTCGCGTCAAGCGCGCCTGCAGGCAGGCCGCGCCTTCGGCCCCCAACAGGGGGATGAGCCGGGTCTTGGCGATACCGGGCTCGGGAGCCTTGGCGAACACCAGCAGGCGCGCGCCTTCATCAGCAAGGGGTTTCATGGCTTTCTTCCAGCAGTTTGACGGTGGCCATGGACGGCGCCTCCGGTGGTTATCGATGGTCAATGAGTTGGTTCAGCCAGCGGCCGATGCGGGCGCGCCAGCCCGTGTCCTCCATTTCCCGGCCCAAGGGCAGGTCGGGAACGGCTTCCTCGATCAAGTGCCCGATCAGGTCGTGATCGATGTCCGGCTCCAGTTCCGCCGGGGTGCTCTTTTCTCCGGTCAGTTCAAGGCGCAAGCCGCCGTCGTCCTGCTCCAGCCGCAAACGATCGCCGCAGATGCGGCAACAAATCGTCTCTCCCGTTTTTCGGTTGTGGGGCAGCGCCACCACCGGGCCGCAAAGAGGACACACGTACATGGGAATGCCTGCTTCGCTGTGGCCGATGATGCCGTCGAGTTCGCCCGCGCGGCCCAGGGCGATGAAGCGCGCGCCGAAAGTCGGATCGAACTGGCTGCCCAGCCCGCGGAGGATTTGTTCCAGCGCCGCTTCCACCGGCATGCCCCGGCGGTAAGGGCGGCTGCTGGTCATGGCGTCGAAAGCGTCGGCGATCGCCACGATTCTTGCCTCGGCGGGTATCGATGCGCCGGCCGACCCGTTCGGGTAGCCGCGGCCGTCCATGCGCTCGTGATGGCCGCCGACGGCAGTGTCGATCAGCGGCGCCAGCGGGTGGCCGATCAACACCCGCACGCCCACGTCCGGGTGAGTCTTGATGACGCCGTACTCCAAATCGGTGAGGGAGGCCGGCTTGTTCAGTATGGCGTCCGGAACCCCCACCTTGCCCAGGTCGTGAAGAAATCCGCCCAGCGCCACCGTAGCCGCATCCTTCCTGGAAAAGCCGGCCGCCAGCGCCAGCTTGGCGGCGTATTGGGATACCCGCCACAAGTGGCCGCCGGTGTATGGGTCGCGGGCTTCCACGATGAAGGCCATCGCGTACAGGGTGCGCAGCAGATCTTCGGCGGAAGCGGTTCGTGGGATGACAGCCATGGATGTTTCCTCCCGTGCGGTGCGAACGATGTTGTGGGTCTGGTGGAAGCGCTGTTTAAGTCATTTTGACAAATGCGATCGGCAGTCGTCGTCAGCGGTCCTATTCTTTTGTCGCCGCGACGTCCTGCTTCTTACAACGGTTTCCCGGCCGGCGCCCCGACTACTGCGGACAAAGCCTTTACTGCACAATAAGCCGCT
>DATDOO010000023.1:0-2989 GCA_035293245.1 Methylococcaceae bacterium
GCGCAGTTCCTTGAGCTTCTCGGCGATCTTGATTTCCAGACCGCGCGGTACCGGGTGGTAATACTGGCGGGGGGAGAGGTCGTCGGGGAAATAGCTTTCCCCGGCGGCGTAGCCGTCGGCCTCGTCGTGGGCGTAGCGGTAACCCTTGCCGTAATCCAGTTGCTTCATCAGGCCGGTGGGCGCGTTGCGAAGATGCAGCGGCACGTCCCGGCTGCCGGTGGCCGCGACGTCGGCCCGCGCCGACTTGTAAGCCGTGTACACGGCGTTGCTTTTCGGTGCGCAGGCCAGGTAGATCACCGCCTGGGCGAGGGTCAGTTCTCCTTCGGGACTGCCGAGCCGCTCCTGGGTGTCCCAGGCGTTCAGGCACAGTTCCAGGGCGCGCGGGTCGGCGTTGCCGATGTCCTCGCTGGCCATGCGCACGATGCGCCGAGCCAGATAGAGGGGGTCGCAGCCGCCGTCCAGCATGCGGCACAGCCAGTAAAGAGCGGCGTCCGGGGCGGAGCCGCGCACCGACTTGTGCAGGGCGGATATCTGGTCGTAGAAAGCCTCGCCCTGCTTGTCGAAACGGCGCAAGGTGCCGTTGGCCAGCACCTCGCGCACGCTGGCTTCGGTGATCACGCGCTTGCCTTGCCGTTCTTCCGCCAGATCGACGGCGATCTCCAGGAAATTCAATGCCCGCCGGGCGTCGCCGTCCGCCGCCTTGGCCAGCCAGCGGCGGCATTCCTCCGGCAGTTCGATGGCCTCGCTGTCGGCCAGGCCGCGCTCCGGATCGCTGAGGGCGTGCTCCATGACGGTTAACAGATCGTCCTCGGTCAGGGACTTGAGCACGTAGACCCGGGCGCGCGACAGCAGTGCGTTGTTGACCTCGAAAGACGGGTTCTCGGTGGTGGCGCCGATGAAGGTGAACGTGCCGTCCTCTACATGGGGCAGAAAGGCGTCCTGTTGCGACTTGTTGAAGCGGTGCACCTCGTCCACGAACAGGATAGTGCGGCGGTTGTTTTCTTCACGGTTCTTCTTCGCTTGCGCCACCGCCTCACGGATTTCCTTGACCCCGGACAGCACGGCGGACAGGGCAATGAACTCGGAGTCCGCGTGCCGCGCCACCAGCCGGGCCAGGGTGGTTTTGCCGGTGCCCGGCGGCCCCCAGAAGATCATGGAGTGCGGCTTGCCGCTCAGGATGGCCTGGCGCAGCGGCTTGCCCTCCCCGAGCAGGTGGGTCTGGCCGATGAATTCCTCCAGCCGGCGCGGCCGCATGCGGTCGGCGAGGGGTTTGGCGAGGGAGTCGAACATGCGGCTTATTCCATTTCCGATTCGCGAGTGAAACTGTGTAGGTTGGGTTAGCCCTGAGCGAAGCGGAGTCGAAGGGCGTAACCCAACATTCCGGGGCCGAATGTTGGGTTACGCGGAGGACCGCTAACCCAACCTACGCAAAAATTGATGATGTTTGGATTGGAAAACGGAATCACTTGTCCTCGAACACATCCACGCCCTTGGGCGCCTTGAACTCGAACAGCGCCGGGTCGAGTTTCACGCCGGTCTGGATGTCCTGAAAGTAAATGCGCGTCAGGTGGCCGAAGTTATCGGCCAGTTCCATGCCGGCGATGCTCTCCTTTTCCAGGCCGACGGTGATGTATTTGAAGCCGCTCTCCTCGTTTTTCGGCACCAGGCGCACCCAGGACATCCCTTCGTTATCGCCCTGGTTTTCCAGGGTGAAGTTGTCCATGACCGAGATTTCCCCGGTGAGCAGCAAAGCGGGCGTGGAGCCGATGGCGGCGTCCACCTTTTTCACGGTCACCTGCTCCAGGTCGGCGTCGTAGAACCACACCTTGCCGCCGTTGGTCACCACTTCCTGGCGGAACGGCTCCTTGTAGTCCCAGCGGAACTTGCCGGGCTTTTGCAGGTAGAAAACGCCAGTGCCGCGATGGTCCACGTTGCCCAGTTCGTCGTAGGTCATCTGGGAAAAATGCGCTTCAAGGCTGGTGACGGCTTGCAGCGCCTTCTTGAGCCGTTCGACCGGCGTTTCCTGGGCTTGGCTGGTTGCAACGGCCGTCAGCAGGAGGAGGGAAAGGATAAATCTGGACATGAAAGGCTTTAGATAGCTGGTGAATCGGAAGGCTCTCTGGCGTAAAAGAGCACGCCGACCCGGTTGATGTGGTCGATCAGGGCAGGATTGTCGATCTGTCGAAACAGGGACAGGTCTATTTTATAGGGAAGGAGCAGATCATCGAGTTCGTTGTCGATCTTGAGCAGGTGCGCGTAGGTCAAGCCATCGCCTTTGAGCGTCAGGTCGATATCGGAACCGGTGCGGTAATTGCCCTTGGCGCGTGAGCCGTAGAGAACCGCCGCTTCGATTTCGGGATGCGCGGCAAAAACCCCGTTGATTTTTTCGACGCTCGATTCCCTCAGGCCGGTGCACAGGGCGAGTTCAGCCATTCGCCGCCTGCAAGGAGAGCATGGTGTCGCGGAAAGCGACAAACAGCGGGAAATACTCGGCGACGATCTTCCCGGCGATTTCCTCGGCCACGGCTTCAATGTAAGTGTGCGAAGTCCGGATCCGGTTGCGCAGCATGGCCATCCAGCCTTCGCCGTCCCGGATCAGACCGCGCTGAAAGGCTTCGCGGATGGCGTCGCGCGAACCGGTGACGGCGGCGTTGCCCTGAAACTCGAAATAGTCCTTCATCACGTTCCACGCCAGTTCGTAGCTGAACTCAAAGGTCTTGATGAGCGCCTGTTTCTCGATCTCGGACAGCGGCCGCTCGCGCGCAATGGCCACCACGTTGGCCATCTGCCCCAGCGCCTTGAGGTAATTGGCCAAGCGTTGCTGCCAGCGGATGTCGATGGATTCCATGCAATGCCGTTAAGTTAAGCCCTCACTTGTACTGCCGTCGAGGTTTGGGGTTGACTCGGGATTTGGGTCTTGGAGCGGATCGTCCGGGTCGTTTGCGTTCCAGGGTTCGGGCATAGAGGTCCAGCAAGGTGAGGACCTCCT
>DATDOO010000024.1:0-2710 GCA_035293245.1 Methylococcaceae bacterium
CCCGAGGTCACGGTGTAGTCCTTGCCATTGCGGCTGAGAACCACTGGCGGCTCAGCAGGAGCTCCGCCACCGCCCCCTCGACCACCACGACCCGCACCAGCACCAGGTGCGCCCTGAGCGGCAGGACCAGCACCGGCACCACCTCGGCCTGCAGCGACGGCAGGTGCGGCAGGTGCGCCAGGAACGGCAGGACCAGCGCCGGCGCCACCACGGCCTCCAGGTGCGCCCGGACCGCCAGGACCAGCCGCTGCGCCACGACCGCCTCTACCTCCGCCTCCGGCGCCGCCAACATTCAGGCGCCCGACATCGCCCTTGCACACCGCAGCGCCCCAAGTGGGCTTGATCTCACAGGCTTGCGTATCGGTTGCGATGCTGTCGTTGACACCGTCGTTGATGAGAATGTAGGAGGGGACACCACCGGAGCTCGAACCGTCCTTGTCGCGAATCACTGCGGTCCTGTAGGCCGAGCTGTTTCCATTGTCGTTGGCCCACCTGTCGTTGCCCTGCATCGGCGGGAAATACACCGGCTTGGCGTTTTCGAATTTCACATGCTCGATGGAGTTGTTGGAGCTCACCCCGAAGCTGGTGTACAGCAGGTAAGAGAGTGCTCCGGTCTTACGCGTGGCGTTGTCCTCGAAGTTGCGGAAGGTGGTGTTCACCACGTCATGACGGTTGTCGTAGTACTCGTAGCCGCGGATCGGGAAATCCGGCAGTTCGCGCTTCGGCACGCTGCGGCCGTAAGCCTTTTCCGCGTCAGTCGTGGGGTTGCCGATGTTCTCGGTCTCGCCCACGAACAGCGAATCCAGGACCCGTGACGTATAGGGGTCCTCAAGACTGGCGCCACCTGCCAGGCCAGACGCCTGCGTATAGCCGATGGCATTGTCGGCCGACTTGATGTTCCTGTATGTCCGCATCTCGCCGCGGCCCCAGAAGCCGCCATTGCGGTTCTTGTAGGCGGTGAGATCCTGGAAGAGCGTTTCCACGATCTTGCTGCCCGAGTCTGCCGGATTCTCACGGGCGATATGCATGTTGCCGGTCACGCCGAACGTGTTATTGGCCGCGATGTTCCGGTCCATCATGAACGCGTCGTAGTTGGAGTGGGCGGTGTTGCCCTTGAACTCGCGGACACTCATGTTGCGCGGCCAGGTCTTCGCGGCGATCTCCGTGCCCTCGAATTTACCTTGCGGGTGCAGCGGCAAGGACATCCAGAAACCGTTCATGTCGGAACCCGCGGCGACGTTGTCGCGGAAAGTATTGTCCGGGTTGGTAATCCAGTAAGACGCCACCGTGTTGTCCGAGGGCAGCAGCACATCCTTGGATTGCTGGCCACCAGTCCCTCTGGTTGAGGTTTCTCCGGATGGGCCGAGGGCGGTCGGGACGCAGGCCTTGCTGGTATGGCACTTGGTCTGGATCGCCAGGTTGTGAACAAACTCGTTGCCGTGCTCCGCGCCGTCTTCGAGGAAGAAGCAGTGACCGACGGTGTTGTAGGTCACGTTGTTCTCAACGCGCAGGAAATTCGTGCCATGCACGGTCACGCAGCGGTTGAAGGTGTCATGGAGCGCGGCGTTCTTGATGTACTGCCCCTGTGCATCGCCGATCAGATGCCAGTGGATCGGATACCGGGCCAGAGTCAGGTTCTGGCCCATTCGATTGAACTCGACGCTCTCGACAAACATCTTGCTTCCGTTCATCGCCATCACGTGCCCGCCGTAGAAGGATTGTTCCGCGTCGGCCGATGCCTGGAGCTTGATATTGCGCGTCAGCAAACCGACTTCGCCACGTTCATCCACGTCGAAAGTGATCTTGCCGAAGTGCATGTAGTCCAGCTTCTTGTCGAGCGTGATCGTATTTCCGCTGATGGCGGAAATGGTTCGCCGCTCTGCCTGCCTGGGATCGAAATCCGTGGACGCGAGGACAATCTCGTCGCCGACCCGCCAGCCGGCGGCGTTCAGGACTTCTATCGAGGTGCTGCCTGCGTTAGCCGTGCTGGACAGCTTGGTCCAGGTGTTGGTCCGGTCACCGTGCAGGTTCAGGGTTCCACCCATGAGCATGATCCCGCGGTCAACGCGGTCAGTCGCTCCACCCACTCCACTTATATCTTCGTCTTTAACGTTGTTAGTGAAGGTAATTGTTGCCTTGCGCGTGTGGGGGGACTTTTCAGTACCAATCTCCAACTCCCCGTGCAACATGATCCACTCGGTGGTCAGTTCAACATCCTTATTGTTTGCGAAGCTCAGTTTGCCTTCGATGGTCACACCGTTCAGCGCCGGCGGAGTGACGTCGAGGACCACGTCCTTGCCTTTTTCAATGGTGACCTTGTCGCCTGCGACGGGCACCTTGCGGTTGGGCCAGGTGGCCGGATTAGACCAGTTCGTCGGCTTGGCTGCCGGCGCTCCAGCATTCTGGGCATGCATGACGGTGAACACGCCGACCAGCAGGGACGCTGGAATCAGCGACATCAGAAAGAACGAGCGTTTCCTCTTGCTCATGACAGGAACCTCCGATACTTGAAAATGATCCCGAAAACCTGGCGGCAGGATAGCGTGAACGGATAGGCGTTTCAAGAAGCCGAATCAACTCACCTAATATGTAACCCTGAGAGGGATCGTCAACTCATAAAGAATGTAACCCGTTCCGAAAGGACAGGAGGGGGTGACGTTGGTGAGTCGAAGATCACGATGGGAATATTTTCGAGCGGTGTATGGGCGGT
>DATDOO010000025.1:0-7853 GCA_035293245.1 Methylococcaceae bacterium
CGAGCGGCCTAGAATTTGAGCTGTTCAAGCCGCAAGCCGAAATCAAGAAGGATTTTTACGCTGAATTACCCATCGATATTCGGGTCGTAGGTGACTATGCCAAATTCGGCGCGTTCGTGAGCGGTTTGGCAGCGCTTCCGCGCATCGTGACCATTCATAACGTGCGCATCAAGGAATTGGCCCCCGGCTCTGGTCAGGCGGGCAAGAAGAAAGAGGGGATGGGCTTGGTTATGGAGACGCTGGTCAAAACCTATCGCTACCTGGAGGAAGGTGAACAGGTTCCGGCCAAGCCGACGCCGGCTGCGGGAGGAAAGAGGTGATGTTTTCTCGAAGCCAGCTCATGAATACGCGCTTCGTGTGCGCTGCTTTTTTTGTCTCCCTGCTGAGCGGTTGCGGGGGACAGGATCTTGCCGACCTGCAATCCTGGGTAGTGGAAGTAAAAAACCGTCCTAAGGGTGCAATCGAGCCGCTGCCGGAGTTCAAGACCATCGAGCCGTTCGTCTTCAATGCCGGGGCCGTGCGCAGCCCGTTCGAGCCGGTAGCCGAGGAAACCACCACGGACCAGCCTGCCGCCACCGGCGGCTTGCGCCCCGATTTCGACAGGCCGAAAGAAGAACTGGAAGCATATGCTCTGGACAGCCTGCGCATGGTTGGAACGGTATTCCAGTCCGACACGCTGTGGGGCTTGGTGCGCGCCAATGACGGCACCATCCACCGGGTTCGCAAAGACAATTACATGGGCAAGAACTTCGGCAGGATTGTCCGAATCGCCGAAGATAAAATCGAAGTAATCGAAATCATTCAAGACAGCACCAATGCATGGCGTGAACGACCTGCAACTCTGGCGCTCGCGGAATAACCGTCGACGGGGAAAACTGACATGAAGGCGAAGAACGAACTGACAGGTGTGCAACAGGGTTTGAACGGCAGGCGTAATAGCTGGATCGGATACCTGGGCTGGCTGGCAATGATGTATGGCTCATGGACCCATGCAGATGCCTTACGTTTGCAATCCGCTGAAGTAGCGGCTTTGCCTGGCGACCAAATACGTCTGGACCTCGAGCTTAGCGGACCCGCTGAAAAGCCTGCCGTATTCCATACCGAAAATCCGGCGCGCATCGCCCTGGATTTTCCCGGTGTAACCAACGGCTTGGAACGCAAGAGCATTCCCATCGACACAGGGCTTGCCCGTAGCTTGAACGCCGTCGAGGCCGAAGGCAGGACGCGCGTGGTGCTTAATCTGCTCTCGATGGCACCTTACGAGGTGGAGACGTCCGGCAATCACGTTTTTTTGACTTTAAGAAACCAGGAAGGCAAGTCCACCGGGGTTGCCGGGGTGGGTGAAGGCGCGGCTCCCGTTAAGTTCCGCGCCGGCGGCGATGCCCTAGCCGGGCAGACCATTGAAAACATAGACTTCATGCGCGGCGACAAGGGCGAAGGGCGGGTGCAGATTACCCTCGCCGATCCCAACACCATCGCCGACATGCGTGAAGAAGCCGGGAACGTTATTGTTTATTTCCTGGGCGCGACCGTCCCGGATCGTTTACAGAAACGCCTGGACGTAACTGATTTTGCCTCCCCGGTCAAAACCGTTGAGACCATGCAGGAAGGCTCTCGGGCCAAGATCATCGTCAGTCCCTCTACGGAAGATTACGACTATCTTTCTTACCAAACGGACAACGTCATGACGATCGAATTCCGACCGTTGACCCGGGCGGAAAAGGAAGCCAAAAAAGAGCGGGAGTTCGCCTACACCGGCGACCGACTCTCTCTCAACTTCCAGGATATACCGGTACGCTCTGTGCTTCAGATACTGGCGGATTTCACCGGTCTTAACATGGTTGCCAGCGACAGTGTGCAGGGTAACGTCACACTACGCCTGAACGATGTGCCCTGGGATCAGGCGTTGGAAGTCGTGCTCAAGTCCAAGGGCTTGGCCAAACGGCAGGAAGGCAACGTTGTACGCATCGGCCCCACCGAGGAAATCAAGAAACTTGAAGCTGAGGAAGTTGCGGCACAAAAGATCAAGGAAAAGCTGGAGCCAATCCGAACTGAGCTAATCGCCATTAAATACGCCAATGTAGCAGACATCCAAAAGCTATTAACGGTCGAACAGCGCCGAACGGGTTCGCAGAACCAGCAGAATACCTCTATATCTAACGAGATCGAAAGCGAGGAGCAGACTCAGTCGCTCCTGTCGGATCGGGGCTCGGTATCTGTTGACGAACGCACCAACACATTGATCGTCAAAGATACCGCATCAAGCATTGAAAGAATTCGCAGGCTCGTAGCCGAACTGGACGTACCGGTACGTCAGGTGTTGATTGAATCGCGCATCGTGATTGCCAATGATGACTTTTCCAGGCAGTTGGGCGTGCAATTTCAGGCCAGCAAAACTCATAATCCCAATGGCAAGGGTACTGTTAGTAATATTGGGGGACGCACTGGGGATTCACCCGTTGTAGATACAGCCGGCAACATCTTGGGGCAACGATTGGTTGATTTGCCGGTTGCTAATCCATTTGGCGCGATGGGTATAACCGTTCTTGAGATTGGGGATTATCTGCTGGATTTGGAACTGTCTGCCTTGCAGACAGAGGAGAAAGGCGAAATCTTGTCCAATCCAAGGCTGCTTACTTCGGACTACAAAGAGGCCACCATAACGCAAGGTTTTGAGTGTCCCTACACTGCGGCAGGTACAGCAGGACAGGGAAATGCGGTGGCCACCATATCATTCAAAAAGGCGGTTCTTGAACTCAAAGTCACGCCTCATATCACGCCTGATGACTCTGTAGTTTTGGACCTCGACATAAAAAAAGATGATCCTGACGGCCCCTGTGGCACTGCTACACAGCCAGCTATCCAGACGAGGCAAGTAAAAACGACCGTTCAAGTTGCCAACGGTGACACTGTCGTACTGGGTGGCGTGTATGAAAACACTAAAGCCGAAACTTTAGATAAAGTTCCGTTCTTTGGAGACATTCCCGGCGTGGGCCGTTTGTTTAAAAGAATCTCTAATAGCGACACCAAAAGGGAACTCTTAATATTCATAACCCCGAAGGTGGTCAAAAACATGCTAGTCTCGTCAAAATGACACAGGTTTTACCTCTGCAGGCGGTAGTTCCTGAAGATGAACCCGTTCAAGTGTTATAAAACGAAATGAAAACGGATGGCGCGCATCCGCTGGATGAAAATCCTTTGAGGCGTAGCGCCACTCCTCTTCCTTGATTTCCGGAAAAAACGTATCTCCCTGCACCTCCGTTTCCACCAAGGTGAGGTAGATACGTTTTGCTCTACCCATGAACGCCTCATACAAAGTCGCACCCCCGATAACCATGGGCTCCGGATGGAGCAAACACGCCGCATCGAGCATGGTTTCGCTCGATGTGAACACCCGACAGCCCTCGGCTCGATAACCCGGATTGCTGCTTAGAACGAAATTGTCTCGGCCCGGCAGCGCCCGCCCGATGGCCTCGAAGGTGCGCCGTCCCATCAGAATCGGCTTGCCCCAAGTCAACTCCCGGAAGCGTTTGAGGTCGTCCGGCAAGTGCCAGGGCATCCGCCCGTCGATACCGATGGCGCGATTCCGGCTCATGGCGACGATCAGACTTGGATTCATGGCTACACCGCCACAGGCGCCGGTATGTGTGGATGGGCTTGGTAATCGAGCAATTCGACATCCTCGAAGCGGAAACCATTAATGTCCGAGACTTCCGGATTGAGCCGCAGTCGCGGCGATGGCAAAGGCTGTCGTTGCAACTGCCTATCCGCTTGCTCCAGATGGTTCAGGTAGAGATGCGCATCGCCCAGGGTGTGAATAAACTCACCGGGACGCAGACCCGTCACCTGGGCCACCATGTGAGTCAAGAGCGCATAGGAGGCGATATTGAACGGTACGCCGAGAAAGACATCGGCGCTGCGCTGATATAACTGGCAAGACAAGGCCCCATCCGCGACGTAAAACTGGAACAGGACATGGCAAGGTTGTAAGGCCATCCGCTCCAAATCGGCGACATTCCAAGCCGAAACCAGCAGCCGCCGAGAATCCGGGTTGCGGCGAATCTCCCCGATCACTTGGGCAATCTGGTCGATATGCCCACCTCCAGCCGCGGGCCAGGACCGCCACTGATAGCCGTACACCGGCCCCAGTTCACCATTTTCGCCCGCCCATTCGTCCCAGATTCCCACCCCATGCTCATGCAGGTAGGCAATATTCGTCTCGCCGCGCAGAAACCAGAGCAGTTCGTGGACGATGGAGCGGGCGTGCAATTTTTTCGTCGTCAGCAGCGGAAAGCCTTGGGCGAGATCGAAGCGCATCTGCCAGCCGAACACGCTAAGCGTGCCGGTACCGGTGCGATCGCCTTTCCGCACGCCGTGATTGCGGATGTGGCGCAGCAAATCGAGATACGGCCTCACGGGGACCGCCGATAGGCGAAGAACAGGAGTACCGCCCCCCCCGCAATCATCGGCAAGGTCAGCAACATGCCCATCGTCAGCCAGCCGCCGGCCAGATAGCCGATTTGCGCATCGGGTTCGCGGACGAACTCCACCCCGAAACGGCACAGGCCGTAACCGAGCAGGAATAGCCCCGTCGGAGCCATGCGCGGCCGGGAGTCGAGGACGAAAAGATTAAGGACGGTAAACAGCAACGCGCCCTCCAGAAGCGCCTCGTACAGTTGCGAGGGATGACGCGGTACCGACCCGGCATCCGGAAAAATCATGCCCCAAGGCAAATCGGTCGCCTTTCCCCACAATTCGCCGTTGATGAAGTTACCGATGCGCCCGGCAAACAGGCCAATGGGAACCAAAGGCGAGCCCAGGTCGGTCAACATGAAAAAACCGAGATTATGCCGCCGCGCGCACCACCCCGCACCGACCAGTGCGCCGAGCAGACCGCCATGAAAGGACATCCCGCCTTCCCACACGCGGAAAATAAGCAGCGGGTCCAGCACAAATGCCGGCAAATTGTAGAACAACACGTAACCGATGCGTCCGCCGAGCACCAGCCCCACCGCCACGTAAAAAGCCAGGTCGTCGACCTGCTCCCCCGTCATGTCTTGCGCGCGCCGACGCGCCAGCCACCAAGCCCCGCCGATGCCGATCATGTACATCAGGCCGTACCAGTGGACTTTCAACGGGCCGATGGCCACGGCCACCGGGTCGATTCGGGGGAAACTCAGCATTCGGAAGACGGACAGCGGAAATAAAACATTTTACCGGCAATCAGCGGGGACGAAACGACGACTGCCCCCTAAGTCCAAAGGTCTCTAGTCCTCGATGAACTTTCCCTCCCGGACCCCCTTCAACTTCCACGCGCCCTCGCCATTAAGTTCGAGAATGGAGTCGTAGTGTTCCAGCTTGTCGTCGGTTTCCCGGCGGCCGTGGCGGGAACGGCCCAGCATGAGGTAGGTAATGCCGCGTTCTCGCAACATATTCAGCACCAGCGCCACTTCGTCCGGATTCAACGCGGAACTCACGCGATCCAGAAATACCGCATCGGGCGCGGCGAGGAACAATCGTGCGAATGCCAGCAACTGCTGCTCGCTCAAGGAAAGTACATTATCCCAGTCTTTCTGGGCATAAAGTCCTCCGCTGCGTTCCAGCACCGGCTCCAACTCCAGGGCGGCGAGAATCGCCTGGATTTGTCCATCGCTGACTCTTTCTTCCTGACCGGTGTGCACCAGCAACTCGCGCAGGGTTCCGGGCGGCATGTAAGGCCGTTCGGGCAGGAACTGGATGCGCCCCGACGGCGGCCGCACGATATTGCCGGCGCCATATTCCCAGATACCCGCCGTGGCGCGTAACAGCGCCAACTTGGCCTCATCGTTGGTACCCACGATCAGCACGCGCTGCCCCGGCGCGAGGGACATGTTTAACGTCTGGATCAGGGTATGGCCATCCACGGGCGAGCGCAGGGTCAAGTTTTGATAAGCCACGCGGCCATCGTCCTCGACGAGGGTTGGTCCCTGGCCGAAACAGCTTTCTTCAAGGGTGTCCCAGCCGGCATCCCTCTCGCAGGTCGCTGTCACGCCCACTTCCTCGATCGCCTCTTCGAGAGAGCCCAGCCGGGTAACCACGGCTGCAAACGAAGAAATGGACTGAAAGTTGGTGACGATCAGCGAAAAGGCGCCGATCAGATGGGCGAAAGCCATTGCCGACTGAGTGATCACGCCGAATTCCATTTCCCCGCGCATGAACAAGGGCGCAACGATCAAGGCCGGAATGACCTGGACTAGGTTGTTGTAGCCGGTGGTAAAGAATCCCAGGTTGCGGTTGACCAAAATGATGAGGCGGAAGTTGTTGACCAGATCGTCCAGATGACTCAGCAGCCGGCTTTTCAGCCGCCGCTCGCGGTTCAAGAGCGCCACCGCCTCGGCGTTTTCCCGGACGTGAATCAAATCCGAGCGAAAGTTCGCTTCCTTGTCCAGTTGGTTGTAATTCAGGCCGACCAGTGAACGCCCCAGAGCGATGGCCAGATACGATCCGCCCAGCGCGTAGATCACTGCGACGATGAACAGCGTGGGACTGATGGACCACAGCACGCCGGAAAAGGCCAGCACCGCGATGCTCGCGTTGAGGAACATCAGCACGAAAGACAGCGTGGTGGTGGTGAAGGCGCGCACATCCTCGGCGATGCGCTGATCCGGGTTGGTGACTTTCCCTTCGCTGTCGAGACGGAAATAAATCTTGCGGGCCAGATAACGCTCGATCAGGCGCCGCGTCAGCTTCTCCCGCCACACCAAGCCCAAGCGCTCCTCGCTGTAGCGGTAAAACACCACCACGACGGTGGAGAGCAGGAAAACGCCGATATAGACCATCGCCTTCCAGACAAATTCTTCCGAATCGCGATGCTCGATAGCGGTCATGAAGTCGCGACCCACATAGCTGTTGACCACGTTCAAGCCGCTGATACCCAGCGTAAACAGGATCAAAAGCCCGACCAGCAACCTGGCATTGCGGCCCTCGCTGGTAGCCAGAAACAGCCGCACCTCGCGGAGCAGGCGCTGCCAGGCCTGAGCGTTGATCGGAACATTCGGGACGTGATCGGCTCTCATTCAGCCACCTTTATCTTTTTATTGTTCGGGAAGCGCTGTGCTGGAAGAGCGCTTTTTTCCATTTCGGATGGACTTTTGCAATACGCTCTGCGAGATTCATTATGCCCGGTTTCAACGGAGACCCCACCATGTCCGACAGGCTCGTCGACGATTTTTCGGCACTCTCCGGCTGGAGCGCCGTGACCTCCGGGCAGGCGCGCCTGCATCTCGCAACGGAAACGGCCGCCGCAGGCCCCGCCCTCCGTTTGGATTTCGATTTCAAAGGCAGCGGCGGTTTCGTGGTGGCGCGCAAGGCTTTCGCGCTGAGACTGCCGGATGCCTTCCGTTTCACCTTCCGCCTGCGCGGCGAGGCCCCTGCCAACGGCTTCGAATTCAAGCTGGTGGACGCCAGCGGCCACAACGTCTGGCGTTACACGGAGGTGCCCGGCGATTTTCCCGGCGCCTGGCGCACCGTCCGGCTCAACAGCAGCCGGATACCCTTCGCCTGGGGCCCGCAAGGCGGCGGGGAATTGCGCGATCTGGGCGCCATCGAATTCGTCATCGCCGCCGGTCCGGGCGGCGCGGGCACGCTATGGCTGGCTGACTTACGTTTGGAGGATCGCAGTCTGCCCGCCGCTCCTGCCGTGAGTGCTTCCTGCGCCCTGCCCGGCCACTCTGCGGAATGCCTGTTCGACGGCCACGCCGATACCTGCTGGCGCTGTCCGCCATCCGATACCAGCCCGTGGTTGCTGTTGGACTTGCAGCGGGAGTGCGAAGTGGGCGGCCTGATCGTCCACTGGACTCCGGATTCCGCGCCCC
>DATDOO010000026.1:0-7410 GCA_035293245.1 Methylococcaceae bacterium
TGGGGCTTCCGCACGCTGCTGGTGGACATGGACCCCCACGGCTCGCTG
Organism: Methylococcaceae bacterium; assembly: GCA_035293245.1. Classification (GTDB taxonomy): domain Bacteria; phylum Pseudomonadota; class Gammaproteobacteria; order Methylococcales; family Methylococcaceae; genus DATDOO01. Next base: position 49 of record DATDOO010000026.1, read on the forward strand.
ACCAGTTATTTCCGCCTCAATCCCGACGATGTCCAGGCGGGCGTCTACAACCTGTTCCAGGACGCCGTGGCCCGCAAAAGGCCCAATCCGAAACCGTACCTTTACAAGACCGATTTCGAGGGCATCGCCCTCCTGCCCGCCGCCACGGCCATCGCCACCCTGGACCGCCAGGCCGGAACCCTGGACGGCATGGGCCTGGTGGTGGCCAACAACCTGGCGGCCGTGGGCAACGAATTCGATTACGTCCTCATCGACAGCCCGCCCATGCTGGGCGTCCTGATGGTCAACGCCCTGGCGGCCTGCGACCGGCTCATCATACCGGTGCTTTCCGAGTTTCTCGCCCTGCAGGGGCTGGAGCGCATGCTGCGCACCTTGCAGATGATCCGCAAGTCGCGCAAGTCCGACATCCGCTACACCATCCTGCCCACCCTCTTCGATCGCCGCACCCGCGAAGCCCAGGAGAGCCTGCGCCTGTTGCGCGAGAAATATCCCGACAGGGTTTGGGACGCGGTGATTCCGGTGGATACCAAATTGCGCGACGCCAGCCGCGCTGGCATCCCGCCGGCCCAATACGCGCCGGAAGCCAAGGCGGTGACGGCCTATGCGCATTTTCTCGAAACGCTGCTGCACGATGGCTAAGCCGCTTTTCCCCGAGCATGGCCCCCGACCCGCAACGGCGAAGTTGCGGGCGCCGAACAGCGCAATCCAGCAGGAACCGGCGCTTAACGCCTATCTCGATACCTTGCTGGCCCGCGTGCCGGACATCGCCGAAGCCCCGGCCGAACCGCCCACCGTCGCCGAAGCCGTGGCGGTGGAAAGCGCTGCCGGCGTGCCGGAGTGGGCGCAGACCGGGTTCCAGGCCTTGTTTTTCAAAGTGCACGGCATCGTGCTGGCCACCCCGCTGCTGGCCGTGAGGCGCGTCCAGGAACTCTCCGCTCCGCCGAGCGCCTTGCCGGAAAGTCCTTCCTGGCTGTTGGGACTGCTGAAAACGCAAGGCGAAACCATCGGTATCCTGCACACCGCCGAATTGGTCATGGGCGTCGAAAAGCTCGGGGGGCGGGATTTCGCCGAGCGGCCATATCGCCACATTCTGCACTCCCGGCACGGCCGTTACGGTTTCGCTTGCGATGAAGTGCTGGATATGGGCAAGCTACACCCCACGGAAGTCGCCTGGCGCAACGCGGCCAGCATCGCCTTGAGGCCCTGGCTGGTGGGAACGGTACCCGGGCGCCTGTGCGCACTGGTAGACCTGGAACGGCTGGCGCCGCTCATCGGGCGGGGCGGGGGCGGATCTCACAACCTAAACTTAAGCGGAGGCGGGAGTATTCGATGAGCAACAACAACAACCAGAAGCAGAACGAACCGATCCAGTGGGTGACCTTCCGCCTCGCCGACGAACTGTACGGCATCAACGTGATGCAGGTGCAGGAGGTGCTGCGCATGCCCGACATCGCCCCGGTTCCGGGGGCGCAGGATTACGTCATCGGCATCATCAACCTGCGCGGCAACGTGGTCACGGTCATCGACCTGCGCAACCGCTTCGGCCTGCCGTCCAGGGAGCAGGACGACTCCACCCGCATCATCATCATCGAGGCGGAGGACCAGGTCATCGGCATCATGGTGGACAGTGTGGCGGAAGTGGTGGAACTGCGGGCCTCGGACATCGAAACTGCGCCCAGCGTCGGCAACGAAGAGAGTGCGCGCTACATCCAGGGCGTCTGCAGCCGGGGCGGCACGCTGCTCATCCTGGTCGACCTGAACAAGCTGTTCAGCGACGACGAAAAGTCGTTTTTCTGAAATGGCGTAAACACAGGAGTCCGGCCATGGCGGATCCTTCCACATCGCTCGGCACAGGCATCGACATCGTGCACGAGACCGCGGGCCTGAAACCCTTGCGTCCCGCCGACGCCGAACTGGCGCACCCCCCGCGCCGCAAGGCCGGGAAGAAGCCGGCCGGACGTCCTCCCGCCCAAGCGGAACCCGCCGAGCCCGGCGAATCCCCGCCCGCCGATCCGGATGAACCGCCCCGCTCCGTGGATACCTACGCCTGATGGACTGGGTGCTTTTGATCCTGGTTGTCATCGAAGCCATCGGTTTGGCGGCATTATCCAAATCGTTGGCCAATCCTGACCTGTCGCGTCAGTTAAACCGCAAGGTGACAAGAAAGTCCTCTACTGCAACTCTTGCGGAATTAGGACTATCGGGACCTGCCAAGTTTTCTCCCGTAAAATCGGGCGAAACATCCCATTCCGGGGACTCTTAACTCTTGATGGAACAAGTGCTTTTGATTTTCGCCGTCGTCGAAGCCCTCGCTCTGGCGGGATTGGCCGCCGTCCTGGCGCGCCTCCTTCGGAATCAGCGGGAACAACTCCGCGCCCACGAGGAACTGGTCACCCGGCTCGCCGCCCAAACCGACGACGTCTCCGGCCTGTGCGCCGCGGCGGTCAACCTGGACAAGCGCATCCAGCGCCACGAGCAGCGCCTGGGCGAACTGCACGGCTGGCTGGAAGACCGCAAGACCGAAGAAAGTCTCAACCAGCCCTACCACTCCGCCATCGACCTCATCCGCCGCGGTGCCAGCGCCGCGCAACTGGTGGCCGAATGCGGCATCTCCCGCGAGGAAGCCAATCTGTTGCTGCGGCTGCATGGGGGTGGGGGGGTGGATTCGTGATGGTTGGAATAAAATAAATCTGTCCCTATTGTTTTCCGTCCCTATTGTTTTCATTGAGCGCCTACGGCGAGTTGTTTGAGTGTGGTTCCCGGACCCACGGCCGGGTTCCTTTCTTTTGCGCGGCCAAAAGAAAGGAACCAAAGAAGAGGCTGCCCGAATGCCGCGCCGCTATCGCGGTCCCCTGCGCTCCTCGCTTGGTCCGGGAGTTGGCCGACAGGCCATCCCTGGCCAGACGGCCAACCCGCCGCATCCATGCGGCGACCCTGCGGGTCTTGTCCGGCCCAAACTGCGGTGCTCGGCGCGGCAAACGGGGTTGAGAAGTCATCCGAGTCTGACAATTAGAATTACCACCCGCTAAAGAGCAAGTAATGATTACTTCCCGCTCGCTTCCCAGTGGACAGATATTCTTCGAGCAGAAGTCGGTAGGGCCGACAATCTACCTCGATCAGTGGATGTGGTGCCGTCTTTCGGAGGACAGTGACCTTCGTAGCAGATTTGTTCAGGCGGCTGCGGCACGACACAGTTGCATAATGTACTCGATCGCGTCCCTCATGGAGCTTGCGCTGATTGAAGACCGGGACCAGCTTCGTGCGCTTGAGGAAGTTATGGACTCTATGGACTTTGGCTTTGTGGAGATGAATCCCGTTGAAGTTATTGCTCGTGAGAAACGGCACGAATCGAAAACACTTGGCGTATTCAACGGTCGTCACCCAGCTGCGGATCAAGAATTACTCGACTATGCAATCCGTCGGCATTACCCGGCTGTTCCAAAGATGTCCACCGTACTCAAAGACCTGAAGCAGGAAAAATCTGCCCGTTTTTCTGCGATGGCCGACCGCCTTGAAGTGAGTTGGACCCCAATGATTGAGCGTGCCAGAGCGGATTTAGCGGCCTTGGCATACGCAAAAGCCAATAATAAAGAACGCCGTGTTGATCGCGCTGGCCCGCCGTACACAAATGACATCCTAAGAATCCTCAATTTCTACCTCGTCGCAAATGAAAACATGAAGATGAATAGGAATGAGTGGATGGACATTCTGCATCTTGTTGTACCGATTTCGTATTTAGAGTTCGTGATGTTGGATAAGAGGTGGACTCACTTTGTTCGAAATCATCTTCCCCATCCGTTGTCACCTCCGAATATCGCAAGCGTCTACGGTCCATCTGAGATGGACAATTTTTTAGCTGATCTAATCCACCCTGATTCCCATGTAAAAAGGTGCATGTAAAAAGGTGACGCATGTAAAAAGGTGACGCATGTAAAAAGGTGACGGATTTATTTATGCGCTCGTCATCGGGGTTCCGGCCGGGAGCAGATCACCTTTAGGAAACCTCTGGCGCTGCCGACGCTCAGCGATTCCTGCTTTCCGATCCAGTCAGATTCCAGTAGCGGCGATGTTGCAACCGGTAACGCTCCGGCGCGGCAGGCTGGCCTGCCGCTCTGAATTCCAACCGGATGGCGCCGCTGGCGGCGCTGCTGAAGGTGGGTATGCCCCGCTCATGGTAGCGGCGCAGAATTTCCGGACTGGGGTGACGGTAGCGGTTGCGGTAACCCGCCGGAATCAGCGCCCAGCGGGGGCGGACCCGATGGAGAAACGCCGGGGTCGAGGACGTGGCGCTGCCGTGGTGCGGCACGACCAAAGCATCGCTCGCCAGCCGGTCGCCGTAAACTTCCACCAGGCGTTGTTCCGCGAGTGCCTCGATGTCGCCGGTCAGCAACACGCTGCCGCCCGCACCGCTCACGCGCAGCACGCAGGACTGGTCGTTCTCGTCCCGTTCCGACGGCGTTGCGGGGGAGAGCATCGCGAAATGCACCCCGTCCCACTCCCAGTTTTGTCCGGCCAGGCAGTGTTTCGCCGGGCCGGCGTCGGCCAGCCGGTGGGGTACGCTGGTGAGCAGCCTGGGCACCGGGAAAGACTGGAGCAGGAAGGGCGCGCCGCCGATGTGATCGTTGTCGCCGTGGCTGACCAGCAAGGTGTCGATTTCCGTCCAGCCGGCCTGGCGCAGGAAAGGCGCGACTACCGCCTGGCCCATATTCATCCTGGGCGTCCAGCGCGCGCCCGTGTCGAACACCAGCACGCGGCTGGCGGTTTCGACCACGGCGGAAAGCCCCTGGTCCACGTCAAGAAGGGTGAGGCGGAACGCGCCGGCTTCCGGGCGAGGGGAGGGCGTGGCGAGAAAGGGCAGCAGCAGGATCATTCCCATCCCTCGCGCCGGAATGCCGCGCGGGGCGAGCAGCAGGAGGGCGCCGATGAGCGCCAAGGCCACGCTGGACAAATCCGGCGCGGGCGGATGCCATTCGGGCAAAGGCAGGGCGCTCAGGTTTTCCAACAACGTCCAGTTCACCGCCAGCCACAGGTCGGTGACATGCAGCAGCCAGCCGTGCGGGTCCAGTCCCATCAGCCAGGCCAGCGTCGCCAGCAGCGCCAGGGGTACGGCGATGCCGCCCAGGAGCGGGATGGCCAGCAGGTTGGCGAGGGGCGCGATCAGCGGCGCCTGCTGGAAAAACAGCACCAGCAGCGGAATCAGTCCCAGGGCGGTCGCGCGGTTGCCGTGCCACAGTCCGCGCCAGAATCCACCCTGTCCCCTGCGCCCGAGCGTGACGAACAGGATCAAGCCCACGGCGAGAAACGACAGCCAGAAACCCGGCGACACCGTGGCCAGCGGATCGTGCAGGCTCACCGCGCCCAGGGCGATGGCCCATACGTGCAGCGGACGCAACGTGCGGCGCAGGCCGACGGCCGCCAAAGCCACTGCGGCCATGAGCAGCGCGCGCCGTGCCGGAATGGCAAAATCGGCCAGCGCGGCATACCCGAAAGCCGCCAGCGCGGCGCTCCAGGCGGCCAGCAAAGGCGGCGGCCGGCGCTTCAGTCCCAGCCGTGCGCACAGCCGTTGCGTCAGCCAGAACACCCAGCCCGCCAGCAGGCCGATGTGCGAGCCGGAAATGACCATCAGATGGGTGGTTCCGGTGCGGCGCAGGACTTCCCACTGCTCGGGGCGTATGGCGCTGTCCTCGCCCATGACCAGGGCTTTGATGAGTTCCGGATGGGCGGCCTTGCTCAGTGCCGCGTCCAGTCGCTCGGCAAGAAACTGCCGGGCCCGCTGTCCCGCATACGCGGCCAATTCCGCATCCAGACGGCTGCCGCCTTCCGGTCGCACATAGCCCGTGGCGCGCACGCCCTGGGCGAACAGCCAGCCTTCGTAATCGAAGCCGCCGGGGTTGAGCGTGCCGTGGGGGCGCTTGAGGCGGACGCGCAGCCGCCAGCGCTCGCCGGCACGCGGTGCCGCGGGCGCGTCGTACCAGCTCAGCCGGATGTGCCGGGGGACGCGTGCCTCCTTTTCTTCCCAGCGGGCGTCCTCCACATGAAAGGCAAAGCGCAGTCCGTCGGGGAAGCGCTCGGGAAGATCGGCGACCACGCCGGTCAGCCACAGGTCCCGGCCTTCCAGTTCTCCCGGCAGCGCGTCGTGCAGGCGCCAGGCGCCGAATGCACAGGCCCACACCAAGCCTAGCAGCAAAGCGCCTTTCAATCGGTGTTTCAGCCCGAACAGCAAGCCGCCGGATACCGCCAGCAAAGCCTGTAGCGGCCAGGAAGGCAGTGCTGCATACTGCTGGGCGAGGGTCACGCCGCCGGCGAACGCCAAAGCGATGGCCGCCGCGTTCACGAAATTTTGCCCTGCCTTGGGTTTAGAATAATTCCCAACTTTTTCACTCCCTGATAACTACAACGAGAAGGCGGATCATGCCCAAGAAAATCCTGCAGCGTTTCATGCCCGATCCGCACAAAATCCGGGAGATCGAAAGCCTGAAATTCCTCGGCGACAAACTGCACCGGCCCAACCTGTGGCACCTGAACCGGCGCTCCGTGGCCAACGCCTTCGCCTGCGGGATGTTCGCCATGTACACCCCGCCGCTGCCCTGGCAGATGATTATCGCCGCGATCCTGGCCATTTTCTTCAACGCCAACCTGCCCATCTCCGTGGCGCTGGTGTGGATCACCAATCCCATTACCTGGATACCCATGTACTACTTCGCCTACTGGGTCGGCGCGCTGCTCATGGGCAAGGAAATCTTCGCCTTCTCGACCTTTTCCCATCTTTTCTCCTTCGAGACCGCCTGGGAACTGGGCGCGCCCTTGCTGCTGGGCTGCGGGGTGCTGATGGTGGCGGGAGCGGTGGTCGGGTATTTCGGCGCGCATGCCCTGTGGCGCCGCCACGTGCTGAAGCGATGGGAGGAGCGGAAGCTGCGCCGCCAGGGGGTCGTCATCGAGCACAAGCCCAATCCGCTGTTGCAGGCGCTGGAAGTCGCCGCGGACAAAACCCGGGCAGCCTGGACTTCGCCCGCTTGCGTTGCAGGCCGCGCCAAGCTCGTTTCCCTGTCGCGGGAAGTATGGCAATGGACGCAGCCGAGGCTGTGCCGGTTCAGGGAACTGGCTTTGTGCCGGCTGCAGCAGATGCGGGAAAAACTGGCGGGAACGGCCGGTTTTAACGGCGAAGCCGTCGGCGAAAGTGAGCGGCAGGATGCCGCGTCAGGGTCTCCAGGGGAAACGAAAGCGTAAAATTTGCCGAACCCCACGTGGCCTCCGGGGCCGTGCTGCTCGCGCTGTTGATCCTTTGGCAGCGCGCGCCGCTCCTCGTCAACCTCGAAGGCGCGCCGCGGGCCGCGGTGCGATCCCTGTTCCTCCTGGCCATGG
>DATDOO010000027.1:0-11837 GCA_035293245.1 Methylococcaceae bacterium
GACGAGGGCCGGCCGGCGGGCTGGTCGTGGCATCGGGATGCGCCGCAGGTGAATCTGCCGGGCTTGACGGCAACCCAGGCGCTGACCTTCCAACTGGCCGAACGTTATCTGTCCGCACTGATGCCCGGCGCCTGTCTGGACGAACTCGGGCCTTATTTCTCCGCCGCCGCCGGTGCACTGGACGCCATGCAAGACAACGTCCTGCACCGGTGGGCCAGCAAAATCGCGGTGGTGCCGCCGACGCAGCGCTTGCAGGCGCCGTCCGTCGACCCGCAGGCGCAGCGCGTGGTTTACGAGGCCTTGCTGCGGGGGCGGCAGGTGCAACTGTCTTACCAAAGGCGCGGCGAGACGGAATTGCAAAACTGGGTGGCGCATCCCTTGGGTCTGGTGGTCCGGGGCCCCGTGACTTACCTGGTGGCCACCTTGTTCGGCTACGAGGACATCGTGTCCCTGGTTTTGCACCGCGTACGTTCCGCAAATCTGCTGGACGATGCATCAGTACAGCCGGACGGTTTCGATCTCCAAGCCTACATCGCCGAAGGACACCTGGGATTCGGCGACGGCGACCGCATCACGCTCAGGGCCCTGTTCAGCGAGTACGCGGGTATGCACTTGTTCGAAACGCCCTTGAGCGTCGATCAAACCCTGACGCCCGCAGACGACGGCAAGCTCCTGCTGCGCGCCGTCGTGCCGGACACCCAGGAGCTGCGCTGGTGGCTGCTGGGTTTCGGCGAGGGCGTGGAAGTTCTGGCGCCCAAAGCATTGCGGCGCAACCTGGCGGAGACCGCTGCGAAACTCTACCGCCTCTATCACCCGGAATCCCCTCCATATACGACACAAGACGTCGCATAAGACGCTTATCCTGTCTCCGACCCTTAGATTTGTCGGAGATTATTATGCGTAGACGCATCTTGCGCCGTCCGTGCGATTTACTCCCCGTTCAGTCCTGGCAGGAAGCCAGCAAGGATGCCGGCAAGTTGATCGGCGCCTTGTGGGCGCTGCGTTTCGCCCTTCACTCGCCCTGCGCCGGATCGCTGCTGGGTTATGCCGATTCGGCGCTGGAATGGCTGAGGGTCGCTGGTTTCAGTGTTCCTTGGACTGACGATCTGTTCGGCGACGACGAAAACGAGTTAAAGCCCAAGCGCAAGCGCGGGCCGCACCGGAGTTGGAACAACGTCGCCGAACCGTTCGCCGATAACTACTGGCACAACAGGCGCGCATTGAACGCTCTGTTTCGCGAAACGCTGAAGCGGGTGGAAAAATCCTGGAGTAAAGGCAAGACCAACGAGCCGATCTGGCGCAATACCACAATGTTGGCGGAGTTGCTGTGTCTTGGCGACTTGCAGCGAGACCTGTTGCTGTTCGCGGCATTGGCGGCGATGTCGCCCAGTTTCAGAAGCTTCGTGAACGAAATTGAATATGACAGCACCCAGAAGGCCTATGTCGAGTTGGCGATTTTATTGGACGCCAATCCACGCGACGTGATGACTGCCTTGCGTCCGGATGGCCCGTTGGTGCGCATGGGCTTGCTGGAGCGGGTCGACGACATGGCGGACAAAATCTCCGACCTCGCCAGCCTGACGGATCGATTAATTGGCGTGCTGGATTACCCGTATGAGAACCTTTCGGACCTCATGCGTTCCTTCATGGGGGAAGCCACTCCGGGGCGCCTGTCTGCAGACGATTTTCCTCACTTGAGCACCGAACTGGCACTGCTCCGGCGGGTTTTGGACCGCGCGGTGCAGCAGGGGGAAAAAGGGATCAATCTGCTTTTCTATGGGCCTCCCGGCACGGGCAAGACGGAGTTTGCCAAACTTCTGGCCCACTCTGCCAAAGCGCGCCTGTATGAAGTCGGCTGCCGGGACGAAGACGGCGGTTCGGCCGACGGCGGGGAGCGCTACGTTTCCTACTCCCTGATCCAGCGCTTTCTGGCCCAACGCAACGATGCACTGGTGTTGTTCGACGAAGTGGAAGACGTGCTGCAACCCCTTGGCGCATCCCTGTTCGGCAAACTGTTCGGCGGGAAGTCCCACGAGGGAGGCGGCTTCAGCAAGGCCTGGGTCAATCAGCAACTGGAGGACAACCCCGTGCCCACGCTGTGGGTATGCAACAGCATCGATTCCGTCGATCCGGCCCACTTGCGGCGCTTCCTTTACCACGTCGAGTTCCGCACGCCGCCCCAATCGGTGCGGCGGCGGGTGGCGTCCAAGTATCTGGAAAGCCTGCCCGTTCCGGAATCGGTAGCGCGGCGCCTGGCCGAATACACGGCGCTTAGTCCGGCGCAGATGGAATGCGCCGCGCGCCTGCTGAAACTCAACGCCGCGGACAACCCGGAGGAGAACGAACGGCTGGTACTGGCTGCCATCCGCAACAGCATGGCCGCTCTGGGACAGGAGCGCAGCATGGCTGGCCATGCCTCGATAACGCCGTATCGCCTGGATTATCTGAATGTGGATGCCTCGTCGCCGCTGGAACGGATGGTTGCCGCCCTGCGCGCCAGGCCCCGCGGCTCCCTGTGCCTTTACGGTCCGCCCGGCACGGGCAAGACCCAATTGGCGCAATTCATCGCCGACAGACTGGATCGCCCGCTGCTGGCCAAACGCGCTTCCGATTTGCTCAGCCCCTGGGTGGGCGTAGCGGAGAAAAACATCGCCGCCATGTTCCGGGAGGCGCTGGACGAAAACGCGGTGTTGCTGCTGGACGAGGCCGACAGTTTCCTGCGCGAGCGGGCCGGCTTGCACGCAAGTTGGGAGGTCAGCCAGGTGAATGAATTGCTGCAACAAATGGAACGCTTCGAGGGCCTGTTCGTCTGCGCCACCAACCTGTTCGAGCACATTGACCAGGCCGCCTTGCGCCGTTTCACCTTCAAAATCCGTTTCGATTATCTGCAACCGGAGCAGCGCTGGCGGCTGCTTGCGGAAACCTTGGGATTGGCCGCAGACACCCCCCCTGTCGGCGTACGCGACGCCTTGGGCCGCCTCGACAGACTGACGCCCGGCGACTTTGCCAATGTGCGGAAGCAGGCCGCGGCCCTGGATGAAACATTGACCGCGGACGAATTTCTGGCGCGCCTGGAGACCGAATGCGCACTGAAGGACGGCGGGCGTGCCAGGCGCGGCATCGGTTTTGTGCATGTTTAAGAACGAATCGCGGTGCCGATATAGCAGTTCCGTCGACGCGCCAAAACAGAATGCCGACCGTTTGCGCTTACGGCCTCGGGGTCGTTGAGAGCCCGCGAACTATCCGGCTCTGGAAACCATGCGCCTGAGCCACGGCTCCACATGGGCCCTGTCGAATGTGCCCGATTCGAGCATCCGGATCATCCCGGCATGGATTTCCATGGGCGCGCCGCCGATCCGATGGCCATTGATGCGCAGAAAGACATCGGTGGCGGCGAAAGCCACGCGCTTGTTGCCATCCAGAAAAGGATGATTGATGGCCAAACTTTCCATGAGGGCTGCGGCTTCCTCAACGATGTCCGCGTAATAACCCGATTGCGGGCGAAGCAGCGCGGCTGCCAATCCGCCGGGGTCCCTGACACCGGATAGGCCGCCGTAACGCCGAATCAGGATTGCGTGCAGCGTCAGGACATCGGCAACGGTCAGATAATCCCTTTCCGTCGTCACTTGGCAAGTTCACGGTACAGGCTGTCGAACTCGGCCACGCTGTGCGCAAAGGCATCCAGAACCTGCCGACGAGGTCTGCCCTGTTCCTTGCGCTCGATGTATTCCCGCAATGCCTCGTCGAGAACCGATTGCAACTGCCGTCCCTCATTGTCGGCGATGCGCCGAAGCGCAGCCAGGACTTCCGGCGTCGCTTGGGGGATCAATTCTGCATGAATAGCGGTGGGCATGAAATTTACCGGTCGTATGTTAGGTACGGTGTCGCCATGATATGCGCGGCATCATCTGCCTGCCGACTGAAAATAAGGAAAGATTGAGTGTGAAGCCAGTATGAACAGGGGCTGCGACAGAATGAGTCTTGTCCGGTGAGAAAAATACTACGCTGCGGGACACGGCTCACAATCGCGGATCGACCGGTTCCGATTCCAACGCCAACACGCCGAACACGCATTCATGCACCCGTCGCAGCGGTTCTCCGGCAACGAAGCGTTCCAGGGCTTCCAGCCCCAGGGCGAACTCGCGGATGGCCAGACCGCGTTTGGCCGCAACGCTCCGCTTGCGCAGCCGCGACAGGTTGGCCGGCTGGGTGTAGCCGGGACCGTAAATGATGCGCAGGTACTCCCGGCCGCGACATTTGACGGCGGGCTGCACCGGCTTGCCGGAAAGCCTGGGCGTGAAGCCCAGCGGCTTGACCACGATGCCCTCGCCGCCCGCCTCGGTGAGGCCGAGCCACCAGTCTTCCAGGCTGCGGCAGGCGGCCGCGTCGTTCAGCTCCACCTCGCGGAACGGGGTGGCAAGAAGCAGCGGATCGCCATGCTGCGCCAGACGATGCAGGGTCTCCATGTGCCAGACGTGCGTCCGGTCGGCATGCACCTTCCCCTCGGAAGCCAGGAGATGGAACGGCGCCAGACGGAGGTCGTCCAGGGAATTCACGTCCCAGCAATAGCGCCGATAGGCGTCGGTGAAGCGTTGCGCGTCCCGGGCCCGTTCGGCGAATTCGTCGCGCAGGGCGGAGACCTCCAGCCCGCGGGCTTCGGCGGCGGCGATCAATGCATGGGCCGGGGGCAGCATGGCGCGGCTCGCCGCCCCGACTGCGGCGTACTGGCGGGTGATGAGTTCCTTGGCCTTGAGCGACCAGGGCATCAGTTCGCAGTCGAGGAGGAACCAGTCGGTCTGGAACTCCTCCCAGAAGCCGGCGGCGCTCAGCGCCTCGTCCAGCCGGTCCAGCAAGCCCCGCTCCAGTTCCGCGTCGTTGAAGAAGCGTCGGCCGGTGCGGGTGTAGACGATGCCCCGGCCCTCATGGGCCACACCGAAGCGCCCGAGGGCCGCCGCTTCGTCGCGGGCGATAACGACCACGGCGCGCGAACCCATGTGCTTTTCCTCGCACACCACGGACGCAACGCCGGCGTTGCGGTAATAGGCCAGCGCCTCGCCAGGGTGTTCGAGAAAGCCGTCCATCTCGCTGGTTTCCGGCGGCGACATGGTGGGCGGCAGATAAGCCAGCCAGCGCGGGTCCGCGGCGAAGCGGGTCATGACCTCCAGGGCCGCCGCGGCATTCTCCGGCCGGATGGTCACGTTGTGGCCGAGACGGGGATGCAGGATGCGCTTGCCCGAAACGTCGGCGTAATCGAGCAGGTCGTCGGCCGCCTGTTGCAGGGAAAGCGCCGTGCCCTCCACGGGAATCAGGGGCCGGATCGGCTCGTAGTAGGTCGCCAGGGCCGGCACGGACACCAGTTCCTTTTCCGGCCAGCGCAGGGCGGTCAAGTGGCCGCCGAACACGCAGCCGGTATCCAGGCACAGGGTGTTGTTGAGCCATTCGGCGCGGGGAACCGGAGTATGGCCATAAACCACGGCGGTGCGGCCCCGATAGTCGGCGGCCCAGTTGTAGCGGATCGGCAGGCCGTATGCGTCGGTCTCGCCGGTAGTCTCGCCGTACAGGGCGAACTCGCGCACCTTGCCGGAACCGCGCCCGTGCATGGATTCGGGCAATCCGGCGTGCGCCACCACCAGCCGGCCGCCATCGAATACGTAATGGCTCACCAGGCCATCCAGGAATCGGGCGACCCGCTCCCGGAACTCCGGCGTCTCGGTTTCCAGTTGCGCGAGGGATTCGGCCAAGCCGTGCGTTTTCTGCACCGACCGGCCGCGCAGCGCCTTGACCAGTTTCAGGTCGTGGTTGCCGGGTACGCAGAAGCCGTTGCCGCTTTCCACCACGCGCATCGCCAGGCGCAAGACCTCGGGAACCTTGGGGCCACGGTCTACCAGGTCGCCGACGAACACCAGCTTGCGGCCTTCGGGATGACTCACGTCGATTTCCCCGCCGTCGCGCCCGACCGCGTAGCCCAGGCGCTCCAGAAGCTGCGTCAGTTCGTCGAAACAGCCGTGTACGTCGCCGACGATGTCGAAGGGGCCGGGCTCCGCCTTGCGGTTGTTCCACAGGGGCTGGCGCTGGATTTCCGCCTGGTCCACGTCCTCCAGGGAGCGCAGCCGGTACACGTAGCGAAAACCTTCCCGCTCCATGCCACGGAGCGAGCGGTTCAGGCTGGCAGCCTGGTTGCGGACCACATGGGGGCCGAAAGAGCGGTCGGGACGGCCGGCGTTGCGCTCGTGGCAAAGGCGCTCGGGCAGGTCCAGCACGAGGGCGACCGGCAGGCAGTGGTATTCCCGCGCCAGCGCCACAAAGGGCTTGCGATCTTCCGAACGCACATTGGTGGCGTCGACCACGGCGAGGCGCCCGCCTTTCAGGCGTTTGCCGACGATGTAATGGAGGATGTCGAAGGCGTCGGCCGTGGCCGACTGGTCGTTTTCGTCGTCGGCGACCAGCCCTCGGCAGTAGTCGGAGGAAATGATTTCGGTGGGCAGGAAATGCTGGCGGGCGAACGTGGACTTGCCGGAACCGCTGGGGCCGACCAGCACCACCAGGGACAACTCGGGCAGGGTGATTTTCATGCCGCCTCCCGCTCGAACACGGCCATTTGCGTCGGCGCGCCCAATTCCGGATCGGCTGCGCCGATGGGTTCGAAACGCACCCGGTAGCCATGACTGTCGGCGATGCGCCCCGCCCAGGACTGGAACTCCGCGCGCGTCCATTCGAAGCGATGGTCGGGGTGGCGGTAGTGTCCGGCCGGCAGAGTCTCGTAGCGCACGTTGAATTCGAAGTTGGGCGTGGTCACCAGGACGAGGCGGGGCTTGGCGCAGCCGAACAGCACCTTCTCGAAGGCCGACAGGCGCCCGGAATCCAGGTGCTCGATCACTTCGACGGCCACCGCGGCGTCGAAACCTTCGATACGGGCGTCCCGGTAGGTCAGTCCGCCTTGCAGCAGCGTAATGCGTTCCCGCACCCGCGGAGGCAGGCGGTCCAGCTTGAGGCGCCCGGCGGCAATTTCCAGGGCGCGGACCGACACGTCGAGACCCACCAGCCGGCTGATGCGGCGGGTCTTCAACAATCGGGAAAGCAGCTTGCCTTCGCCGCAACCCAGGTCGGCCACGGACTCCACCCGCGCGGTTTCCAACTCGGCGAGCACGGCATCCATCCGGGCCTGGTTCAGCGACAAGGGCGCCTCGACCAGCGCCTCCTCCGGCGTGATGGATGCCATGGAGTCCGTTTCCGCCGCATCGCCGGATGAGTCGTCGGGCGGAGGAATCTCGTCTTCCGCCGCTTCCGCCGTGTCCAGCCGCGCCAACGCTTCACAGGCCAGGCTGCGCTGGTGGCGCAGGTAGCGCTGGGCGATGCGCTGTTTTTCCGGATGTCCCGGCAACCAATCGGCGCCGTGGCGTAGCAGCTTTTCCAACTCATCCTGCCCGACCCAGTAATGCTTGGCGTTGTCGAGAACCGGCAGCAGGACGTACAGATGGGACAGGACCTCTTTCACCGTCTTGCAGGCGGTCAAGGTCAGCGAGACATAGGGGCTGTCGCCCCATTGCGGAAAGCGCTCGTCGAGCGGCAGGCGGGCAGCGTCCACCTCGTAACCCAGGGGTTCGAACAAGGCATGAACCAAGCCGGCTTCGCCACGGGCGGGGACGGCCGGCAGGTGCGCCGTCAGCGACAAAGGCGTCGCCGCCAGTTCCGGTCTCGCGTTGCAGCGCCCGTGCAGCGCGGAAGAAAACACCTCGCCAATCGCCACCGATAGGAAGGAAGACGCGGCGTAGGGCCGGTCGTTGACGTACTGATCCAGCAGGCCGCCGCCCATCTGCGCCTTGCCGCGCACCAGTCCCACCGGATCGACGTCCACCAGCAGACAGGCCGTGCAGCACTCCGGGTTCGCTTCGGGATAAAACACATGCGCTTCCCCGAAGCTGAGAGGGAAATTCTGCACCCGCCCGGGGTGCTTATGCAGCAGAAATCCCAGGTCCGTGGCGGGCGACTGGCTGTTGGTAAGGCTCAGGAGCATGGTGGCAAGGATGGCGGATGAAGGAATATCGCCTGGCTTTTTTGAGAGTTTACAAGAACCGATGGATTACCGATCGGTGCGACAATCGCGATCTGTAGTCTGTCATAAACGAAGTGGAAAACCGTTCCACAATAAACATGCGCACAGACTGCTTCCACAGGAAAACTCACTCGACAGGTGATTCATGAAAAACACCGGCATCCTCCTCATCGACTGCCCCGACCGCATCGGCATCGTGGCCGCGGTCGGCGACTTCCTGTACCGGCACAACGCCAACATCCTGCACGCCGACCAGCATCAGGACGCGGAGCGCGGCCTGTTTCTGATGCGCGTGGAGTGGGAACTGGCCGGTTTCGACCTGAGCCTGAAGGAGTGTGCCCAGCAATTCGCGCCCATCGCCGAGCGTTTTGCCATGCGCTGGCGCATGGAGGACTCGGGCAAGCCGCAGCGCGTCGCCCTGTTCGTGTCCAAGTACGACCATTGCCTGGTCGATCTGCTCTACCGCCACCAGAGCGGCGAACTGGTCTGCGACATTCCGCTCATCGTCAGCAATCATCCCGACGCCCGGCGCTGGGCGGATTTTTACGGCGTGCCGTTCTTCCATATCCCCATGGAAGCCGACCGCAAGGCCGAAGGAGAGGCGCGGCAGCTCGCGCTGCTGGCGGAGCACGGCATTGATCTGGTGGTGATGGCCCGCTACATGCAGATCCTCTCGGCCGAGTTCGTGGAGCGTTTTCCGCTGCGCATCATCAACGTGCATCATTCCTTCCTCCCCGCCTTCAGCGGCGCCCGTCCCTACCACCGCGCTTTCGAACGGGGCGTGAAGCTGATCGGCGCCACGGCCCATTACGCCACCAAAGATCTGGACGAAGGGCCGATCATCGAGCAGGACGTGATCCGCGTCTCCCACCGCGACGGCCTGGAGGATTTGCTGCAAAAAGGCCGCGACCTGGAGAAGATGGTGCTGTCGCGGGCGGTGCGCTGGCATCTGGACCACCGCGTGCTGGTCTACGAGCGCAAAACCGTGGTGTTCGACTGAGTAAAGCCGGGAACGTGGCCGGTCGCGACGCTATTTGTTCGGCGATTGCGCCCGGCCCTTGCGCTACGATATGGCAGCCCGCTCGGCCCATTCATCTTTTGTGACAGGGGATAAGTCATGAATTACCCGATCAAAACCGCATTGCTGGCGATGCTCCTTGCGTTGGCCGGTTGCGCCAGCGACAGGGCCTATCGCCCCGACCTGACCGCCTGTCAGATGTCGCAGTCCGCCGAGCAGTGCGCCCGGCACGCCATCCTGGTGCACACGGGGCAACCGGATGAGTACCGGATGGGCTTTGTGGAGTTCGACGATCAGGGCCAGGTGCGGGACCGCGGACAACTGAAAGCGGTGCTGAATCATTTTCAGGACATTGCGGCCAAGGAGGATGTCCTGCTGGTGACCTTCGCCCACGGCTGGCATCACAACGCCCGCTACGACGACGACAATGTACGGAATTTCGGCCGGCTGCTCGGCCAGCTCGCGAAAGCCGAAGCGGATTCCGGCCACCGCAGGGTGCTGGGCCTGTATCTCGGCTGGCGCGGCGAATCGGTTTCGCTGCCGCTCCTCCGCTACGCGACGTTCTGGGAGCGCAAAAACACCGCCCACAAGGTCGGCGCCAACGGCGTCACGGAGGTGCTGCTGAAGCTGGAAGAGATCGTCAACGTCAAGGAAGGCATCGCGGCCGCAGACACCAGGCCGAACCAGAGCCGCATGGCGATCATCGGGCACAGTTTCGGCGGGGCGGTGCTGTTCACCGCCCTGCAGCAGATCCTCGAAGATCGCTTCATCGACAGCCGCCGCGGCAAGACCGTGGGCGATACCGCCAAGGGTTTCGGCGACCTGGTGGTTCTGGTTAATCCGGCCTTCGAGGCCTTGCGTTACGCCAGTCTGCACGACCTGGGCCGGGAGCGTTGCTCATACTTTCCCCAACAATTACCCAAGCTGGCGATCCTGACCTCGGAAGCCGACTGGGCCACCGGCTACACTTTTCCGGCCGGGCGGTTCTTCTCCACCCTGTTCGAATCCCACAACACCTTGCAGCGAACCTTTTGCAACCAGACGCTCCAACTCGAGGAAGGCCAGGCCGATCGCAACACGGTGGGGCATTTCGCGCCGTACCTGACTCACGAACTGCACGCCACCGGCAAGGGCGTCAAACATCTGACCGACGACGGCCTTTCCTTTTCCGAACTGAAACTGCGCTGGGCCAGTCAGCAGGCCGGCGGCGAATTCGACTTCGGAGACTCCCGCCTCACGCACCTGGGGCACGCCCACCCGCTCAACCCCCACCTGAACATCCGCGTGGATTCAGCACTGATCGCGGGACACAACGAAATCTGGGACCCGCGCGTCGTCAACTTCATCCGCGACTTGATCGCCATTTCCACCACGCCGGAAACAGCGAACCAACCGGCCTGCGAGAAGGATGGCAAAGGCGGGAAATGACCCTCTGAACGCCGCGTAACCCAGGGAATCCGACCATGCCGCTGCCCCGTCTCGCCCCCCGCACCGTCTACCAGCTCCTGGCCGCGTTGATCGCCTTGGCCCTGTTGTCGGCGGTACTCGCACCGCCCATTCCCCAGGACCCGGCCTATTACCGCTTCGCCGACGACACGACGCGGCTGGGTATCCCCAATTTCTGGAACGTGGCGACCGACCTGCCGTTCGTGCTGGTGGGATTTCTGGGCTTGCGTTTTCTGTACGGCCCGAACGAATCCGGTATGACGGAAGAACTGCGGCCGATTCACACGGCGTTTTTCGTCGGGTCGGTGCTGATCGGCCTCGGTTCGGGATATTTTCACTGGCATCCGGATGGCGACACCCTGCTGTGGGACCGGTTGCCCATGACGGTGTCTTTCATGGCGTTCTTCTGCATCGTCATCGCGGAAACGCTTTCCGCCAACCTGGGGCGGCGGCTGTTCTGGCCGTTGCTGGCGGCCGGGTTGCTGTCGGTGCTGTATTGGTACGGCACGGAAACGCTGGGGCGGGGCGATTTGCGGCCCTATGCCCTGGTGCAGTTCCTGCCGATGCTGATTCTGCCGGTGCTGCTGGCTTTCCCGCCGTCGGGACACGCTTCCCGCGGCTACTGGGCGGTATTGGGGTTTTACGCGGCGGCGAAAGTCGCGGAGTTATTGGACGGCCGGCTGTACGAACTACTGTGGGGTTTCAGCGGCCATTCCCTCAAGCATTTGCTGGCGGCGGCAGGCGCGTACAGTTTTCTGGCGACAATCGAACGGCGGCGCTCGGCTGCCGGCTGAACGTGTCCCTTGGTTTTTTCTTCGGAGCAAGACATGAACTGGCGCAACAGCACCGCGCGTTTCGGATCGCTGACCATCGGGCTCCACTGGTTGATGCTGCTACTGCTTGCTGCGGTGTACGCGTGCATCGAACTGCGCGAGCTTTTCCCCAAAGGAAGCGATCCTCGCGAGGCATTGAAGACGTGGCACTTCATGCTGGGCTTGGCGGTTTTTGCTCTCGTCTGGCTCCGCCTGGCTGCGCACTTGGCCGGCCCCCTCCCTCGTATCGAACCCGATCCACCCCGCTGGCAGAAGCAGGCCGCCAAGCTCATGCACCTTGCGCTCTTTGTGTTCATGATCGGCATGCCGCTGGGAGGCTGGCTGATTCTCAGCGCGGCAGGAAAGCCGGAGAGTAAGCCGGTTCCTTGCCGATGGTTAGGCTCAAGTTGGTCTTCTCTGTTTGCCGCCTGGTTTCCCGGCGGTGCCACACGATCTTCGCCTTGCATCGGTTCGTCCCCGGCTCCTCGCAGAACCGGACTTGGAGCGT
>DATDOO010000028.1:0-2373 GCA_035293245.1 Methylococcaceae bacterium
GCGCCGGGGGCGCCCGGTGATCACGGCGGCCGCCGCGCCGTCTCCAAACAGGACCGCGGAGATCAGGTTGGCCTGGGACAGGTCCCTGCGCTGCAACGTGAGCGTGGGCAACTCGACGGCCACCAGCAGGGCGGTGGCCTCGGGATGAGCGCCCAGGTACTCCCAGGCCAGCGTCAGGCCGGCCGCGCCTGCGGCGCACCCCAGCTCGGTGACGGGCAGGCGCCGCACGTTCGCTCGCAGGCCCAACTCCGGCGCCAGGTAAGCGTCCAGCGAAGGAATCATAAAGCCCGTGCAGGAGACCGTAACGATCAAATCCACTTCCTGCGGCGCGATGCCGGCCCGGTCCAGAGCCTGCTGCGCCACGCGCCGGCCCAGACACAGCGAGTGGTCGCGGTATTCCCGGCTGATCTGTTCCAGCGGGCGCGGCTCGATCAGATATTCGACGGGAAAAATGGAATAGCGGCGGTCGATTTCGCTGTGCTCCACAATCTCCAGGACCGCCTCGAGGCGCCGGCCCGAAAGCGAAAACACACGCCCGATGTGTTCCTCGACAAACTCGCGGGAGATCACGTGCTCTGGCACGGCGGTGGCCGTCGAAGCAATTACCGCCGGGGGCGGTTCCGGCTTTGCCGCCAGGCCCCGTCTTGCTGCGCGACTTGGGAATGCCGCGTCCGACACGGATAACTCCTCGTCCGCTCCCACTGGAATCGCGCACGATTGTTGAGCGGGGTCAGGCCTGATAGTTTCCAGCGGTCGTGCGATCGGGCTGTGCAGCGCCATCGCCGGGGCCCAGGGTGCCCCAAGTGGTTGATAAAGTTCGATGCGCGGCCCCGCCTGGGGATGTCTGGCTGGCACCCTTCCAACGCCCATCTGACGCTTGACGCAGGGAGGCCGCCCCCAAATAAAAAGTGCGGCGGAACCGGTAGCAGGCCCCGCCGCACCAAAAACGCCGCGCCGCGCGGGGCGCTACGACTTCTTGGTGTACCAGTCGGCGTTGATCGCCGTGAAGCTCTGCCACTTCTCCGGCAGGTCTTCCAGGGCGAAGATCGCGGTCACCGGGCAGACCGGCACGCACGCTCCGCAGTCTATGCACTCACTGGGACTGATATAGAGCTGAGTCTCGGCCGCGTAAGTCGGCTCATCCTTGCGCGGATGGATGCAATCCACCGGACAAACGTCCACGCAGGCAGTGTCTTTGGTTCCGATGCAAGGCTCAGCTATGACGTAAGCCATGTCCCTTCTCCTTAGAAGTCTGAATGCTTCGATGCCGAACCAGCACGAAATCCAAACGCAAATCGAAACCAAACTTTATAGCACCAAACTGGACCGGGCACAAGGACTGACGTTAACTCGATATTTCTAAGGCTGGGCATCAGTCCACAGGGCGTGCGGGCCCGGGCGACCTGCCTCTGCCGGTTCAAGCATCTTTGGCTTGTGGCAGCGCGTACATCGTTGTAGCCTGCCTCCTTGTGCCGACGGGCCTGAACACCGGTGCTATCGAATCGTTCAAGCATGCTGTAGCCCGCCCCTTTCGCGCCTTCCAGCGTCCCGCCCGCCAATCTGAATTGCGGGGGAAGAGGCGGGGCACTTGGTTCTAGTGTGATCAGAAAATCCCCGCGTCGAAAGACGCGGGCTAAACACGGTTGTTCCGGCTACGAAAATCTGAGTTAAGGAACGACGGACATGGCCAACATTCTCGAAAAACCGGTTGAGCGATACCTCTACGAACTATTGCCCGCGCGCGACGCCGTGCTGGCCGAGATGGAAGCCCGCGCGCGCCGCGAAGACATCAAGATCGTCGGCCCGGTCGTGGGCCGGCTGCTGGCCCTTCTGGTGGGGTTGACCGGCGCGCGGCGCATCTTTGAGATGGGCTCGGCCATCGGCTACTCCACGATTTGGCTGGCGCGGGCGGCGGGGCCGCGCGGCCGCATCCACTACACCGACGGCGATCCCGTGCGAGCGCGCGACGCGCGCGCCTATTTTCGCCGCGCCGGCGTGGCCTCGCGCATTGATATGCAGGTCGGCGACGCCGTGGGGCTCCTGCGCCAGGCGAAAGGCCCCTTCGACATCATTTTTTGCGACGTGGACAAGCACCAGTACCCGGCGGCATTTCGTGCTGCGCTGCCCAGGCTCAAGCGTGGCGGCCTGTTGATCACGGACAATGTCCTGTGGTCCGGCCGGGTCGCGCGGCGCGCTTCCGAAGATTCGACTCGCGCCATTCAACAGTTCAATCGCCTGATCTATGCCTCGCGAAAACTTTTTCCGGTGATTGTCCCGCTGCGCGACGGTGTCGCGGTTTGCCGGAAGCGGTAAGCCGCAAGCCCGGCGCGCGTCGCACCCGGCTCAGGGTCGCATCGCTTTGGAGACCACCGT
>DATDOO010000029.1:0-9152 GCA_035293245.1 Methylococcaceae bacterium
TGCACCTCGCCTGCTTTCGTACCTACGCATCAATCGGCGCGTCGCCGCGCCAACTGCAAGGCTCGATACCGGACCCGTGGCTAGCGGTTATCCGGGTGGGAATCCCACCCACTAGAATGTGCGGCATTGCCAAGCCGCTGCGATCCCCTTTTTCGGACTGCAATTGCCGGCGCTTGTCGGCGAGAGCAAATACCTGGCGGAGTTGATCGAGGAAGTCCATGAAACCGCCGGGACCGTGGGCTACTTCCTCATCGGCCTGCATGCCGCCGCCGCCCTGTTTCACCACTACGTCGTAGGGGACAACACGCTCCGGCGAATGCTTCCGAACCTGGACTGAGCCGCTCCGCACCCAGGGCATCGGACGCCGTTCGAAAATCCTTGCCGGGCTGTCGCCGCGGGCTTTACGGCCTGTCCGTAACCCCGGTTCCCTGGAGGCGCCGCACCCCAAGCGGAACGTTCGCCGCGCGCCCCGGTCAAAAATGGAGTCGGCATGGACGGGGGCGTCCGCGATTTGGACGCCACTCCATCCCATGCCGCTTCGTCCTTTTCTCGCGACGGAGGAGTCCTTATGGAAACTCTTTCCGATCCGGTACTGCTTTCCCGTATCCAGTTTGCCGTTACCGCGATTTTCCACATGCTCTGGCCGCTCGTCACGGTCGGGGTTTCCCTGTTCCTGATCGTCGTGGAAGTTTTGTGGCTGGTGACCCGCGACGTGGATTACTACCGTCACACCAACTTCTGGACCAAGCTGTTCCTGCTGAATTTCACCATCGGCGTGGTCAGCGGAATCCCGCTGGAATTCGAATTCGGCACCAACTGGGCGCCGTTTTCCAACCTGGCCGGGGAGTTTTTCGGCAACATCCTCGGCTTCGAGGGCGCCATGGCGTTCATGCTGGAGGCGGGGTTTCTCGGCATCATGCTGACCGGCCGGACCCGCGTGACCCCCGCCATCCATTTGTTTTCCACCTGCATGGTGGCCCTGGGAGCCTCGCTGTCGGTGTTCTGGATCATGGTGGCCAACTCCTGGATGCAAACCCCCGCCGGCGGCCATCTGGAACAGGCGCGTTTCCAGGTGGACGATTATTCCGCCGCCATTTTCAATCCGGGCATGCCCGAAAGCGTCGCCCATATGTGGGTGGCGTGCGTGGAAACCAGTATTTTCGTCGTCGGCGGAATTTCCGCCTGGTACATCCTGCAAGGACGAAATACGGAATTCTTCCTCAAGTCCTTCAAAGTCGTGCTGCTGGCCGCGGTGCTGATCGCGCCGCTGCAACTATTCCTGGGCGATACCCAAGGTCGCGAGGTTTTCACTTCCCAGCCGGCCAAAGGCGCCGCCATCGAAGCCCACTGGGAAACCAACCCGCCGGGAAGCGGAGCCGCCTGGAATATTCTGGCCTGGCCGAATAAGGAGGCGCAGAACAACGACTGGGCGCTCCAGGTTCCGGACGTGCTGAGCCTGTTGGCCACCTCGCATCCGGATGGGCAGGTCCTGGGCCTCAAGGAATTCCCGGCCGAAGATCGCCCCCCCATGCTGCCGCTCATCTTCTATGCCTTCCGCATCATGGCCGGGATCGGCTTTGCCCTGTTCGGACTCGTGCTGTGGACGCTCTGGGCCTGGAGCAAAGGCAGACTCGCCCCCGAGCGGGCTGCCGGCAACCGGCTGTTGCTGCGCGCCTGGATGATCTCCATCCCCTTAGGCTACCTGGCCACGGAATGCGGCTGGATCGTGCGGGAAGTGGGGCGTCAGCCGTGGATCGTCTACGGGCTGTTGCGCACGCGGGACGCCGCTTCGACGCTGCCGGCGGAGAACGTGGCCGCCAGCCTGGCCGTGTTCGTAGCCCTGTATCTCATGTTGCTCATCGTCTTTCTGGTTCTCGCCGTTCAAATCGTCAGGAAGGGGCCGGACCTGACCCTGACGCCCGTCCAGCGCGTCGGTCTGTATCGCTCCAGCCGCGGCGGCCAGGACGTCCAAGACGGAGACATCTACCGTGGAGAATGAAATACACGCCATTCTGGCCAATCTGTGGTTCTTTATCATCGCCCTGATCCTGATCCTGTACATCGTTTTGGACGGGTTCGATCTGGGGGTCGGCATTTTATCCTTGCTCACCCGCAACGAGGACCGGCGCGCCGTCATGATGTCCAGCCTGGGCGGGGTGTGGGATGCGAACGAGACCTGGCTGGTGGTGCTGGCGGGCGCGGTGTTCGGCGCGTTCCCGGCGGTTTACGCCGCCGTGTTGCACGCCCTGTATGTGCCGGTCATGGCGATGCTTTTCGGGCTGATCCTGCGCGGCGCCGCCCTGGAATTACGCAGCCAGGCGAACAACAAAACGCCCTGGAGCCTGGCTTTCGGCGTCGGCAGCCTGCTGGCGGCTGTTACCCAGGGCCTTGCCCTGGGGACGCTGCTGGAAGGCGTGCCTCTGGAAGGCGGCGTTTTCGTGGGCGGAGCCTGGGGATGGTTGACGCCCTATGCGGTGTTGTGGTCCTTCGCCGTACTGGCGGCTTACACCTTGTTCGGCGCCGCGTATCTCATCATCAAGACCGAAGGCCGGCTGCAAAAATTCAGCCGGCGCCTGGCGAAGGCGTCGTCGGTTCTACTGGTCTTTGTGGGCTTGATCGTCATCCCCCTGACCCTGAGCCTGCATCCGCATGTCGCCCAGCGCTGGGCCGAAATCCCCCTGATTTATTTTCTGATCGTCCTGCTGGCGTTGGCCTTCTACATGCTGCTCGATTCCCTGCGCAAAGGCCGCGAATTGAGCCCGTTTTTCTGGAGCGTGACGATTTTCCTCAGCGTGGCAGGGATCATGGCCTTGAGCCATTACCCGTATGTCATTCCCGCCGCGATCACCATCCAGGACGCCGCCGCATCAAGCAAGACCCTGGTTTTCATGCTGATCGGCATCGGCATGCTGTTGCCCGTGATGCTGATCTACAACAGCTACCAGTACCTGGTTTTCCGCGGGAAGGTTCGTCTAGGCCGGCACAAGGTCACGGAACAGGCGTGAATTCGTACCCGAGAAGGGGAAGCAGGTACGCCTTCGGAGGAAATTTCAAGCTCCGCAGAAAAACACGAACCGGTGGTTTTCAAAGAACCGGAACGAGCCATCGCCCAGTGTGGACAGGTTGACATGGACCGTGCCCGACAGTTCGGCGGCGTCCGGCTGGCCGTGCGCCCAGGCGTCCACGCAATCGACCTGGACCCCGCTCATCACCAGGCGCCTGAAGGCTGCAATGACCTGCAGCGTGGCCTCCAGGTCTTCCGCATCCTCCGGATACCAGCTTTCCGGTTCTCCGAAACCGAGCTCCACACTGCCCACATACAGGTGTCTGAAACCGCAGCTACAGCCGTGCCGCGAACCGATGAACCATTTGTTCGCGTGTTCCAGATATTTTTCCTCGGGAAGACCCGGCATGGTTCGCGTGAACTGGACGAGACTGCCGTTGCCCCGGCCAAGATCGTCGGTTGCATCGGTGCTCAGGAGGATCATGTAGCACATGGGAATCTAACGAAGACGCAGAAAAACCTGAATATTTCCATCCTTGCCCTTACCCATGGATAGGAACATTGAAGGCCGGAGCACCTTCCCCGGCCATGGCGTCATGCCGGCATGACGCCACTTTCCGAAAATCGCCCGTCGAAAGCGCAATTACATTCTTCCCCGCTTCGAAATACGCGATTCACCCGATGTCATTTTCCAGCTCCGGGAACTAGTCTTCGCAGCAGGAAACCGTTCCAGCCCAGGACCGACCGCGGATCGCCGAAAGGGTTGACCGCCCGGGTCGACCGCGCGGCGGAACGCGACTTCCGCTTTGTCATTTTCCGCTGTAAACAAAATGAAATTCCGGCCGCTATTCCAGTCAACAGACACATGAATAGGAGAACATGGCCATGGACAGAATCATCATCCTGATCCGCCAATACGGCGGCTACCCCCATGAAACGGCCGGGCTGTTTATGGGCTTCTTCGACGACCCGGTTCGCGCGCAGGATTGCGCCCGGCAGATTGCGGGAGCCGTGGTCTGCGGCTCGCAACTGACTGTCCCGGCGCATCATTGAACCCGAAAGCCGGGCGGATTACGGCTGCCGCCTGATCCGCCCGGCCGGCGGGATAAACGGAGGGGTCTCAGTCCCCTCCCCCGCCGCAGCCTCCGCCCCCGCAACCGCTGCCGCCGTCACCGCAGGAATCGCCCGACCCAGCGGAATCCGTCGCCGCGCCGCTGTCGCCGGAGCAGCCGGAGGTGCAGCCGATGTGGCTGGCGCAATAGTTCGTGCCGGAAACCGGCGAATTCTTGTCCCGGCAATTCAGGCTGTAATGGAAGCCGTCGGCGATGCCAAGCTGCGCGTCCAGGGCGAACAGCAGGGGCAGGCGTTCCGGCTGGCGGGGGTCGATGCCTTCCTGGGAGCAGGCCAGCCGCCAGGCGCGCTTGATGCCTTCCTCGGCGTGGGTCGGGGAGGCCATAGCCTCCACCGGGGTGTGGTGCAGGTAGCGCCCCAAGGCCCGGCGGCAGAAGGCGTCGTAAGCGCGGGTGAAGAGGATGAATTCGTGCCAGGCGTCGTCCACCGCTTGCGAAGGCATGGCCAGGCGGCGGTGGCCGGCTTTCCGGCAAAGCTGGAAATAGTCGCGCAGCCCCTGGAACACCAGGTCGAGTTGGCCGTCGTCCAGGGCGGGGCGCTTCCGGCGCACCCGCTCGCGGATCGCCGGGTGGAAGGCGTAGCCGTCCAGAAACGCCTGCCGCTCGCTTGCCAGCCGGCGGCGCAGGCTCCATACCAGCGGGACGCCGCCAAGGACCAGGGCTGCGAGCCAGGCGAAGGACACGGCGCTGCCTGCGTTCAGCGTCCGGTCGCGGCCGCGTTCTCCTGGCTGGCCGCCAGGACGTGCAAGTGGAGCAGCGTTTCCGATTCGGAAATCAGGGCGCGCTTCTCCTGCCAGCTCAGGCTGGCCGAGCCGTCCTCCAGCAGTTGGTAGGTGAGCGCCTTGAGCTGGTGGCGCTTGCGCTTCTTCAAGGGACGTTGCGGCAACAGCGCCTGGTGCAGGGCGCAAACCGCGGGATCGGCGACGACCTTTTGCGCCTCCCCTTCGGCGCGCTTGCCGAGCATATCCTCGCGCTCCAGGTTTTCGTCCAGCAAGCGCAACACGCGCGGCCGTTCATATTCTTCGGGGGTGAGGAAAATGCCCCAGCGCTTCAGCATCCGTCCGAGATCGGAACTGCTGGAATAGATGGACACCGGCATGGACAGCAGCAGCCCGGCCAGCACCGGCGTCAGCCACCAGAAAAAGTTGGGGACGTAGTAATAGCTCAAGCCGCCGGCAACGATGCCCGTCAGGGTGTGGCCCCAGTGCGCGGCGAACGCATCCTTGAGGCTCAGGCGGTAATCGCCGCGCTGCTGCGGCGGCCAGCCGACGCTCTTGCGCATCAGGATCGCCACGACGAACTTGCTCTGGTAGAGCATCAACACCGGGGCGATGAGCATGGTGAACACGGTTTCCAGAAACACGCTCAGGTTCATGCGGATGAAGCCGCCGTATTCCTTCATGTGCTTCCAGCGGCACATGAGCGAGATCACGCCCAGGGTCTTGGGAAAGAACAGCATGGCCAGGGTGACCAGCAGCACCGTGGTCATTTCCACCGTGTAGGACTCGGGCCACACCGGAAACCAGTTGTCGCCGAAAAAGTACACCGGCATGGTCTGCGACTGGATGTAAGCCTCGATGCCGGTGACGATCAAAAACAGCAGCCACAGGGGCGATGACAGGTAGGACATGACTCCCATCAAGAGATGCAGGCGGCTGATGCCGCGCAAGCCTTTCACAAACAGCACGCGGATGTGCTGCAGGTTGCCCTGGCACCAGCGGCGGTCGCGCTTGGCGTAGTCGATGAGCGTGGTGGGCAGTTCCTCGTAGCTCTCGCCCAGATCGTGCGCCAGCCACACTTCCCAGCCGGCCCGGCGCAGCAGGGCGGATTCGACGAAGTCGTGGCTGAGGATTTCTCCGCCGAACGGCTCCTCGCCGGGCAGTTTGGGCAAGTGGCAATGGTCGGTGAACGCCTTCAGGCGGACGATGGCGTTGTGCCCCCAATAGTTGCCGTCGCGCAACTGCCAGTAATTCAAGCCGGCGGTGAACATGGCGCCGTACAGGCTGCTGGAGAACTGCAGGATGCGGGCGAACAGGGATTCGTGATTGACCGGCAGCGGCGGGGTCTGGATCAGGCCGACGCCGGGATGGTCTTCCATCATCTCGACCATTTTCACCAGGGTCTTGCCGCCCATGACGCTGTCGGCGTCCAGCACGATCATGTAGCGGTAGCGGCCGCCCCAGCGATGGAGAAATTCGGAGAGGTTGCCGCACTTGCGGCTGGTGTTCTTTTCCCGGTTGCGGTAGAAAACCCGGCCGTGGGCGTCCAGGTCGCGGCACATCTCGTACCAGTTCAACTCTTCCTGCATCCACAACTGCGGATCGCGGGTGTCGCTGAGCACGAACAAATCGAAGCCCCCATCCCGTCCGGTTTCCTGGAGCGATTGCCAGGTGGCGCGCAAGCCGGCGAAAACGCGCTCGGGGTCTTCGTTGTAGACGGGCATGACGATGGCGGTGCGGAATTCTCCCCCGACCCCGGCGTCGCCGGCCCTCGCGGTGGGCGGCAGGCGGGTGATGGACTGGCTGTCGCCGCCGGCCAGATTGATCCAGAAACCGACCGCGGCAATCCAGAACGAGGTGCTGATCCAGAGAATCAGCAGCGTATAAAGAAACAGCAAAAGCAGTTCCAGCGGCGTCAGGCCGTTCTTCTGGTACACGCTGATGAGCAGCCCCACCACGGCCAGCGTGGTCAGGATGACGAGGCTGAAATACAGGACCCGCCGCGCCAGGACGCGGCCGGTGGAAATCGCGGAGGGGTGAACGGCTTCCAAGTTTGAATCACCTTCAAATATAGTGGCGGGAACGCGCCGGTGGTCGATCGGTTTCGGCCGCCGAGCGTAAAGCATTTTGACTTTCTACGCGACATCAAGATACCGCCATGTCCCTTTCCGTGGTTGAAGCGGATTCGCACCTTTGCTCCGGAACGCTCGGGGACGGCGTTCCCGCCGTGCAACGCCGCCGCCTGAGTCTCGGCGGCCGGGTGCAGGGTGTGGGGATGCGGCCCTTCGTCTGCCGTCTGGCGCAGGAATTGGGCTTGACCGGCTGGGTGGGCAATGCACTGCAAGGCGTGGTCATCGAGGTCGAAGGCACAGAAGCGGCGCTGGATCAATTCGGACGGCGGGTTCTGCGAGATGCGCCGCGCCTGGCCCGCGTCACGTCCTGCGACGTCGTTCCGCTTCCGGCTGGCGGTACCGAAACGGATTTCCGCATCGGCGACAGCCTCAACAGCGGACAGCCCCAGCCAGTGGCGCCGCCCGATCTGGCGCCCTGCCCTGCCTGCGCTCGCGAGCTGTTCGATCCGGCCAACCGCCGCTACCGTTACCCCTTCATCAGTTGCTGCGAATGCGGCCCGCGCTACAGCATCCTGCGCGCTTTGCCCTTCGACCGGGAACGCACCGTCATGGCGGACTTCCCCCTCTGCCCGGACTGCCTGGCGGAATACGGCAATCCAGGTGACCCGCGCTTCCACGCCCAGACCGTGTGCTGCCCCGCCTGTGGGCCGCGTTTGAGCTGGCTTGATCCAGACGGGCGGACGCAAGCCGAGGGCGAGACGGCCTTGAAGCGGGCGGTTGCCGCGTTACGGGACGGGCGGATCGTGGCCTTGCAGGGCGTCGGCGGTTTCCAGTTGCTGGCCGATGCCGGCAACGGCGCGGCCTTGCGGGAATTGCGCCGCCGCAAACACCGCCCCGCCAAACCCTTCGCCGTACTGGCGGAGGAAACCATGATCCGGGCCCTGTGCGAGGTTTCGCCCGCCGAACGGGAATGGCTCAACTCCCGCGCGGCGCCGATCGTGCTGCTAAGGAGGAAGGGCGGCGGCGGGACGGTTAGCGCCGAAGTGGCGCCGGGACTGACCTGGCTGGGCGTCATGCTGCCCGCGTCGCCCTTGCACCTTCTGCTGTTAAAGGATTTCGGCGCCCCGCTGGTGGCCACCAGCGGCAACCGCAGCAACGAGCCGATCTGCATCGACGCCGGGGAAGCCCGGTCCCGGCTGGGCGGCATCGCCGACGGCTTCCTGGTTCACGACCGGCCCATCCTGCGCCCCCTGGACGATTCGGTCCTGCGCATCGCCGCGGGGGGGGCGCTCATGCTGCGCCGGGCGCGCGGGTTTGTTCCTGAACCCATCGAGTTGGCGGAACCCCTTCCGCCTTTGTTGGCCGCGGGCGGCCATCTGAAGAACACCGTGGCGGTGGGCGCTGGGCACCATGCGCTGCTCAGCCAGCACCTGGGCGACCTGGACGACGCATTGACCCAGCGGCAATGCGCAACCACCCTGGCCGAACTGCCCGACCTGTTCGGCATCCAGCCGCAGGCCGTGGCTTGCGACAAGCATCCCGACTACGCCAGCAGCCGGCTGGCGGAGAGTTTCGGCCTGCCGATAGTGCGCATTCCCCATCACTACGCCCACGCCCTGGCCTGTATGGCCGAGCACAACCTTAAGCCGCCTTTTCTCGCGCTGGCGTGGGACGGCTTGGGCCTCGGCGACGACGGAACGCTGTGGGGCGGGGAGTTCCTGATCATCGAAGAGCGCGGTTACCGGCGCATGGCCAGCTTCCTTCCCCTGCCCCTGATCGGCGGCGAAAAAGCGGTCCGCGAGCCGCGGCGGGTAGCCCTGGCGGCGTTGCACGGAATTCACGGCGGCGATTGTCTGGAGCATCTGCCCGCAACGCTCCGAGACGCCTTCCCGTCCATGGAGTCTTCCCTGCCCGTTGAACATGCGCCCTCTTTCCCCCCTTTGAAAAAGGGGGGCAGGGGGGATTTTCCGGGCGCCCTCCCACGGCAAGGCCAGAAAATCCCCCCTAACCCCCCTTTAGGAAAGGGGGGAACCGGAAAAGAATTGGAGGTATTCCTCCACATGCTGGAACGCGGCCTGCAAACGCCATCCTGCTCCAGCGTCGGCCGATTGTTCGACGCGGTTTCCGCCCTGCTGGGACTGTGCTTCGTCAACCGGTTTGAAGGCGAGGCGGCCATGCAGTTGGAAGCCGCCGCGGAAGGAAATGGGACCGAGGAATCGGCTCCCTA
>DATDOO010000030.1:0-7832 GCA_035293245.1 Methylococcaceae bacterium
CCTTTGCAACTCAAGCGCGCCCTCAACTGCGAACCCGACCGCCTTTCCCTGCTGCCGGAACTCTTGCAGCGTCATTGCCCGGACATGACGGAGGTCGTGATCGCCCTCAACTGGCAACGCCACCGCCCGCTTTACGAGCGCATCATGGGAATCCTGGGCCGCTTCGGCGCCGAAGGACTGCTGGCCCCGCCGCCCAAGCGCCTTTTGTCCTTCATGGACACCCCGCAAATCCACCTGATGCTGGCCAGCCAGACCGCCGCCCTGCGCCGGGCGGGGGTCAATCTGGTCAGTTTTCTGCAACGGGAGCGGCCCGCGCTCCCGCTGCGCGTCGAGCGTTTCGACCATCATCTCTGCCACGCCGCCCTCGCCTGCCTGGGCAGCCCATTTCCCGAAGCCACCTGCCTGATTGTCGACTCCTGGGGCGAAACCGGCGGTCTGGCCGCCTACGACTACCGCGACGGTGCGCTGCGCACACTGTTCACTGGGGCCGGACTGGAAAGCAGCCTGGGTTTTTTCTACATGAAACTTACCGAGCTGTGCGATTTCGACTGGGCGGCGGGCGAAGAATGGAAAGTCATGGGACTGGCGCCTTACGGCCAGCCGGATGCGGAGTTGCTGGACTTGCTGCGTGGGATGATCCGGCTGGACGGTTTGCAGCCGCGCTACCTTCGGCGCCGGTTTTTCCAGGATCTGGAACGCCTGGAACCTTGGCGGCGCCAACCGGGCGCGCCGCCGGAAGCCGCGGCCGACCTGGCCCGCACCGGCCAAGTGTTTTTTGCGGAACTCATGGCGGAGCTGCTGACCGAACTCCATAACCTCGCCCCGTCGGAAAACCTCGCCCTGGGCGGCGGCTGCGCGCTGAACTCGTCCTTCAACGGCCGGATTCTCGACCGTACCCCATTCCGCAATCTTTACGTCCCCTCCGCCCCCGCCGACGACGGCACCGCCGTCGGCGCAGCTTTATTGGCTTGGCGGCGGGACCATCCGCAAAGCCCTGTATCCGCCGGACCGCTTTCGCCTTATCTCGGCTCGGAACTGGAGCCGGAAGGCGTCGCCCATCTGTTGCGGCACAGTGGACTACCCGTCGAACACCTGCCGGACACGCTGGCAGAAACCGTCGCCGCGCTGCTGGCGCAAGGGAAAATCGTCGCCTGGGTGCAGGGCCGGGCCGAATTCGGCCCCCGCGCCTTAGGAAATCGCTCCCTGCTGGCCGACCCGCGCCCGCTGGACATGGCCGACCGGCTGAACGCCACGGTCAAATTCCGCGAACGCTTCCGTCCCTTCGCGCCGGCCATCCTGCACGAGCACGGCCCGGAATATTTCGAGGACTACCAGGAATCGCCTTACATGGAACGTGCGTTGCGCTTCCGGCCTGAAGTGCGCGAACGGGTTCCGGCGGTCGTGCACGTGGACGGCACCGGGCGGCTGCAAAGCGTCAAATCCGAATGGAACCCGCGTTTCCACCGGCTGCTTTCCGAATTCCACCGGCTGACCGGCGTGCCGCTCCTGCTCAACACCAGCTTCAACGTCATGGGCAAACCGATGGTGCACAGCGTGGAAGACGCGGTGGCGGTGTTTCTCACTTCAGGCGTGGATGCGCTGGCGGTGGGAGATTATTTGTTTCGCAAACCCCGGGGGGTGGAGATTATGAGTAAGGAGTGGACTATCTGATCCACTCGAAAGCGACTAGACCCGCCTTTTCGATGACATCGAATTCATGATGGTCGGCAGTAGCCAAAGGCACGCCGCGGGATGCGGCCAAGCCCAGTGCAAAGGCGTCGGCCAAGGACAACCGCCCACGAGATTTGAACTCCGCCACCCGCAGCAACAGTTCATCGTCTACGCGGGCGACGATCTCGATCGGCAAGGCCCGGATATCCGCCAAAATGCTTCTTGCCATTGCTTGCCCGTCGTGCCGGGCGGCATCGTAAAGCACCTCGGCCAGATTGACGGCACCGATAGCACACACCGGATTTGCTTCCAACAACTCGGCAACCCTGTCCGCCCCCGGTTCGTTGCGCAGCAGCGCAATCAGGGCACAGGCGTCCAAAACGGGACCGCTCACGGAGACATCCCGCGTTCCTGGCGTTCTTCCAAATCGATTTCCTGCTGTTTTCGGGCGATGAATTCGTCCACGCTGCTCAAGGCGTCGCGGTATTTACCTCGAACGGCGCGAATGGCGGCAGCGCGGCGTGACTGCTCCGTATCCTCGCGCACCAGACCGATTTCCGGCGACAGCACGACGATCATCAGCGATGCGTTTTCTTCAGCAGCCAACGGTTCCAGCGGTACGATTTTTCCGTCTTTCCAGACGGCTTGTATGGCTTGGTACATGATGAATTCCTTGTGTTTCGAAAGGGTTTACTCAAAGCTTTCGTCAGTCTGACGTTCCCGACCGCGTTCTTGTTCGGCGGCCCGACCTAATTCAGCGTCCATCTTCTTGGCCCAAGTAACCACCAAAGGGTCGGAGTGTCCCAACAGCGCACGCGGCAGAGCCCGGCGGCGCTCCAGAATGTCGGCCAGGGAGCCGCTACAACTGCGTGGATAAAAACGCAGCAGATGGAGTTCGGCAAGAATCGCCGCGCGGTCCGGAGCCTGATTTAGAACCTCCATCGCAAGAGACGCCCACGTCGACTCCGGCCCTGCAAATAAAGGGATGGCCGACGCCAAACGTGGAAACCTCATTTCTGGGGATATTTGTGCCCATGCGATAAGCGTTGGCCTCGGAATCTCTTTCAAGGGATTGGCTCGGCTGAGATCGCTATCTGTGGCTACCGACCAGATGTCGCGAACTTTCTCGGCGCCTAGAAACGCATCCAAGGCGACGATCGGCTGAACGCGAAACAGGCTCGCTATGAGCGTACGATAATCATGCAAACTCCCCCGCCGCCGCTCCACGCCCCTGAGGATGTTCCGGCAAACGGTCGTCGCATCGCTTACGGCTCCTTCTCCGCCGAAGCAAACTTCGACGATCCGGCTCAACTCATAATCGTCTCTTTGCCCAGGTTCCGCGAACACGTAGCGAAGTAATAACTCGCGCCCACATTGAATCAGGGTGTTAGCGATGGCTCCATCGTTCTTACGGTCGGAATGCAGCCGCATATGAAATACGTGGATTGCCACACGCATTCCCTGCGCTCTTTGGGCAAAACCAAGCATCAAACGTCGCAACGCATCTGGCGGAATGGAGCTGGCTACGCATCCGAAGGCGAGTTGGTCATAAATCCAAATCGGCGCTCTACCGTGCTGCAGCGAGGCTTCCAAACGAGCCGCACCCTTTTCTCCAATTTCCACCGCCGTTTGCAGGACGGGAAACCAATATCCCACTGTCGGATCGGTAACGGCTGCGTCAAGCCATGCCTCGGCCAGTTCGTGGTTTCGGGTTGCGCTCGCGTAAAGAAAGCCACGCAGCACCTGAACGTTCCGCTCCGTTTCGGGAACGACGGAAAGCACACCCACCAGCTTTGGCCACAAGCCTGCCAATTGCGAAGCGTTTTCGGCCAAGCCCTCCCCGAAAAACCAGCCTTGCTGGACATCGCCGCGCATCAACTCGGGCAACAACACGTCCAGAGCAGCAGGATCCGCCACGGCCTCCCGCCCTAATTGACGAGCTATCTCGGCGACACCCTGGGATGAACCGCCTTCGACCGTTTCATCTGTTTCACCGTCGACGACATCCAGATCCCAGGATTGTGAAAAAACGTAAGCACGAACCTTCTGTAAGAGGTCACGGGGGCGCAGAAATTGTTCCAGGGAATGAAGCTGTTCCAAGCCAACCGCGCTCACTTTGTCGGCCTCGAACCTTATCGTTGAACGCACAGCGATCCAGCCTTCGGGCCAGAAATTTTCCGCTGCAATTTCGCGTACGGCGCCGTCCAGTTCGCCGGCAATACCGGCACCTACCCACAACCCACGGAATTTGCTTGCGAAGGTAGCGCGCGCTTTGTCGCGCAACGGGCCGGAGGCAAAGGCCAAGCTTTTTGCGTAATCCAGCGCGGCCCGATACCACGCTATCTCTTCCCCTCTTGTTTTCGGTTGCCAACCGTAATCACGCGGGCGGGCTCCGAAGGAAAAATCATCGGTCGAGCTGAAATGCCATGCCTCCAGCAGGCCATCCAGCGCCTCGACTGCAAGTGCTTGGCGGACGGGGTCTTCAGTGGTAGCCAGGAGATCAATCACCGGCAAGCGTTGTTCGATGGATGCGTGGGTCCCGGACAAATACAGGTGAAATAGCTGCTTGAAGGGTTGCCGCGCCGAATTGAACCTGTCATTCGGTGATTCCACAGCCGCAAGTCGGGCCAACAGGATTGCAGCACGGTGGAAAAGATCAGGGTCGTAGGCCAGGGAAGACAATAAGGAAATCGAGCTCCCCCGCCTCAGCCCCGAGTCGCCTGGATCGAGAAATTCTCCGCTGTCCCGGCCGTAGGCGGTACGTTCCAACGCGAGTAAAACCGCCCCCGGCGCGACGGGAGCCACATTGCGGAACATGTCCTGCCCGAAGTCATTCAGCTTTTGCGGATTCCCGAGCAGTCCATCCTCCGCCAGCCAGCTTTCGACGATGGTTCTCGCCGCCTTGCAATCGTGCAAAAAGCCAAGCCTGCGGGTAAACGATCGCAGCAGGCGCGGCGAAGATTGGTTGAGCATGGCCGCCGCGACCGCACCGGGTGGGCGGGTTTCCAGAGCCTGTTTCGCCAGACGGTTCGCCAACGCATGCGGCAACACGGCGCGCCAGCGGCTGCGGCGTTGCACCAGATCGCGGGAACGCAAAAGCGCGACAGCCCGATACAGTTCGCCCACCGAAAGTCCGGCCAGACTTGCCAGACAAGACAGTTCCGCCGCATCGCCCACCATGGTTTCGCCGTCGAAGGAATAAACCAGGGAACAGGCTTCCGCGGCGCGCAGCAGCGTGTCGTCCTTCCCTTGCCTCTGATAGAACAGACGTTCGAACAACACCTTATCGGTCAGGTTGGCAATGCTCTCACCACGTCCCACGGTACCCGCCAGCGCCAAGGCCAGACGGGCATTGCCGCCGGAAAATTCGGCGATTCTCCTCCGGTCCACCGAAGAAACCTGGGGATGACGGCGTTCCAGGATTTTCTCCACCACCTCCGGAGATGCCGGTTCCAGCCGGAAAACTTCCGTACCTTCCGGCTCGTCCTCGCCCACATCGTATTCGACGGTTATGAGGCTCAGCCGGCTTTCCGGTTCAGCGCAACTGGCCGCCAGTGCGCGGTGGGTTTCCGGCAGGCAGTTGTCCACCACAACGATGGCGCGCTGTTCATTTTGAATAAGCTGGAGAATGACGTCCCGAGGCGACGGATCGGGATCGTCGGCGAGATCGGTGTAAAACGCCAATGCCGGCTCCAACGGCGACCCGGCAAGGCGGTCGTCGAACAGCGCTTGCACCAGCCGCGTCTTTCCCGTGCCGGAAAGCCCCACCAGACGCACCGTGCTACGGGGGCGGGACAATACCTCGCGCAACCGCCGGATGCCCGCCTCCATGGAAAGTCCGCCTTCCCTTCTCGAACAGCCGTCGTGCAAGCGGCACTTGTCGTCCAGCAGGTATTCCGCGTCTTGGGACTCCCCCGGAGTCCAGCTTCCGTAAGGTTGCCAACCTTGAAGCGGACGGCCGATTCTTTCCCTGACCCAGGCGATCATGCCGGGGTAATCTCGCACCCAGGTAGCAAGCCGCTCCCGGTCGTAAAAATCAAGAAACAGAGAGTCGGCATTCGGAATTTCGGATACAGCCCGACGCATCGCCTGTCGCCGATTTTTCAAAGCGGTATCCGACGTTGAAGCTTTGGCACTGACGATAATGTACGCACCGGAGGTAGCGGCCAATTCTCGAATGACCGACCGCAACTTTCCTTGGGGGGCCATTTCAATGGGAATCGTGCTAGGTGGCAGGTCGGGAAGCTTCACCTGGAATCCCGTTGCCGGCTTGGGGATGAAGCCGGAAACCGTGGTTTCAGGGGAAAGATCGACACGCACGTCGATACCCCCATCTTTTGCTTCTTGGGCGCCCCCGGCCGTTACCGCCGATAACGGCAGTCCGGCACGACGCAGTTCCGCTTCGCACAGGAGAGCAACCAACCTCCGAAGGTCGGCGTCGTTTAGTTCCGCGATGTCTGATCCACGAATTTCAAACATTTATTCAAACGGTACACGCCGAGATAAAACGGCCTTTAATTCATCCCTCAACCCGCTTTACCCGGATGGCCTTCTGCCACGCGGTCAGCCTGCTCAGCCTTCCCCTCCCGCGCCAGACGCACAAACAGCGCCAGTTCTTCCACCCAGCGCAGGCGTTCCTCCACCGGCAAGGCACGGAAGGCGCGCAGGCGCTCGTCGTTTACATAATAGGTACGCTCGCCTCGGTCGAAAGCCATGGTCAAGCCTCCTTGAGGCGCTTGAGGTGTTCGACGTCCGCCAGGTCGATGGGCCGGCCCACCGCCTGCTTCAAAGCGATGAGGTCGTCGATGCCGGCCACCACCACCGGCACTTCCGCCACGCGGAACACCAGGGCACGCTCAAGCAGGCCGCCGAAATCCACCGGCGGGAACAGCAGCACGTCCAGCGTCACCCCGCCGCTACCCGGCGCCCGCAGGGCGAAAACCTCCAGGTTGCGCTCGCGATGCCGGCGCGCCAGTTGCTCCACGTCGCCCAGGGCATCCAGTTCAACAGGCAACACGGGGCTCATTCCCAGTTCGCGCGCGGTGGCCACCAGGGCCAGCAGATTTTCCGGGGTCATTGCCACGCTCACGTCGATGTCCATGGTGGCCCGCTCCACGCCATGCAGGGTCACCGCCAAGCCACCGATCAGCACGTAGTCCACGCGGTGCCGCGCGAGGGCGGAAAACAGCTCGATATAAAACACGGGGCAAAACCGCTTGTTTCCCGAAAAGTAGGTGAAGGCGATGCTAACGATTCCTCGCCGCCACCGCCAGCTTACTCCGCCATCCTGACGCTGCGGCGCCCGGCAACCCCATGCAGCAACAGCGCGCTGAGGATCAGCGCCGTCCCCAGCATCACCCGCGGCGTCACCGCTTCGTGGTTCACCGCATGGCCCAGCAGCAGGGACAGCACCGGGGTGACCAGGGTGATCATGGCGACGCGGGTGGCGGGCAGGCACTTGAGCACGTAGTAATAGGCGGCGAAGCCCGCGGTGGTGGCGATGGCGCCCAGGTAGACGATGGAAGCCAGGCTGGCCAGGGGCAGGGACTCGGGCCAGCGGCCGTCGAACAGCGCCCAGGTGAGCAGGTACGCCGGCAGGGCCAGGGCCAAGCCGCCGCCCACCTGGTGCCAGGCCGGCAGGCGGGCGTCGATGCGCTTCACCCACACCGAGGCCGCCGACTGCAGGAACGACGACATCAGCACCCCCGCAATGCCCAAAGCCGCTTCGTGGCTGAACTCCAGCGCGGTGCCGAACATCACCGCCAGCCCGCCGACGCCCAGGCCGTATGAGAAAAGCTTGCCGGGCGTCAGGCTGCGCTCACCCAGCCAGGCTGCCGCCATCAGGGCGGTCAGGAGCGGCGTGAGGCCGAACACCACGGAAATCCAACCGGACGGGATGAACTGCGCCGCCCAGTACACTGCCAGCATAGAGCCGTATATCTGCACGGCGATGGCCAGATAGGTCAGCCGCGCCTTGCGGTGGGAAGGCAGGCGCCGACCCCGCACAAGCAACACCGGCCAGACGCACGCCGCGCCGATGGCCATGCGGCCGGTAACGCCGAAAAGGAAGCCCGGTCCCTCTCCGCTCCACTTGATGGCCAGGGGTGTGGTCGCCCACAACAAAATGACGCCGATGTACGCCAAAGGCACGCGCATAGCTT
>DATDOO010000031.1:0-4029 GCA_035293245.1 Methylococcaceae bacterium
CCCGCCGGATAACGAAGACGCATTTCTGGCTCAGCGGCGGGAGTTTTCCGCTCTGCTGGAGACCGCCGAGGCCCGCGAAGCGGCGTTGCAAAACGAGCAGAACGAAACCGGCGTGGCTTTCGCCCAGGGCCGCCAGGAACATGCCGAATTGCAAGGGGAACTCGACAGCCTCAAGGCCCGCCGCAGCAACATCGACGCCCAGCAGATCGCCTTGCGCGCCGCCCTGTGCCGGGCGCTGGATCTGCCCGAGGACGACATGCCTTTCGCCGGCGAACTCATCCAGGTGCGCGAAGAGGAACGCGACTGGGAAGGCGCGGCGGAGCGCCTGCTGCGCAACTTCGGCCTGTCCCTGTTGGTGCCGGACGCCTGTTACGGCAAGGTGGCCGAGTGGGTGGACCGCACCCATCTCAAGGGCCGCCTGGTGTATTTCCGCGTGCGTCCCGGCCAGCGCGGCGAGCTGCCCAGCCCGCACCGCGACTCGCTGGTGCACAAGCTGGCGGTCAAGCCGGACTCGGCCTTTTACGACTGGCTGGAGCGGGAAATCGGCCACCGCTTCGACGTGGCCTGTTGCGCCACCCAGGAGCAGTTTCACCGCGAACCCAAAGCCGTCACGCGCGCCGGCCAGATCAAGAGCCCCGGCGAGCGCCACGAAAAGGACGACCGGCACCGCATCGACGACCGCAGCCGTTACGTGCTGGGCTGGACCAACGCCGCCAAGATCGCCGCCCTGGAAGACAAGCAACGCGCGCTGGAAACCCGGCTGGCCGAGCTGGGCGGGCGTTTGTCCGCGCTGAAAAACGAGTTGGAGGGTCTCAGGTTGCGGCTGGCGACGCTGGCCAAGCTGGACGTGTACCGCGACTTCCGCGAACTGGACTGGCAACCCCTGGCCGTGGAAGTCGCGCGCTTGCGGGAGGAAAAGCGCCAACTGGAAGCCGCCTCCGACGTGCTCAAGGCCCTGGCCGGACGCCTGCAAGCCGTGGCGGCGGAACTGGCGGACTGCGAACGCCAGTTGGAAGCGCGCAAGGATCAGCGCTCCAAAACCGAACAGAGAAAAGCCGACGCGGAAACCCTGCGCGCGCAAACCCAGCTCCTGCTGGACGCCCCGGAAAACGCCGCGCACTTCAGCCGCTTCCAGCGCCTGGAAGCCCTGCGCGGAGAGGCTTTGGGCGAGCACCTGCTCAGCGTGGAATCCTGCGACAACCGCGAGCAGGACCTGCGCAACTGGCTGCAAACCCGCCTCGACAACGAAGCCAAAGCCCTGGCCCGGCTACGCGACAAGATCATCGACGCCATGCGCGCCTATTGCACGGCCTTCCCCCTGGACACCCAGGAAGTGGACGTCAACATCGAAGCCGCCCACGAATACCGGGACATGCTGGCCAAGCTCCAGGCCGACGACCTGCCGCGCTTCGAAGCGCGCTTCAAGGAACTGCTCAACGAGAACACCATCCGCGAGGTGGCCAACTTCCAGTCGCAACTGAACCGCGAGCGCGAGACCATCAAGGAGCGCATCGCCCGCATCAACGAATCACTGACGCAAATCGACTACAACCCCGGCCGCTACATCGTGCTGGAGGCGCAGCCCTCCCAGGATGCCGACGTGCGCGATTTCCAGCGGGAACTGCGCGCCTGCACCGAAGGGGCGCTGACCGGCTCCGACGACAGCCAGTATTCGGAAGCCAAGTTCCTGCAAGTCAAACACATCATCGAGCGCTTCCGCGGCCGCGAAGGCCAGGCCGAAGCCGACCGCCGCTGGGCCGCCAAGACCACCGACGTGCGCAACTGGTTCGTGTTCGCCGCCAGCGAGCGCTGGCGCGAGGACGACAGCGAACACGAGCACTATTCGGATTCGGGCGGCAAATCCGGCGGGCAAAAGGAAAAGCTGGCCTACACCATCCTGGCCGCCAGCCTGGCCTACCAGTTCGGCCTGGAATGGGGCGCGGTGCGCTCCCGCTCCTTCCGCTTCGTGGTCATCGACGAAGCCTTCGGCCGCGGTTCCGACGAATCGGCCCAATACGGCCTGAAGCTGTTCCAGCAGCTCAACCTGCAACTGCTCATCGTCACGCCCTTGCAGAAAATCCACATCATCGAGCCCTTCGTCTCCAGCGTCGGCTTCGTGCACAACGAAGAAGGGCGCGCTTCCAAGCTGCGCAACCTGAGCATCGAGGAGTATCGGGAGGAGAAAGCCAAGGTGGGCGCATTGATTTCCGCGGGCGTGAATCCGGCGGCTTGATCTCCTCGGGATTGCCTTTGCCGCAGTGTCACTTTAGTATCACTCCATGCGTACCGAACTCGTCACCACCCTCAAGCGCAAAGCCACCGAGCTTCTGTCCGAACTGGAGCGGGACAAGGAGCCCATCCTGATCACGCAGCACGGTCTCCCCAGCGCCTACCTCGTCGACGTGGCGACTTTTGAGGCGCTGCAGCGGCGCATGAGCCTTCTTGAAGGCATCGCGCGCGGCGAAAAGGCGGTCGAAGAGGGACGGACCTTTTCCCACGCTCAGGCCGAGCAGCGCATGAGCCGATGGCTCAAGTAATCTGGACCGAACCGGCGCTCAACGACCTCGACGCCATTGCGGATTACATCGCGCTGGACAACCCCGAGGCGGCTCGCCGGCTGGTGCAGCGGATTTTTCGGCACGTCGCGCAACTGGCCGACCATCCCGGGAGCGGTTCCAAGCCTCAGGAACTCAAGGGCTGGCGGTACCGGCAAATCGTCGAGCCTCCCTGCCGTATTTTCTATCGGGAGGAGGGAAGCACCGTGTACATCCTCTATGTGATGCGCGCCGAGCGCCTGCTCAGTCCGCAACTCCTGTCGGGGCGAGAGAAGGAGGCGGGCGAGAACTGACGGCAGATTCCAATGCTTCACCCAGCACTGGTGAACAAAAAAAGCGTCAGCCCCTTCGTCAATCGTGATTCCAATCGATAGACAAAGTGACATACCACTTTGTTAACGATTAAAATCTGGTAGACACAGCACTACAACGATGAGAGCAATCATGAGCGCCGTTACCGTTTCCCCCAAGTTTCAAGTCGTCATCCCGCAGCCGGTACGCGAACAGTTGCACCTGGAAGTCGGACAGAAAATGCAGGTCATCGCCTACGATGACCGGATCGAACTGATTCCGGTGCAGCCCCCCGCCCGTATGCGCGGCTTTCTCAAGGGAATAGACACGACCGTGGTGCGCGAGGCGGATCGTCCGTGAATGTCGTGGATTCCTGCGGTTGGCTGGAATATTTCGCGGACGGCCGCAACGCCGATTTTTTCGCCCCGGCCATCGAGGATACGGCATCGCTGATCGTGCCCGTCATCAGCCTGTTCGAGGTATTCAAGCGCATCCTCCAGCAACGCAGCGAAAACGATGCCCTGCGCGCCGTGGCGGTCATGCAGCAGGGGCGCGTGGCGGCGCTGAACGAAGCCTTGGCCCTCTCGGCCACCAGGCTGTCTTTCGACTTGCGCCTGCCCATGGCCGACAGCCTGATCCTGACGACCGCCCGCGCCCATGGGGCCACCCTGTGGACGCAAGACGAGGACTTCGAAGGAATCGCCGCGGTGCGCTACGTCAGGAAAACGGCGAATCAAGCGGATTGACCGGCGTTTTGCAATCCATGTGGACCACCCCCGCCGACTTGCGCGCCCAGGTGCAAAAGCTGTGGGACAAAGGCCTGCTGCTGGCTTCCCTGGCTGGTGGCGAGGTGCCGTTTCCACGCCGCCTGCTGCTGAAAGGCCCGACCACAACGGAACTGTCGGAGCGCTTCGACGCGGTGCGCGCCTGGATCGCCGAGTTGCGCCAGGGCGACGGCCGCCATTACCGGCTGGTGCTGCGCGAGGTGCGCCACCGGGTGCTGGGCGCCAACGCGGTGCCGTACGAGGCGTGGATCGACAGCCTGGACGATGCCCTGGCGCTGATCGGCAAAAGCCGCGACGCCAAACGCTTCACTGAACTGGTGGAACTCACCGCCGCACGTCAGCCGGCGCTGCTGCCCTGGCTGGCGAAACGGCCATTGAACGCGCTGGAACTGGCCAAC
>DATDOO010000032.1:0-2377 GCA_035293245.1 Methylococcaceae bacterium
CCTTGTTCACGCATGCCGCAACCGGCAGGTCATCGTCATCGGCGAAAACGATAGGAAGCCCGACGGTCGTTGGCCCGGGAAAGAGGGAGCGGAAGCCGTCGCCCGCAAATTGGAATCGGCATGGAACCGACCGGTACCCGTTGCATACCCGCCTGCTGAAATCAAGGACCTTCGCGCTTGGATAATCGAACTTGGCGGTGATGCCGCGGACTCTGACGCCAGCGCCATCCGCGCGGCGATCCTCAATGCGTTGCAACCGCCGGCGCTGGTCTGGATCGTTGGACCACGCAGCAAACAGGGCCGAGTCTCGGCCAAGGTGTTTCGATGGGCGGACGGCCCCGACGCCGCGCCCATTCATTCCGACCGCCTTAGAGCCTATCCCAAAAACAATCCTGATGCCTGGAATGCGATGCACCCAAGCGACAGATGCAGCACACCCAGGTAGTTTTCCGCCTTCTTTTCCCAGCGAATCAGGACGCGACGGAATCGGTTCATCCAACTATGGGTGCGCTCACTCACCCATCGCCGAGCCTTGAATCGCGCCGAGCGACGAATCAACTTCGCCTCCTCGCCACGCGAGCGAAGGTGCGCCGTGAATCCGAACTCAACGGCCAGATCACGCACCTCCTCGAAGTCATACCCTTTGTCCAGGCACAAGTTCTGCGGATGATGGCGTGTGGGCGAGGGTCGAGAGATGGGAACGCTCTCCAGGGTTTCCCGCGCCAGCTTGAAGTCATTGACGTTGGCGCCCGCCACGGCCAGTCCCACCGGAACGCCGTCGCCCTCCACCAGCAGACTTCGCTTGCTGCCGGATTTGGCCCGATCCGTGGGATTCGGACCGGTTTTTTTCCCCCGCCAGCGGCGCCTTGGTCATCGCCCCGTCCATGCTTTGCCACGACCAGTTCAACCCCTTCAGTTCGTCGTACACTTTCAGTCCGCATTGCCAGAGTTTCAGGAACACCCCCGCTTGCGTCCATTCCTGAAAACGCCGATGGGCCGTGGAGCTGGAACAAATCCCCGTGGCATTCAAGGCATTCCATTGGCAACCCGTCCGCGCCGCGAACAGAATCGCATCCATCGCGTCCCGATCGCTGCGCCGCGGCCGCCCGCGACCCAGCGGGTCCCTGTTCTTCCGCTTCGGCAACAACGGCTCGACAAACGCCCAGAACTCATCCGAACACCGCCACCGGTTCCCTCGCATCCCTGCATCCGCCTTTCCGGGCCTCCATGCCGTACGTGTTTAGCGTGCCGCTCTCGATATCTTGTAAAGTACCTTTTTACTTGCGCGATCGGTTTCCATAGCGCATACTTTCGATGACACCGCTTGGCACTGCGGAGTCAGGAGTGTGGCATGGACGCTGATCCACGCGATCAACGCATTCGCGAATTCGAAGCCGAGAACGCCGCCCTTCGCGCCCAAGTGCAGGCCCAGGCGGAGCGGATCACACAGCATGAGCAACTGATTCGGAAACTCCAAGATCGAATCGAGGAGTTGGAACGCGCCGCGGCCCGGCAGGCGGCCCCGTTTCGACGCCAGGACAAGGACCGCAAGCCTCCGGAACAACACCAAAAACCGGGACGAAAGCCCGGCCATCCGCCGGCCTATCGACAGGAACCACCCCAGATCGACGATCACGTCGAGGTTCGACTGACCGGCTGTCCGCACTGCGGAGGACCCGTCGATTCGCTCGAGCCCTGCGAACAGATCATCGAGGATCTCCCACCCGTGCGGCCCCACGTTACGCGCCTCGTCACCTACACGGGACGTTGCCCGCGTTGCGGTGACGTTCGCAGCACGCATCCCATGCAGGTCAGCACCGCCGTGGGCGCCGCCAAGGTGCATCTGGGCGCGCGAGCGCTGGCCTTGGGCGCGCTGCTCAACAAGCATCTGGGATTGCCCATGCGGCCCACCTGCCGCGTGCTGATGCACCTGGGCGGACTGCGGCTGACGCCGGGCGGACTGGCGCAAGCCCTGCACCGCGTGGCCGACAAGGCCAAGGGATCGTTCCTGGAACTCGTCGCCGGCTTGCGCTGCCAGCCTGCGG
This sequence comes from Methylococcaceae bacterium, assembly GCA_035293245.1. Taxonomy (GTDB): domain Bacteria; phylum Pseudomonadota; class Gammaproteobacteria; order Methylococcales; family Methylococcaceae; genus DATDOO01. The sequence goes on from DATDOO010000032.1 coordinate 2,046, forward strand.
TCTACGTCGATGAAACCAGTTGGTGGGTGCGGAACCCGGGTTACTGGTTGTGGGTGTTCACCACGCCCGATCGCACGATCTATCGGGTGGAAAAGAGTCGCGGCAAGGACGTGGTCTTCGACACCTTGGGCGCCCACTTCGGCGGCGTGCTGACCAGCGACTGCCTGGCCAGCTATGAAAACCTCCCCTACACCCTGCACAAGTGTTACGCTCATCATCTCAAAGCCATCGCGGCGGCGCGGGATCGAAAACCGGAGGATCAACGCATCCGACCGTTGATCGAGCGATTGACGGGCGCGAAGGAAGTCCGGCGGAGAAAGGTCGCCGCGCAT
>DATDOO010000033.1:0-12025 GCA_035293245.1 Methylococcaceae bacterium
GGCGATGGCCGGAGCGTTCGCCATGAAACCGGCGGTGGCGGCCTTCCAGGCATTGATGTCCGCCGTGGCGATGCTGGTCTGGTTTTCGACTTTCACGGCCTCGACCGATACCTTGCTCGCCCCCAGAATAGTGCCCTGGAAGGTTCCCACCGCCACCTCGTCGTGTAGGCCATTGCCGTCGCTGTCCCTGCGCAGGGCACGCACGTGCAATTCGCCGCCCTTGCCGGCCTGGTCCGCCGCGCCTTGGGCACCGGCGCGCAAATCCAGGGAAGCGCCTGCCGCGACTTCGACCTGCCCAATGCCGTCACCGTCCTGGTCCACGCTGGCCAGCACCACCTTGCCGCCGTCCTTGCCGTCCCCGGTGGAATGCGCATCCAGCACCGCCGTTCCGGTCAGGCGCACGTCGTCGCCGGCCGACAACCCAATGTCCCCGGCCTGCTCGCCGTGAACGTCGATGCGTCCGGCGATTTCCAGCTTGCCCTGATCGACGGCGAGAGCGACATTTTCGGCGCGTATGGTTTTGCCGGAGGACAACAGCGCATCGCCGCTCCGCAGGCGAAGATCCAGGTTGCCGCCGAAGCCCGAATCGGCCACCTGCGATACCCAGCCTTCGAAGCCGCCGGCAAGGCCCAACGCGTCGAGCGTGAAATCGCCGCCCCGATAACCGGCCCGGGCCTGGGCCCGAATGACCCCGCCGAGTTGCACATGGCCCTTGCCCGCGGCGACGGTCAGGCGCCCGGCGTCGCCGCCGTTTTGATGGCCGGAGAGGTCGATTTTCGCCGTATCCGCGACGGTCACGTCGCCGTTTGCAGCCGCGAGCTTGACCTTGCCGGCCGAGGAATAAACCTTGAGATCGGCAAAATCCAGTTCCCGGCCCGACACGTCGATGGCGGAGCCGCCCTCGAGCGTCAGGTTGCCGCTATCGGCCGTCAGTTCGACCACGCCGGAGGGCAGCAGGATGTTGCCGGCATGGCGAATTTCATCGGCCGTCAGCGAGAAACGGGCGCCCAGTCCCGCGGCGCCGGCCGGCGTCGCACCGGATGCCAGGATGTCCGCCCGATGGCCCTTGGCGGTGATGGCGGTGTCGGCTCCGCTCGTGCCGACGATACGGCCGGCGGTCAAGATCAGGTCGCCGTCGCTGCGTAAACGGGCGGCGCTGTTTCCGGTCAGGTCGTTGCGCGCGGTCAGATTGACCTGAGAAAAGCCGGTAATGGCGTAATCGCCCTGGTCCAGCCGTAGCGTGTCGGCCAGGAGGTCCAGCGTACCCTGCCCCGCGAGCGCCGCGCTGGCCTCACCGGTGGGATGCATCAATGTAAAGTTTTGCGCTTCGACGACCGCGTGGTCGCCGGCCGCTCCCCGGCCGGCGATACCGGCGGCATTGACCGTCAGGTTGCGGGCTGCGAAGCGGAAATCGCCCCACAGGTCGACCTGCCCGGAACTGAGCAGGGTCAACTCGTCCACATCCACCGCCTGCAAAGTCTGCTCGTCCAGGACCAGTCCGCCAGCATCCGCGGGCACCTCGCCCAGGCCGATCCGGCTCGCACCCAGGGTCAACGCGCCGCCCTCCAGGGCCAGATCGCCCTTGAGCGCCACATTGCCGCCGCCGTACAGCACCATGTTGCCGGTGCTGCTCAGCAAGGCGCCCTGATCGATGAGCAGATCGCCGCTCGTCCCGGCCTCCGCCACGTCCACGGTCACGTCCTGGTCGAGAGCGGACACCAGCACCAATGCGCCATCGCCCTTGAGGGCGAGATTCTTCGCCACCGGCACGGCCTCGCCCTGGCCCGTCAATTCGGCATTGCGGCCCACCGTGACCTCATCCGTGGCCGCCAGGAGAATTTCCGGCCCCTGCAGCTTGACGCCCTCCCCGACCGTGACTGATTTCGCCTCGGCCGTCACCTCCACGGTGTCGCCGTTGCGCCTGCGGCTGCCGCCCAGCAACAGGCTGTCCGCGCCCAGGCCCTGCAAGCCTTCCGCGACCACTTCGACCCCGCCGCCGCCCTGTCCCGACTTGGTGTTCACCACGGCCAGGTCTTCGGCAACGATGTCCACCCGGCTGCCGCGTCCACCATTCCCGCGTCCGGACCGCAACGCCGCTTCGAGAATCAGGTCGGTGTCCACCCGGAAAGACAGACGGCCGGCGTCGTTGGGCGTCACCGGCGCGGCAAGCTCCTTTTGTGCGGCGACCGCCGGCAGGAACGTGTTCATCCGGTGCACGTGCAGTTCCGAGCGGGTCAGGGCGATGCTGCCCTGTTCCACCGCGAAACCGCTCCAGCGCGCGTCCCGGTCATTGGTTCCGGCGGTCGTTCGGTAGCCAGCCACGATCGCGGCGCCGTCGACACGAGTCCGCGCCACTCCGGCGAGCGCGTCCTGCGTGCCCGCCTGCGGGGTGATCAGATAAGCGCCCGGCAGCAAGGCATAATGGGCGGGAAGGAGAACGTATTCCCCCGCCGCCAGGCCGCCGCCGCCCGACAGGTAAATGCTGTCGCCCATGGAAAGCCCCGAGTTCGGGAATTCCAGGGGATCGTAAGGGGCGAAGGCCAGATTCGCCTTGGGCAGGATCGCGTACTTTTCCTGCCACGCGAACTTGCCTTTTTGGTCATCGGGAATTACCGGATCGAGCACGTCGATGGAACCGCCCAGGCCGGGAATGAATTCGTAGCCTTGCAGGTCGCCGCCGCCGCTCAGGTCGACGACCGCCCCGCTTTTCAGCGCCACCGACGGCGCATCCAGGGAAATCCCCTTCTCCGGGGCGTCGGGATATTCCTGGGGTTCGGAGGAATTCAAGGGATAGACCCACTTCGAACCGTCCTGCACTCGCCCGAACGGGATCACCTGCCCTTCGGCCGAAACCGAGGTCATCGAGCCCGGCTCCAGGGAAATGCTGCGCCCGGCTGTCATGAGAATTTCGCCCAAGGGCGCCTTGACCACACCACCCTGGACGATGTCCGGGGCTTCGAGCTTCAGCTTGCCCCCCGCCGACAACACCGGCCTGGAACCATCCCGGCCTTGAATGCGCAATACGCCCTGGGGATGGTTTTCGATCGCCAGGCGGAAATCCGTCAGCGTGCTCGGATAAATCTGGTCGGCGTGCAAAGTCACATCCGCCGCGCTGACGAACGTCCCGTGGGGGATCGATTCCAGCAGGCGGGTAACTCCCACCGCGCGGATGTCGTCGCGGCTGTTCAGGTCGATGGCGTGAAATCCCTGCCACAGGCTGTTGCCCACCAGGTCGATCCAGTCCGCATCGACACGGAAAGTCCCGCCTCCGCTCGTCGCGGCGGCAGTGCTGCCGCAGTTCGAGCCGGTGCAGAACGTCGAACCGACGGCGAGGTAGGCGGTGCTTAGCGCGGCAGTCCCTTCGCTTTCGCCCGCCGCCGGCTTCCAGGCCAGTTCCGGCGCGTCCAGAACGATACGCCGCTCGGCGTTCAGGGAGACGTTCCCGTCGAACTCGATGGCGTTATCGGATTTGAGTTTCAGTGTGCCGAACCCACCGTTGTCGACGGTCGAGGCGCTGAGCCAGCCCTGGCCGTTTGCCCCGTCCGCCAGGTTCTGGCCGAATGCCAAACCGGCGGGCTGTGTGGAATCGCCGTCCTGCTTTACGTGGATGACGCGCGCACCGGCCGGGAAAGCCAGTTCCCCGGCACCGATACCCTTTGCGGACCGGTTCAGAGTGGTCAACTCCAGCGACAACTCGCCGGCCGCCACGTTGCTCCGGCCGGCCCTGCCACGCAGGGCACCGTCCAGGAACGCGCCTTCCGCCGCGGCTATTTTCAGAACCCCGCCTTTCGAGCCGACGGCCTGCGGCGCGGTCTGGCCGCTGGCGCCGGCCGGCAGATCGAGCGTCGCGCTCGTCCCGGACACGTCCAGCAGCGAGCCGCGCTCCGTCACCACGAAGCCGCGATTGGCGCGCAGGGAAATCCTGCCGCCGTCCAGCACTTCACCGGTCCTCAGACCCAGGCGATTGGGCTGGAGCCGGGCGACGCCGGCGGTGGACAGGGTGGCCGACGGCCCGATCCAGATGGACTGGTTGGCCAGATACCCCAAATCCGTGACTTCGTCCGCCGGCGCGCTCAGGGTGAGATCGATCGTCCCAGCTCTGGCGACGATGTCCCCGCCCACGAAGATGCTGGTATCGCTGTCCAGAACGACGCCGGCGCCCGGTTCCGCCACGATGTCCGCCCCCGTTTCGACGCGAAGCGCCGCGTCCGGCCGGCCTACCAATTCCAGATCGCGCTTCAGGGACAAGGTCAGATGAGTGGGGTTGCGCAAATAGGCCGGCAGGTCGCTGTAGCGGCTTACGCCCAGGATGGCATCGCTCGACGGCCGCCGCATGGCGTCCGCATCGAGCAGCAGGTTCGTCTGCGCCAAATGGAGATCGTCGCGGATGGCTACGCCGTTCAAATTCGAGTTGAGCGCATAGGAACCGAAAGCACCGCGGTCGAAAAAGCCGGTGGATATCCCCAGAACGCCGTCCGCAGCGCTAGGCAAATGGGCTGCGTCGGCCACCACGATTTCGTTGGCAAGCAGGCTCAGCGAGCCGTTGTTCTCCAACGCATAGGCGTGCAGGCCGCCGTTGAGGCGAATCTCCGCCTTTTCCAGGTTCACCCCAAGATCGATGCCGCCGCCGCTGCCGGCGGTCACCTTCCCGTCCGCCGCGCGCCAGGCGCCGCCGTCCGCCGCAATCAGGCTTCCTTGGGCCAATTCGAGATCGCCGCTGGCCCGCACCGTGACGCTGCCCCCGGCGATGGCGAGCGGCGCGCTCAGCGATGCGTTCAAGAGCGGATTATCGTTGACCCAGCGACCGCTCACATCGATGCGGCCGGTTTTGGCCACGGTGATGGAGCCGTCCAGCCCTTCCGGACTGCCTCCTTCCACACGGGTCGTCAGGTCGACCGTTCCGGAGGCCGCCTTGATGGCTCCGGCCACGTCGATCTCCGCCGCGTCCAGGGACAGGGAGCCGAACTCCGGCGTGGCGACGTTCACGCCCCGCTCCACCTCGATACGCCCGTTGGTAACGATGTGCGTATCGCCGATCCCGGAACGGCGCAGGAAATCCCCCTCCAGAATCAGGTCGGCGCTCTGGCCGGCACCGCCACCGTTCTGATCGGGAAATGGCGCATCGATGGCCAGCGGGTCCACATGTTTGGCGTTTGAGAAGCGCACGTTCTGCCAGCTCAGGGACGAGAAACCCAGTTTCAGGTCGAAACGGCTCCCCTTCGGGCGCTGGGCGGCGCCGCGCTGATAAGGACCCGTCGTTACCCCGCCGCGAATCGTGCCGTCGAGCAGCAGGCGATTGGTCGCAATGTTGAGCGCGCCGCCGTCCTTGCCTTCCACGTAGCCCTTCTCGAAGCGTCCCGGCGAAGAGTTGTCCAGTTTGAGGTAGGTCAGATCGGGATCGGCGTCGCCGATGTCGTGGATTTTGCTTTTCGTATAGAGCTTGGAGGTCTTGATGTAGCCGTCCCGGTATTTCACCGAGCCGCCGGACACATCCAGCGTCGCACCGGAATTCACCACCACGTCGCCGCTGGACACGATGTCGATGCTGCCGCCCTCGGTGCTGCGCTCGGCGACGCCCCGCTCGATGCGCGCCTTCGCCCCGGAAATGTCCGCCACCGGGGTGCCTTTGCGGATATCCACGGAAATTTTCGAACCGAACAGCGGGCCTTTTTTCTGGAGGGGCGCGTCGCGCAGTTCGTTGGAACGCAGGTCCACCTCCACCACGTTCTTCTCCATGGCCACACTGACGTTCTTCAGGCCGGCCACGTCGACGCGGCTGCCGGCGTCGAGTTGCACGCGGGCCGTGGTCGGCTTTGCGGTATCCAGTTCCGGCGTCGCGGGCTGTTCCGTGGCGGTGATTTTCACGTCGCCCGACGGCGCGTACACCAGGGCGTTGCGCTTCAGGTGGACCGTGTGGCCCATGAGTTCGATACGCGAAGAAACCGGAGCCTGCTCGTCGATGGCGGTTGCGGTGGAGGTCAGGTCGGGCGCCGCCGCTGTAACGCTGTTTTCGCCCAGGGTCAACGTGGCTTTCTCGCCCGACGCGCGCTTGGTGGACACCGAATTCAGGAGGTATTCGTCGCCGACCTTGGTCAGGGCTGCGCCTTCGCGGGCCAGCAGGCGCACCGAGCCGTTCAGCCGCACCGAGGAATTGGCCGAGACCCGGCCGTTCTGATTGACCGCGAAACCCGCCAGGGTGACGTTGCCCCGGTTGGCCGTCATCTTGCCGATGTTTGTGATGTCGCCGCCGGTTTCCACTTCCACCAGCAAGCCGCGAACGCCCGAATCGGCATTCGCCTCCTGCAGGTAGACCTTGTCGGTGGACGCGGCAACGATGATCTGGCCTTCCTCGGATTCCAGCGAGCCGGCGTTGGTGACCGACGGGGCGGCGATCAGGATGCGCCCGCCCTTGGCGGTCTTCACTTCCGCCTGCACGAAGTTGTTTTTCTCATCGAGTCCACTTTCGAAAACCACGGCGCGTTTGACTTTGTTGCCGTCTTCGTCCACGTAATAGGGATCGCCGTCCGCGGTCAGCGCCGCGCGGGGCGTCGTGTTGTCCTGGTCGATCACCTTGGTGATGCCCGTCTCCAGGGCCTCGTCGCTGATGTTGTGCGTGGTGGCCACCAGTGCGTTGACGTTGACCCGGGACTCCTTACCGAAGATGAAGCCGTTGGGGTTGCTGAGGTAAACCTGTCCGGTGGCGGTCAGTTCGCCCAGAATCTGGCTGGGCCGGGCATTCCCGTCGATCCGGTTGAGGGCGATGGAGGTGGCGGAAGGCTGCTGGAAGTGGACCTTATTCTTGTTGGCGATATCGAAACTCTGCCAGTTGAGCACCGCCTTGTCGCTCCTCTGATTGATGGTCATGAGCTGTCCGCCTTTGGGGCGGGCCGAGATCGTCGGCGCATCCACCACGCCCTTGCCGACAAAGTTGGTCTTGGGCACCGGCAGGGGCGGTATCGGCGTCGCCGCATCCACGCGCGACGCGGCCACGGTTGCCCCGATCAGCGCGCCGGTGGAGAGGATCTGCCGGATGTGCAGGGGAATGGGGCGAAGGCGCGGCTGGTAGAAGTCGGACCGGTCGGTGCTGCGGCGCTTGTATGTGTTGCTCATGACATGGCTCCGATTGCTTATGTATCTGTAGGGGCGAATTCATTCGCCTTCATGGGACAGCCGGACGCTGGGCGAATAACTTCGCCCCTACAGCGCTCCGCTTCAAAACTCATACGCCACCTTGAAATGCACGCGCTGCGCGCCGGCGGGGGTATCGGTGGTGGCGAGGAAGGGATAGGCCCAGTCGAACTCGCCGACGATGTGTTTCAGGAACTGGAAGCGCAATCCCGCGCCGGCGCTGAGCAGTTCCTGGGACACCGGCTCGTCGGGCAACGCCTGGCGAATCCAGGTCGCGCCGTAGTCGCCGAACGCCAGGAATCGCAGGCTCTGCACCGATTCCCAGTCGGCCGGCGCCAGCTTGGGGCTGTATAGTTCCAGCGAGGCGTTGTAGCCGTCGTCGCCCAGCAGTTCGGTTTCGTGATAGCCGCGCACGGTCTGCGTGCCGCCCAGGGAAAACTGCTCGTTGCTGATGAGCGGCGCGCTGGTCAGCTGTCCGGACACACGGCCCATGAGCTGGAATTCGCCCGGCAATTCCTGGCGGTGTTTCAGTTCGGCCGTCCAGTAAATGAAATCGGAGCGCGCCGCGAGGCGCTTTTTGGTCCACACCGCTTCGTCGTCGCCCAGCCCGCGGAAATGGAACACGCTGCCCACGTTCCAGGATGTCGCGCCGCTGTCCCACTTGCGGCTGCCGTCGTACTGGAGCACGAACGGGACATACATGATCGGCGTCTGGTCCGCATCCGAGCCGGTCAGCAGCAGGTTCTGCTCGAAGTTTTTGTAGTCGAACCCCGCCATGAAACTATGGAACATGCGCTCGGTGGCGCCGAAGGGCTGCACGACGCGGGCGCCGAAAATTTCGCCCGCACCCACCACCGACAAAGCGCCGGCGGTAGTAATGGGCGTGGAGGAACTCACGCCGACGCCGTAGAACAGCAGCTGGGTCTTGTTCTCGCCGATGGGCATGGCATAAGTGCCGGCCCACACTTCCACCTCCTCCGGGTTCTCGGGAGAGGTCTGGAATTGCAAGGACGCGCTGTGGAACATCTGCCACAGATTGTCGTAACGCACCTGCGCCACCAGCCGGGTGAACCCGGTGTTGACGGTGTTGCGGCTGTTCATCTCCACACTGCCGTGCAAAGGCAGTTCGTCCTTGACCTTCAGTTCCGCTTCCAGGGTGCCGGGGGTACTCCCGGCGCGCAGCACCGGCGTCACATTGCGGTCGGTGCTCTGCTCGCCCAGGCGGGTCAACTGTTCCTGCACCGTGGGCATGTGCGGCACGCTGCCTTCGGCGAGGCCCGGCGCCTGATCGCGGATGCGTCCCAGGGAGAAATAGCGCGAGCCGGTGACTTTCAGGCGGCCCACCTTGCCTTCCATCACGTTGAGCTTCACCACCCCGCCCTGCACGTCCTGTTCCGGAATGTCCACGAACACGGTCTGGTAGCCGGCGTCGTGATAAACCTTTTCCAGGGCCTCGCGGGCTTTTTCCACGTCGTCCACACTCCGCGCCGGCCCTAGGAATCCGTAGACGGTCTGTTCGATGACCCGCCGCTCCAGCACGCTGTTGCCCTCCACCTGGTATTCCCAGATGTCGAACCCCGGCGGTGCCCCGGCCGCCGGAGGCGGCGCGGGATCGGCAAGCGCCATGCCGCCGAAAAGGCAAAGAGCGAAAATGATTGGCAAAAGGCTGGTCCGGCTCAAATGATCCCCCACCCAAAGTTCGTGAAAAACCCGTAGTTAATGTAGGTTGGGTTAGCGGTCCGCCGCGTAACCCAACATGGCGCGGTTATGTTGGGTTAACACTCCGCCTACGCTGCGCGGAGCGCTAACCCAACCTACCCGTTCCAATTTCCCCATACGCCGAAAACGGAAAATCAGCCGCCCCGGAAAGGAGCGGCTGATCCCCGCCGGCGCATCCTTGCGCCGGCTTACGTCATGCGGAAAACCGTCGGACGCTTACAGGCCGGTAGCCGGAACCGAAGTACCCGGATCGTAAACCTGCGGCAGACGACAATTGTCCAGCGTGTTGCCGTTGGCAGCGTGGCTGTATCCCCACACCGGCGCCGCCGTGGTGAACGGCACGGTCGCAGAGGTGGTGTTGGGCAGGGTCGCCAGGTAGCCGGTCTCCAGACCCGCATAGGTGAAGGCCGCGTTGCGCGCGGCGATGGACGTCGGGTTGGCGGCGTTGGACACGATGGCCTCGGCAATCTTCAGCTTGCCGCCGGACAGCGGATTGCTGACCGTGGACTTGCGCCACTGGAAGGTCTGCTCCACCACGATCGGGTACTTACCCTCGGCGGCGTTCTGCAGGGAAGGCGACACGCCGTCCACTTTGATCCAGCGGAAGTTGCGCGTGCCGCTCGGCTTGCTTTCCACCGACAGCAGGCCAATGGCATAGTTGCCGGCGGTGTATTGCGTGTTTAGGCAAGTGCGCACGTCGCCCGAGGTGCTGTTCTCGAACACGTTGAAACCGTCATGCCCGCCCATGGAAGCCCCCGACAAGGCGCCCTTGCAAGGATTGTCGAGAATTTTCACGTTGTAGCTGGCCTGGGTGCCGGAGCCGTTGACGCGGCGGCACAGCTTCGGCGCGGTGTCGCCCGACGTGGGCATTGCCAGACCGGGAACACCCAACTGGCTCCAGTCGGCCAGAACGCCGGTCATGACGGAAGCAATGGCGGACTTAGCCAGACTGGGCATGCAGGATTCCAGATCGCGGTTGGCCGCGCTGTCGTCGCAGGTTGCGTCCAGCGTCAGGTTGGCGATCATGGCGTCCTGCAAGGCATCGCGGAAGTTCAGGGTCACCGGCATGCCGAAGATCAGGGCGGCGGCGGACTTGACTTCCAGATTGGCCACATCAACGTCAGTCATCGGGAAATTGACCCCGGCGAGGACCGCATCGGCTTCGCTGGGCGTGTTGTCGACATTGCGGAAAATGCCCGGATCCACGTCGGAGACACCCACGTCGGACGTGACGGAAGTCAGGCCGGTGCAGTTGTAAGTGGCGCCGGCAACCGTGGAACCCGCCGTGCAGGTGGATTTGTCGATGCCAGAAATGGCCATGTCGCGGGCCAGGGGCTGCACGCCCAAAGCCGAACCGCCGTGGGAACGCTTGAAGATCAGCACCTTGATGAGGCCGTCGCCGTTGGTGTCCGTCAGACCCGGCACCTTGCCGGCGTCGGTTTTGCAGCTTACTGCACGGTAGTCGGACTTGCTGTTGTTGTAGGACCACACGTCGCGGTCGCTCAGGCACAAGCCAGTTGCACCGGTGTTGAACAGCGCCTCGACGGCGTCGTCCTGGGCGGATGCGCCGGAAATGCGCAGTTCGTAGTCGTAATTTTCGCTCGGGCCGTAAGCAAATGCGGCGCCGGCGAAGGCGGACAGGCCGAGTGCGGACAGCACGGCCAGAGTCAGTTTGTTCGTTTTCATGCTAAATCCCATTTTGGTTGTTGCTTCTCAAATCCCCTCTCCCCTGGGGAGAGGGAAAGGGTGAGGGTTTTTAAGCGGCCGCCTTGTTCTTGCGGCTACCCAGGCCGATGAAACCCAGCAGGCTGGAACCCAGCAGCCACACGGCGCCCGGAACCGGAACCGGCGCGGCGGAACCGTAGGTCAACACACCGTTGCTGGCCAGATGGAAGTTGCCGAACAGCCTCATGGCGTCGCCATCGCTCGTACCCGCCGTGCTCAGCTTGGCGCCGAAGAACCAGAACGCCAGGTCGGTACCGATGGTGCCTTGCGTATCCATGCCGGCTACCTTCGAAGCGATGTTGCTGCCCCAAGTACCAGGAACCCAAACCGTGCTACTGGAATCCGCGGTCGTATAAGCAGCGTTGACGGCGTTATTATTGGTAGGATCAACCAAGGCGTTGAACGCGCCGAAACGGCTGTTGATCGCGTTCATCGGGCCGGTACCGCCGTCCATAGTGGACAGGAACTGAGTGCTGGTGAAGCCATCCAGAGTTGACTCGGCCAGGTTGCTGGTGACCATGTAACCGAATGAAGCGGTGTTCCTTCCGGACGTTTCATTCAGCGTACCCGTGTTGGTCGTATTGCGGCTGTAAGCCACGACGTCGTAACGGATATTATTGCCGCTGCCGATACCAAGGGCGCTGAAATCGCTACCAAAAAGGGCGCCCAAATCCCAGGTCAGCAGCCCGGAAGTCATAGTGCGCAGGATTGCAAAACTGGAGCCCAGATCGGCCACGAAAGTACGACCCGCAGTGTAATCGTGGATGTTCAGCATCAATTCGCTGGGTGCGGCGGTCGTACCAAGCGTGGGAGACGTAACGATGTCGGCCTGGGCGGAAGTTGCACCCAGAGCTAGGGCCAGACCGGCCACAATTGCTTTAACTTTCATTTCCAAATTCCTCGTCAAAGATAGGTTGTATCCAAAGCCCGATCGGGACGTTGTTCCCGGACAAGCATGGAGCGGTGCAGCGGCAACCCGCGAAAAACCTTGCACACAAAAAAGCCAGGTTGCCGCTTGAATCGCTCGTGGCAACCCGGCTGTCTTCGACGTGCAAAGACCCGTGGCTTTCCGACCCCGCCTCGCGACGAGTGTGGCTTACGCAGCTTTATCCTAGGTTGAACGGGTTCCCTGACTCCCTGTCGAGGGAACCTGTTCAACGTTCCGACATCCGGCCGGATCGCCGTCCTTTTTGGCTGGGCGTAAGTTAAGGGTCGCGTGTTACGAAACGGTTACGGGCAGGTAATCGTTCGCCTAAGATTTCGTGACAAATCCCACCCCTATCCACGGAAATTCCACAAAAGGGGACGTAAAAAAGGGGACGGCAGCGGCTTGGCAATGCCGCACATTCTAGTGGGTGGGATTCCCACCCGGATAACCGCTAGCCACGGGTCCGGTATCGAGCCTTGCAGTTGGCGCGGCGACGCGCCGATTGATGCGTAGGTACGAAAGCAG
>DATDOO010000034.1:0-7960 GCA_035293245.1 Methylococcaceae bacterium
GAGGTGCCGCCGGGCAGCGCATCCGGCGTTTCGGCGCCCGCCGCACCGCCTTCGACCGACACGCGCCAGGCGCTGGCCGCGCCGCGCGCGCGGGAAATCAATGTCAGGCGCGCCACCGAGCCGACGCTGGCCAGCGCTTCGCCGCGAAACCCCATGCTGCCGAGCCGTTCCAGGTCTTCCAGGCTGGCGATCTTGCTGGTGGCGTGGCGGGCGAGCGCCAGCGGCAGTTCCTCGCGGGGAATCCCCGAGCCATCGTCGCGCACCCGGATCAGCCGTGCCCCGCCTGCCTCCACCTGCACGTCGACGCGCTCAGCCCCGGCGTCCAGGGCGTTTTCCACCAACTCCTTGACCACCGACGCCGGGCGCTCGATGACTTCGCCGGCGGCGATCTGGTCGATCAAAGGGTTGGGAAGAAGCTGGATAGGCATCGAATTTACAATCTTACCTGTTCGAGAGGGCATCTGGACAAAAATGCGGTTGACAAGACGCAGGCAAATTCACGAGAATCCGCAGTCCCTCGATCAGTTTCAGTGGTGGACGTAGCTCAGTTGGTAGAGCCCCGGATTGTGATTCCGGTTGTCGTGGGTTCAAGCCCCATCGTTCACCCCAATAAATCAAAGGCTTGCCAATGGCAAGCCTTTTTTGTGTTCCCGGCGGAAAGCGCGCCTTACAACAACAGACGGCGCACGTCGGCGAGCAGTTCCTTCAGCCGGTTCATGAAACGCGCCGCTGCCGCGCCGTCGATGACGCGGTGGTCGTAGGACAGGGATAGCGGCAGCATCAGGCGCGGGACGAACGCGCCGTCTTGCCAGACCGGTTGGATGCGCGCCGGGCAGATGCCGAGGATGGCGACCTCCGGGGCGTTGATGATCGGCGTGAAATACTGGCCGCCGACGCCGCCCAGGCTGGACAGGGTAAAAGTGCCGCCCTCGATTTCCTCACGCTTGAGGCGCTTGTCGCGGGCGCGCTGGCTCAGCGCAGAAATTTCCGCCGCAATGTCGAAGATGCGCTTGCCGCCCGCGTCGCGTACCACGGGCACCACCAGTCCGTCGGTGGTATCCACGGCTATGCCGATGTGATAGTAGTTCTTGTGGACGAGATTCTCGCCGCTCGCGTCCAGGGAGGCGTTGAAGTCGGGATAGGTTTTGAGGGCGCCGATGACGGCTTCGACCAGGAACGGCAACGGCGTCAGCTTGACGCCCCGCTGGGCGGCTTCCTCCTTCAGAGACTTGCGGAAATCTTCCAGGTCGGTGATGTCGGCCATGTCGTGATGGCTGACGTGGGGGATGCTCACCCAGGCGCGGTGCAGGTAAGTGGCGGAGAGCTTCCGGATGCGCGAGCGCGGCTGGAGGTTCACCGGCCCGAAGGCGGCGAAGTCGATGACCGGCGCCGGGGCGACGGCGACCCCGAGGCCTGCGGGCTGTTGCAGGCGCATTTTGACGTAGGCCTGTACGTCGGCCTTGAGGATGCGCCCTTTGGGGCCCGTGGCCGGAATTTGCGTCAGGTCTGCGCCCAGTTCGCGGGCGAACAGGCGCACCGAGGGGCTGGCGTGGGGCAGGCCGCCGGTGGGTAGCGCTGGAACCGGAACGCCGGCCGACGCCTCGCGCCGCGGCGGTGGCACAGGCTTGGCCGGCTCCACGGGAGGCGGCGCGGCGGACTTCGTTTGGGCTGGCGCGGGAGGGGCTGGCGGCTCGGCCGCTCCGGTTTCCTCCGCCTCCAGCAGCGCAATCGCACTTCCCTCCCTCACCCGGTCGCCCGTGGCGACCTTCAGTTCCCGCACCACGCCGGCGAGGGGCGAAGGCACTTCCATGCTGGCCTTGTCGCTTTCCAGGGTGATGAGGGAGCCGTCCTTTTCCACCCGGTCGCCGGGCTTGACCAGCACTTCGATGACTTCCACATCCTTGACGTCGCCGATGTTCGGTACGCGGACCAGTGTTTCGTTCGCCATGGCCGTCTCCTCAGACCGTGGCCGGATTGGGGGCGTCGGCGTCGAGGCCGTAGCGCGCGATGGCCTCAGACACCTTGCCGGGGTCGAGGCGGCCCTCGTCGGCCAGAGCTTTGAGGGCGGCGACGGCAATGTGCTGGCGGTCCACCTCGAAGAAGCGACGCAAAGCAAGGCGTCCGTCGCTGCGGCCGAAACCGTCGGCGCCCAGGGTGACGTAGCGGTGCGCCAGGAAGGGACGGATTTGCTCGGCGTAGAGGTGCATGTAGTCGGTTGCCGCCACGATCGGGCCTTGCGTCGTCTGCAACTGTTCCGCGACATAAGGGACGCGCGCGGAACTGCCCGGATGCAGGCGGTTCCAGCGTTCGCAATCCTGTCCGTCGCGATTCAGCTCGTTAAAGCTGGTGACGCTCCACACGTTGGCCGCGATGCCGTAATCGTCGCGCAGCAAATCGGCGGCGGCCAGCACTTCGCGCAGGATGGCGCCGCTGCCCAGCAACTGGATGGAAGCCTCCCTACCGCCGTCCACCAAACGGTACATGCCGCGGATCACGCCTTCCGCCGCGCCCTCGGGCAGGGGCGGATGGGCGTAGTTTTCGTTCATGACGGTGAGGTAGTAGAAAACCCGCTCGTTGTCGACGTACATGCGCTTCAAGCCGGCGTGGACGATGACCGCCAACTCCCCCATGAAAGCGGGGTCGTAGGCTATGCAGTTGGGGATGCAGGCGGCGTGGAGGTGGCTGTGGCCGTCCTGGTGCTGCAAGCCCTCGCCAGCCAAGGTGGTGCGCCCCGCCGTACCGCCGATCAGGAAGCCGCGCGCCTGCAGGTCGCCCGCCGCCCAGGCCAGGTCGCCGATGCGCTGGAAGCCGAACATGGAATAGAAGATGTAGAACGGCACCATGGGCAGGCCATGGTTGCTGTAGGCCGTGCCGGCGGCGAGCCAGGAGCCGAACGCGCCGGCTTCGCAGATGCCTTCTTCCAGCATCTGGCCCTTGCGGTCCTCGCGGTAGAAATTGATCTGGTCCGCGTCCACCGGTTCGTAAAGCTGGCCGGTCGGTGCATAGATGCCGTACTGCCGGAACAGGCCCTCCATGCCGAAGGTGCGCGCCTCGTCCGGGACGATGGGCACCATGTACTTGCCGATGTCCCCGTCCTTGAGCAGGGTGGTGAGGAGGCGCACGAACGCCATGGTGGTGGACAGCTCGCGCCCTTCGCTGCCCTTGAGCAGGGCGTCGAAAACGCTCAATTCCGGCAGGCGCGGCAGCGTGGTGTCCGTGCTGCGGGAAGGCAGGTAGCCGCCCAGTTCTTTACGGCGGCTGTGCAGGTATTGCATTTCCGGGCTGTCGTCCGCCGGCTTGTAAAACGGCGTTTCGGCGATCTGCTCGTCGGGGATGGGAATGTGGAAGCGGTCGCGGAACGCCTTGAGGGCGGCCACGTCCATTTTTTTCTGCTGGTGGGCCACCATCAGGCCCTCGCCGGCCACGCCCATGCCGTAGCCCTTGACCGTCTTGGCCAGGATCACCGTGGGCTGGTCATTGTGGTTCACGGCGGCGTGGTAGGCGGCATAAATCTTGTGCGGGTCGTGGCCGCCGCGGCTCAGGCGGTAGATCTCGTCGTCCGTCATGTTGGCGACCATCGCCTTGAGCTCCGGGTATTTGCCGAAAAAGTGCTCGCGGGTGTACGCCCCGCCCTTGGCCTTGTAAGCCTGGTATTCGCCATCGACGACCTCCTCCATGCGCTTTTTCAGTAGGCCCTTGGAGTCTTTCGCCAGCAGGGCGTCCCACTGGGAGCCCCAGATGACCTTGATGACGTTCCAGCCCGCGCCCCGGAACGAGCCTTCCAGTTCCTGGATGATCTTGCCGTCGCCACGCACCGGGCCGTCCAGGCGCTGCAGGTTGCAGTTGACCACGAAGATCAGGTTGTCCAGCTTCTCCCGGCCCGCCAGGCCGATGGCGCCCATGGATTCCGGCTCGTCCATCTCGCCGTCGCCGCAGAAGCACCACACCTTGCGCTCGGAAGGCTGGAGCAGGCCGCGGTTCTCCAGGTATTTCATGAAGCGCGCCTGGTAAATGGCCATCAATGGGCCGAGGCCCATGGACACGGTGGGGAACTGCCAGAAGTCCGGCATCAACCAGGGATGGGGGTAGGACGACAGCCCCTTGCCGCCGACCTCGCGGCGGAAATTGTCCAGTTGCTCCTCGCTCAACCGGCCTTCCAGAAAGGCGCGGGCGTAAATGCCGGGCGAGGAATGGCCCTGGAAGAACACCAGGTCGCCCTCGTAGCCACTGCCGGGGCCGTGGAAGAAGTGATTGAAACCGATTTCATACAGCGTGGCCGAGGACGCATAGCTGGCGATGTGGCCGCCGTATTCCGAGGATTCGCGGTTGGCGCGCAACACCATGGCGACCGCATTCCAGCGGATCAGCGAGCGGATGCGGTGCTCCAGCGCCGGATCGCCCGGCGTGCGCGTCTCGAGGTGCGGCGGGATGGTGTTGAGATAAGCGGTAGTGGCCCGGTAGGGCAGGTTCACCCCCTCGCGGCGCGCCTGGTCGATGAGCGTTTCGAGGATCTGGTGGGCGCGTGTGGGACCTTCGCGCTCGATGACCGCCGCGAGCGCTTCGAGCCACTCGCGCGTCTCCAGCGGATCGGGGTCGGACATTACGTTGTTATTGTTGGCTTCGGTCATGACATTCTCGTTGGATCGAACAGTTCCAGGCGGCTTAGCCGCCCGTGACATTCATGTGGCGGAAAATCACCGGTTTGGCACCTACGTCGAAATGGTGCCGCTCCGGCTTGATCGCCATCGCCCGGACGATGGCCTGTCTCAGGCGTTCCTCGTCGCCGGGATGAGCGCGCAATACGTGCTTGAGGTCCACCGAGTGTTCGTTGCCCAGGCACAGGAGCAGGCGTCCTTCCACGGTGACGCGCACCCGGTTGCAACTGGCGCAGAAGTTGTGGCTGTGCGGCGAGATGAAGCCCACGCGCGTGTCCGTCTCCGCCACGCGCCAGTAACGCGACGGCCCGCCGGTGCTTTCGGGAGTCGGCAGCAGGGTGAAATGGCTTTCCAGGTCGCGGCGGATGGCCTCGCTCGAGTAATAAAGCTCGCCGCGGTCATGGCCGTCCACCTGGCCCAGCGGCATTTCCTCGATAAAGCTGACGTCCAGGCCGCGCTCGACGGCGTAAGCGACCAGATCGGGCGTCTCCTCGTGGTTGCGGTTTTTCAGCACCACCGCGTTGAGCTTGATGCGCTCGAAGCCCGCCTCGCGCGCCGCCTCGATGCCGGCGAGCACCCGCTCCAGATCGCCGACACGGGTGATACGGCGGAATTTGTCCGCGTCCAGGCTGTCCACGCTGATATTGAGCCGCTTGACCCCCGCCGCCCTCAGCCGTTCGGCGCTGGCTTCCAGTTGCGAGCCGTTGGTGGTCAACGTCAGTTCCCGCAGGCCGGGCAAGCCGCCGATGTCTTCCAGCAACTCCAGCGCGCCCTTGCGCACCAAGGGTTCGCCGCCGGTAACGCGAATTTTCGTCACGCCCAGTTCCACGAACGCCCGCGCCACGGTGTGCAGTTCCTCCAGCGTCAACACCTGCGCGCGCGGCAGAAAGGTCATGTGTTCCGCCATGCAATAGACGCAGCGGAAATCGCAGCGGTCGGTGATCGACAGCCTTAGATAGGTCACCCGGCGGCCGAAGCGGTCGATCAGGGCGGGAGGGGCGGATTGGCTCATCTACGCGGAAAGGGTTCTGGAGGTGCGCATTCTAGAGATTTATCGCCTTGGGCAAAAGGCGCGGAATTTGGGAAGGCTGTAGAGGGTTGAATCGGTTGCCCGTCAGGCAGGCGATGCAATAACAACCAGATTTTCCGCGGTTGCCCCGTTCACAATTTCTGGATCGACCCGCTTGTCGAAAGTCACGAAGCGGCCACCATTGCGTACTGCGAGCGCCAGCAAATAAGCATCCGTCAATTGCCGGTGGCCCAACAGGCGCGACCAATCCAGCACACCCCTTTCAAGAAAACTCAGATTGGCCGGCCAGAACGCATGATCCGGGTTCGCGGCGGCTTCGGCCAGGCGTGCGGCCACTTGGGCGGCGGGAAAGAATCCAGGATAGGACGGCTGCGCCATGATACGGATGCAACCGTTTTGCGTGAGCGGGCACGAAGCCCAACCGTGTTCAAGCTCCCGCGCCAACCAGTTCACGGCAAGGGCATGATGTATATGTCCCGCGTCCAGCAAGGCGATCAGCACGTTCACATCCAGCAAGGCGCGCATCAAACGCCCTCGGCATCCCGCAGATTGTCGATCAGATCGTTCGAAACAACCAACCCACGCGAAGGAAAGGGGCGAAAGCCGCCAACCACCTTTTCTCCTTCTCGCGGCGAACCCGGATCGTCGGGCGTTCCCGCCAACGCCTTGCGCAGCAAGCGCGAAATCATCTGCCCCGCAGAAACATGCTGCTGCCTGGAGAGTTCTTTGGCAGCGGCCAGAACATCGTCATCAATATCCAAAGTGGTACGCATCGCTGCCTCTCGCATTAGGTGATGCAAAAACATCATGATGATAATGCACCAAGTGCCGCGCATCAATTTCGTTCTTGATCGTCAACCCGGCTCGCAAATTTCGTCTGTCGTCGGGGAAGCGGACAACAAGGCTAAATAAATCCGTCCCGATTTTTATGCCGATTTTTATGTATAAATGCGGTCCTTTTGTGTCAGAGGTTTCTGACGTGGGCAAAAGGCGCGGGTTTTTGCCGGGGAGGGAGGTGATATTATCTTCGCAAAATGCTGCTGTTCATGGCGTTCAGCGCATTCTCGCCGCGTATCGAGACGACAATCGGAGAAAAATCATGGGTTTGACATACGCCACCATCCACTTGACGAATCTATTCAATCGTCAGCAAATCACGGTGAATGCCCTGGTCGATACGGGCGCCACCTTTTTGTGTGTCACTGAGGAAATCGCGCTTCAGCTTGGTTTCGACATTACGGAAGTCGGCCATCAGGTCGTCACCCTTGCGGATGGGCATCAGCGCAAGGTTCCCAAAATCGCGCCCGTTGAAATCGGGTTCGAGAACCGCAGCTATATTACGGAAGCGGTCGTTTTGGGCGACGAACCACTGTTGGGAGTGCTTCCTTTGGAGGCGATGGATCTGGTAGTCGATCCGCGCCTGCAACAATTGGTGCCGAATCCTCGGCATCCAAATTACCCGGTCGCCTTGGCAAAATAGCGCTTGAGAAAAATCCACCCGAAAAAAGTGAACTAAAAAGGGGACGGATTTATTTATAAATAAATCCGTCCCCTTTTTAGTTCGCTGGTGCTACGGAAGCTGCGCCAACAGTTTGTCATAGTCCGCGTGCGAGCCAATCCAAAACCAGACGACACCGTTTTCGTTACGTTGGCCAATGGCGCGGTACCCTTTGCCGATGCGCACCGAGTAAATGGGAAGACCTGAATGCACGGGTTTGAAACGAAGGCCCGGATGCCATGGGTCGTGCGTGAATCGCCGATAGGCTTCCCTCGCTTGCTCTTGCACCGATGCCGGCAATCCGGCGAACGCTTTGCGGAACCCCGTGGTGGTGCGGGACTTCACAGCCGGTTTGGATCAAGAGCCTTGGTCTTCCCGGCGGAGTCCTCCGCCATGGCCGCCGCCGCCAGCTTTTCCAAAGCCGTCTGGGTACGGGCGAAAGTCTGGTCCCAGCGTGCCTCACCTTCCAACTCTTCCAGAATCACAGCCGCGATCGCATCCTGCTCCTTGTCGGGCAGGGCCTTGACTTTGTCAACTGCATGTTCGAGCAATTCGGTCATTTTCGTTCTCCTGGCAATTGGTCTGCCGTCGAGGAGACAGATAACAAAGAACATCGTTCCATTCAAGGGCTACAGTAAAGGGGACGGCAGCGGCTTGGCAATGCCGCACATTCTAGTGGGTGGGATTCCCACCCGGATAACCGCTAGCCACGGGTCCGGTATCGAGCCTTGCAGTTGGCGCGGCGACGCGCCGATTGATGCGTAGGTACGAAAGCAG